>NZ_SRYA01000169.1 GCF_004793545.1 Petralouisia muris | reverse complement strand
TAGAATAATAATCTTCTATTTCAAAAACGATGGCATTTGTTTCTCTTCCGTATTAGAAAAAGGGAGACCATTCTCTGGTGTAGCATGCCAGTTCTGATTCCATGCAATTAGTTTTTTGTTAACAGTTTCTTGGGATATTTCGGCATAAATTTCCGTGGTCTGTATAGATGCATGACCAAGAAAGTTTTTGATAACAGCTATAGGGACTCCCGATTCCAGCATGTGGGAGGCACAAGTGTGCCTCATGGTATGGGGTGAGTAATTATCTTCCCTGAAATAAGACGGGTACTGTTCCTTTGCTTTCCTTATATACTTTTTAAAAAGGGCTTCAATACCTGCTACTGACATGTATTCATGTGTCTGGCTGGAGAATACATGGCGGTCCGGCTGGCCGGCAATTCTTCTGTATGAAATGTATTCCTTTAACATTTTGCTGCACGGGAGGGGAATCGGTACCTTTCTGCTCTTTCCACCTTTTCCATTGATGTCAAGCACAGCCCCATGACCGTTAAAGTGGATATTCCGTACAACCAGGTCGCATATTTCCTGGGAACGTGCCCCCGAGGCATACATTACTGATAAAAGCACGGTATCCCGTTTTCCGATAGATGTTTCATTGCCGGGAAGAGAGAGGATAATACCGACTTCGTCTATAGAAAATACTGAGCGTTTTTTGTGCTGTGTCTTTTTCATCGGAATCTTCAACAGTGCGCTCCGAAAAGTGCATGCAGCATCGAAATCCTGGTTCTGAGCGTATTTTGAAAAAGAAAGCAGTGCGGACAGGCGTTGGTTTTTTGTTGATGCGCTGCATTTCCTATCCGATTCAATCCAGTTAAAAAAGTCTGCCAGAGTGTTGTAATCGAGGTCAGCAAAAGAAATCTTGTCAGCACAGATTCCTTTTTTCTCGTACAAGAATTCTATCAGGAGCCGGAAGGCTGATTTATACGAAAGGATCGTATTGTTTCCTGCGCCTTTCATAACTGGCAGGTAAGTGCCGATGTAACTTTCCAGAATCCGCATAAACGCTGTGTCATTCTTCATAGTCCACCTCCGGGAAAAGGCCGCTTGTATATTCTCCGAACCTGTCCAGTTCGTCCTGAAACATTTCGGAAGGAAATTTCATGTATTTTTCAGTTTCAGCGAGGCTTTCATGTCCAAGATATGTTGACAGGTATGGGAAAACATCGTCAGCACATAAACCCGCAGATGTAAGATTTTTAAAAGAGTTCGCCACAAAAAGATGTCGGAAGCAGTGCAGACAGGGGCCCCGCTGGCCTTTGACTGTGGGGACGGGGAGCCCGGCGATGTCTGCCATCTTCCTGAACCATACGTCAACGTTACATTCTCTCAGACGCCTGCTGTTATCCATGCCGGGAAACACCCATGCGTCCGGTATGCCAATGATCTCCATAGCAATACAGTACCGTTCAAGAATTCCTGTCAGTTCCGGATGCATTGGCACAAAGCGCTGCCGGTCCCTCTTGGTATGCTTCATTATTATGACGCCCTTTTCAAAATCAATGTCGCCTGCTTTCATTGACAGCGTTTCCCCTATCCGCAGGCCGCACCCCAGCAGAAGGCGAAGCAGCATTGGGAATTCAGCTTTGAGAAATCGGTTTCGCCCGGCAAACGCCCCGGAATCTGCCAGCCTGAAAATCTGTTGGATATCATCTCCTGAAAAAAGGTATGGAATGTAGCTTTCAGTGAACTTTGGGATGTCGGGAATGAAAACATCCAGACCGCATCCCCTGAGGTATTTCATAAACATCCGGACGGAACTTACCGCACAGGCGGCTGTGCGTCTGGAAAAGGGGAGGGATTGAATCCAACTATGGAACAGGCCCTCCGTAACCATATCCTGTCCCGCCTGGACGGTGTATAAATAATTATCAAACATTTCCAGATAATGCCTGTCAATCGCCACAGTAGGTCCGCTTTTGGATGCTTTCCTCAAGGAAATATAGTCGGGGATGTATTCTTTAAAAACACTCTGAAACTCGTACCTGGACATTATAAAACCACCTTCCCTTCCAAAAAATCCTTAAAGAAACCGGCTGGTTCCGGAACCGCACAGGCACATTGCCTTAAACGCTCCACATCAAGCACGGCGTAATGTCTGACTGCATTGGCTTGCGTGTGACCAAGAACCCTCCTTGTCTCCTCATATGTCATTCCATTGTTTATCAGTGAGGTTGCAAGGGAAGAACGGAGGCTGTGCGCTCCATGTTTCCTGCCAGCTGTGTTAATGCCTGCTTTCTTTAAATATTTCCCCACGGAAATACTGACGGCTGAGGGATCAAGGGGCGAATACGGGGCAAGTGAACGCAGGAACAGAAACGGTTCGCCAGATTCTGGTCTTCCGCTGTTCATGTAATCCAGTATTGCTGTCCTAAGCTCTTCTGGCATTGGGAGAGAAATCGGCTCTTGAGTTTTTTGCTGCACGAAATGGATGCTGTCTTTCTGAAAGTCCAAGCTTTCAAACGTTATCCTTGCAATGTCGATGGACCGCATACCAAGCCAGGAGGCCATAAGGAACATGCACAGATCCCTTTTTCCCTTTGGGGACGATGTGTCAATTGCCTGTCTGGTTTTCAGGATTTCTTCCCTGCTGTAAGTGCTCGGCAGGTGAAAACTTCTGCGACGGCTTGGGACGATGCAGGAATAATCCCTGTCTGTTTCCCCATGTTCCGAAAGGAAGGACAGAAGCCCTTTGATTGTCAGCCAATGATTCTGATCGCTTGCCATAAGGCAGGCCCTTGATACAAACGTGCGGTTGAGCCCTGATACTGATTCACATCCCATAGAAACGAGGTTCTGAAAAAAGCATTGTAAAGCGTACATCTTTTTCTTAATGGTTGATGGGGCGTTGCCGTTTTCTGCACACCGAATGGAATACTGGCTTAACGCCATCTCAAAGTCATTCGGCAGAAATTCCCTTTCCCTTTGTGGCATCAGGACAATCCCTTTCCCATAATAACAGTCATTCAATCTACGGATGGTTCGTTTCATACTGGTGCAACGAGATTGTACAGCAGCATTAAGGGATACATATTCAAGGGAGAAATCATTGCCAATATCAGGGCAGTAGTCGGTTTCCCGCTGTAACAGATAATCTTCAATCAATTGGAGATTGCGTTCATATGTTCTGATTGTGGATGGTTTATAAGCATGCTTTTCAAGCAGACAGCAAAGCTGCTTATTAAGTTTGGTAAAAACCGGATGTACTGGTTGCATAAAAAATCCTCCTTTTTGTTTTATCATAACAAACAGAAGGACAATGCCTATTATTATTCTAAAAAAAACATAAAATCCCACAAAGTTACAGGCTTTGTGGGATTGTTGTAGAATAATATTTCTGTTAGAATAAGGCTTATT
>NZ_SRYA01000168.1 GCF_004793545.1 Petralouisia muris | reverse complement strand
TTTAATGTCTGTATCCGTCCTGCCAGCGGAAGCTGTGATTCACTGTAATATCGGTATCCTGTAAAATCATTCACATGCTTTGGATGAAGGATTCCTATTTCATCATAATGCCGAAGCATACGGATGCTGATTCTTGACAGTTTTGAAAAATCTCCTATCTTTAACATTAGTTCCACCTCACATATATGTGTCTTCTTGAGCTCAATCATAGTATAGAGTATACCATAGTGTGAGAGTCAACCCCATAACAAATGATTTTCAGCATAAAAATTTGAACAGAAACCCTTGACATTAATATGAAATCGGATTATACTGTCGATTGTCTGATTTCGGATTAAGGAGGGCGCTTATGAAATATGAACAGGGAAAATATTTAAAGGAATTTAACCGTTTTTACCGGGAACTGGATCAAATTTACCATGAATTAGCAGTTAGGTTGGGAATGTCCGACAGCGCATTTGTTATTTTGTATGCCATCATGGAATTGGGAGAAGGGTGTCTGCAGAAGGATATCGCAGCCTGGTGTTCTTTAAGCAGGCAGACCGTCAATTCTTCTATTCAGAACTTAAAGGCGCAGGGCTGTCTGTTTTTGGATTCCGGCAAAGGCAGGGAGAAAGAGATTTTCCTGACAGAAGAGGGGAAGCGGCTTGTGAAGGAAAAGATTTTTCCGGTGATGGAAATGGAGCAATCTGTATTTGAAGAAATGTCTCCCCGGGAGTGTCGGGAAATGTTGAAATTGATGGGAAAATATGTGGGGAAACTTAGAAAAAAAGCGGAAGAATGTTGATATGGTACGAAATGCTTAGTAAGGAGGAGATTATGAGAATACAATTATCAGATCATTTTACTTATCGGAGATTGCTGCGTTTTGTGATATCGCCTATATTGATGATGATTTGCACTTCTTTCTACAGTATTGTAGATGGCTTTTTCGTGTCAAATTATGTGGGCAAGACGCCTTTTGCGGCGCTGAACCTGGTGTTTCCGGTGTGTATGGCCTTCGGTACAGTTGGAATTATGATAGGGACAGGGGGAAGCGCAGTAGTGTCTAAGACTTTAGGGGAAGGAAAACGGGAGGAAGCGAATCGGTATTTTTCCATGTTAGTGTACTTTTCCATTGGATTAAGCCTTGCGCTGTCTGTCATTGGCTTTGTGTTTGCACGGCCTATTTCCATAGCCCTGGGAGCCAGTGGGGAATTGTTAGAAGGCAGCGTCCTTTACTGCAGGTGCCTGATTGTGGCTCTGACGCCTTTCGTGCTGCAGAATGTGTTCCAGAGTTTCTTTGTGACGGCGGAAAAGCCGGGGCTGAGCCTTAAGATGTCCCTCGCCGCAGGGATTACCAATGTGGCGCTGGAATATCTGTTTATTGCGGTTTTTGGCTGGGGGCTTGCGGGGGCTGCTTTTGCCACAGGAATCGGTCAAGTGGTAGGCGGAATTTTCCCGCTCTTTTATTTTGCAGGGAATAATGACAGCTTGCTGAAACTGACGGGAACGAAACTGGAAATGCAGATCATTTTAAAAACTTTCGGAAATGGTTCTTCAGAAATGGTGACCAATCTTTCCGCTTCTGTCATAAATATCCTGTATAACTTTCAGCTTATGAAGCTGGCAGGGGAAAATGGGATTGCAGCTTACGGAATTATTATGTACGTCAATTTTGCATTTATGGCGATTTACTTGGGATACGCCATCGGAAGCAGCCCGGTGGTGGGCTACCATTACGGGGCAGGCAATCATGAAGAATTGAAAAGCCTGCGGCGCAAAAGCATGGTTTTAATGGGCGGGGCAGGGATTTTAATGACAACCTTGGCGGAGATTCTGACGGTGCCTCTGGTGTCCATTTTTGCCAACTATGATGCGGAATTGTTTGCCATGACCTGTCACGGGTTCCGGTTGTACGCCCTTGCATTTGCGGCCATGGGGCTGAATGTATGGGGATCGGCATTTTTTACGGCTCTTGGAAACGGATTGGTTTCAGCGGCGATTTCATTTCTGCGGACGCTGCTGTTTCAGATTGTAATGGTGCTGGCACTGCCAGTATTTCTGGGAATTGACGGCATCTGGCTGGCAATCGGCGCAGCGGAGATTCTGGCATTGGCTGTTACGGGAATGTTTTTGATTGTAAATCGGAAGAAGTATCATTATGCCTGAATCCTGTTGGCAGCAGGAATCCTCATGATATCAGAATGTTTTCGCAGGCTGTGGGAAATGCCTGACTGCAGATGCAGAGAAAATTTATTTCTTCATTTTCAGAGTTTTTTTGTAATTTCTGGCAATACTATGGAAAAACAGAAATGAGGTTTGGCAATGAAAACATTTCACCAATTGTATCTGGACATACTGGAGCAGGAGGCAGGCCAGGGACGCATATTGGAGGAGGATTATGATCCGTATCATATGGACTGCCTGCTTCACCCGGAGCGTCACGCGCCTGTCATATTTGCAGAAGAGTGCCAGCAGTGCGCCTATGAAAGAGCCTGTGAAAACAGTTGTATCTTTGATGCATTTGAACAGGATGAAACGGGAAAAGTCCATATCAATAAAGAGAAATGCATTGGCTGCGGAGCCTGCGTGGAAGCTTGCAGACTGGAGAAGCTTGCAGCCAATAAGGATGTGGTTCCGGTGCTTCGGGCTGTCCGGGACAAGGAGCGGGAAGTGTATGCCCTTGTGGCTCCGGCTTTCTTGGGGCAGTTCGGCAGAGAGGTTACCACCGGGAAACTGCGGGCGGCCTTTAAGGCCATGGGATTTCAGGGTTTGATTGAGGTGGCAGTTTTTGCAGATATTCTAACGCTGAAGGAAGCGCTGGAATTTGACGCAAATATTCAGGAGGAGCAGGATTATCAGCTTACCAGCTGCTGCTGCCCGGTCTGGATTGCAATGATACGGAAGGTTTATCAGGACCTGATGCCCCATGTGCCTGGTGCGGTGTCTCCTATGATTGCAGCAGGACGGGTGGTAAAAAAGCTGCATCCAGAGGCTGTCACGGTGTTTGTGGGCCCTTGTATGGCGAAGAAAAAGGAAGCCAGGGAACCGGATATTGCAGATGCGGTGGATTATGTGCTGACCTTTCAGGAGGTGCAGGATATGTTTGAGGCGGCGGATATCCATCCAGAAGAATTGGGTGAGGATGAGAAGGAGCATTCCTCACGGGCCGGGCGGATTTACGCCAGGACAGGAGGCGTCAGCGAGGCAGTGAAAGCCACGGTAAAGCAGTTGAACCCCAAACGGAAAATTGAGGTTCGTGCAGAACAGGCAGACGGAGTTCCCGCCTGCCGGGCAATGATTGAACGGCTGAAAAAGGGAGAGACAAAGGCGAACTTTTTTGAAGGCATGGGCTGTGTGGGCGGCTGTGTGGGCGGGCCGAAAATTCTCATAGAAAAAGAAGAAGGAAGAAAAAATGTGGAGCGTTACGGGGAAGAAGCTGAATATCAGACGCCCCTGGAAAATCCTTTTGTCCAGGAATTGCTGTCGCGGCTGGGATTTTTTACCATAGAGGAGTTTTTGGAGAAAAGCGATATACTGGTGCGGGA
>NZ_SRYA01000167.1 GCF_004793545.1 Petralouisia muris | reverse complement strand
AGAATGACAACTTCTATCTGCTTACCCTTGCGGCAGTCGCAAAGGAACTGAACAGACGGGGAATGAGAAATGCGGATGTCCTTTTATCGGTAGGACTTCCCCTGACAAGGTTCGGTGCAGAGAAGCAGGACTTCATTGATTACCTGTCAAAGAAGAAAGAAGTCGCTTTCCGCTTTGAGAAAGAGAAGTACACGGCAAGGATAGCAAGGGTGTCCGTATTCCCACAATGCTATGCGGCAGTTGCAGAGCAGTTGAGGACTTTGCCGGGGCGTGTGGTAGTGGTGGATATAGGGAGCTGGACCATTGACATCATGCCGATAGAGAACGGCAAGCCGAATGAGGCGGAATGTATCACAAGCCAGCAGGGACTTATCCGCTGCATGAGAATAATCAATGAGGAATGTAACAGGCAGATCGGGCAGGAACTTGAGGAAAACGTGATACAGCAGGTCATGGCTACCGGAGAGGCGGCACTGCCGGATAAGTACATGAACATCGTAAAGGACTGCCTGCGTGATTTTGCACAGAAAGTCTACAATACCCTGAAAGAACACGGTTACAACCTTGATGTGATACCGATTGTGTTTGTAGGCGGCGGAGCGGCAGTCATGAGGCTGTTCGGTTCACATGACAGCGGGAATATCCGGTACATTGAGGACATCAAAGCAAATGCAAAGGGGTATGAACAGCTTGGCAGGGTTTTCCTTGCAAAGCATCGTGACCAGATAGGATAGGAGTGGGGCATATGGCAAAGTCGAATATTGTTTTCCGAAGTTACCGCCTCAATCTTGACAATGAACAGCAGCGCAGGGTAAACAGGGTGCTTGCGGAACTGAATACGGACATTCATAAGTCTGTAAACCAGTTCATAACGGATGCCATAGACTTCTATGCAAACAGCTTTGGGGAAGAAAACCTGTTGAGGGAGACAGGAGGACAGAAGAAAGAGGAATACATTTCAAGGAGTGACCTGGATGGTATCCGTGAAGAACTAAAGAATGATGTTAAGAATGAAATTATCATGCTGCTCGGCGCTGCCCTCGGAGGCGGGGCGGCAAGGGTGGCGGAGGGCGGCATGGGAAGGATGGTCATGGAAACCGTGGTAAAGGAAACAGCAGCCAGTATTACAGAGGAACCCGAAGATCCAACCATGATGGAGTTGGTTGACAACTGGGGATAGGAGGAATGTTTTATGGCAGGAATGGTTTTAAGAAAGACCGGGGTGGTACTGCTTACCATATTGAAGTGGATATTACAGGCGGCGCTTGTGGCATTGAAACTGGTGCTTGGGATAGCAAAGCTGTTCCTGCTGCTGCTTTCCCTTGTTATGAGGATTGTGCTGACCATGATAGGCGTTTCGGTTGGCAGACGATGAAAGGAGTAAAAATGGATAAGAAAACTTTTGAAGAATCTTTAATCAGGCTGTGCCCTGAAAGCGGCAGGGAAGCCGTGAAACACTGGTTTTCCTTTGCGGAGGAATGTATTGAAATGGGGCAGTCCCCCGATTTTGCACTGGTATCTGACAAAGATGCTGCCATAGGAAAATGGCTGGATGCGATTTACAAGGGGATTTGCAGGGTAAGACAGGAATATGGGGAGAAGCCTGCGGAACTGATCTGCGGACTGGCTGTTAAACACTGCCTTTATCCGTGGGAAATGATGGAAGCTGCAAAATTCCTGAAAAATGGCGGGGATATTGATGGTGTGGTTTTACAGAGTGTGGAGGGGCTGCTGGATGAATGTGATGCCGGGAGGGAAGCCCCTGTCCCCGAAGAAAGGGCGGGGACGGAAAAGGAGGTGGGAGACATGTGGATGCTGAAATTTTACAAGGCATATGCAAAGAACAAGAGACTGAAAAGAATGCTTGCATACCGGAGCAGGATGCAGTAGCTTCATAGGAGGAAACAATGCACAGAATACGGGACAGACCTGAATAGATATGTGTCCCGTGTAAACTCCCATAAGGGACAGGACAGCGGTACACGGACACAGCCTTCCTTCCCCTTATGGGGAAAGGAAAGGTGATTCATATGAAAAAGAGATTATTCCTGATTTTATCCGTAACTGTCATGCTTGCTGCCGGATGTGGAAGTACGGACAATGCTGTACCTGATATGGAGCCGGAAGCGGCTGAAACAGTAGTGGACGTTGTGGAACCGGATATGACGGAGAATAAAGAAGTCACTGCTGCGTATCAGGCACAAAACGGGGACACCGGAAAAGAGCAGACCGCAGAGGAAATGGCAAAAGAACTGGGGCAGGAAAAGGAGGATAAGGGGGTAGCGGAAACACCCGAACCAAAGACAGTGAGTCAGCCGGAGCGGAAAGGGGAAACAGAACCCGCACAAAGCAGTGCAGATGTGCAAAAACAGGAAGAAACAAAGCCGGAGTGTGAAGCAAAGCCGGAAGAAACAAAGCCGGGGGAAACAGGGCAGCAGGAGCAGACAGAACCGGAGGAAACAAAGCAGCAGGAACAGACAGTGACCATATTGCCATACGATCCCGTATCTGTATGCAGTCAGGCAGTTGCAAAGTGTCAGGCGGGTGGGATGATAACTACCACGGATAACCTTGCAAGCCTGCTGGCAGAGGGGAAGATAACGCAGGAAGAATACCATTCCTATTATCCATATGACGGACTGGGCTATTACAGCGTTTTTGTAGAAACAGACCTGAATGCAGCGTCAACCACGTCCGGGAGGAAACTCGGAAGCGAGGACGGGATAGCGGATTACATTGCAGGGATGATGATGCTTGAAACGGAGCCTGTATTTTATATCGAATATACAGGGGTGTGCAGCCTTAACGGGACAGAATTTTATGAGTTCCGCTGTTACAGATAGGGACACACCGATGCCGGATTATGCAGGATTGTGCCGGATTATGTCTTGAACTTGACAACAGGCAGCGCCGGAAGGTACACTTGGTATTGGAAGGGCTGAATACAGAAATATAAAATCCGTAACCCCGTTCGTTGTTGATATGGTAATCCTTAATACCCGCAGGCATGAGGGCATTGTGCAGGATGCGGTTAAACGGAGGGATCAGTACAAGGTAAGGATTGCGGTAGAGGATGGGGGAAAGATCTATGGTGGGAATGGTTTTGAGAAAGACGGCAACGGTACTGCTGACCATATTAAAATGGATATTGCAGGCGGTTCTGATGCTCCTGAAACTGGTACTTGGGATAGCAAAACTGTTCCTGTTGCTGCTTGCACTGGTTGCGAGGGTGGTACTCACAATGGTCGGAGTTATGGCAGGCAGACGGTGAGGGGTATTCCTTACTGACATATGACCTGTAAGGCTTCTGATACAAATGAAAAATGCCCGTTTTCCCTTTATCCGTCAGTCGGAATTGAGACATGCAGGTTCCGCCGGGGATATTAAGGGAGACGGACAGAGACGAAATCCAAACAAAATAACAGTAAACGGAAAATGACAAGCCATTTTATATGACTTGTTATTTTTTTGCCCTATTAGGTAGTGTCAAGTAATCTATGAAAAAACGAGCTGAAAAAAATAGGCTCAAATGAA
>NZ_SRYA01000166.1 GCF_004793545.1 Petralouisia muris | reverse complement strand
GTTCGGTAAACTCTTGTTCTTTTTCTCTCCTCAAAAATCGCAATTTCCTATAAAGTAAAAAAACTGTCGGAAAATCCGCTATTTTCCGACAGCCCTTATCAATGATGGCCTAATCATATATTATAGTCTTAATATCTACGATTCGCTCTTAATAGTTTTCCGCCTTCACCTGGAAATAAGACTGGGGATGGGCGCACACCGGACATTGCTCCGGCGCTTCCTTTCCAACACAAATATGACCGCAGTTGCTGCACTGCCAGATCACATCTCCATCTTTGGAAAATACCTTCTTGCCAGTCACGTTATCAAGAAGCTTACGGTATCTTTCTTCGTGCTCTTTCTCTATCTGAGCCACGCCTTCAAACAGTTCTGCAATATCATCAAATCCTTCTTCTCTTGCTTCTTTTGCAAATTGAACATACATATCGGTCCACTCAAAATTCTCTCCGTCAGCGGCAGCCTTCAAATTCTCTTCTGTGGTGCCCACGCCGCCGTTTAATAATTTATACCACATTTTCGCATGTTCTTTCTCATTTGCCGCTGTCTCTTCAAATATGCTGGCAATCTGCACATATCCGTCTTTTTTGGCCTTGCTTGCAAAGTAAGTGTACTTATTCCTTGCCATAGATTCTCCGGCAAACGCCGCTTCTAAGTTCTTCTCCGTTTTGGTTCCTTTCAAATCTGCCATTCGTTTCTCCTCTCTGTATCTTGACGGTTTCATATTGTGGTTCTACTGTACCTTCTTTTCCAGTATTTGTCAATAGCGCCGCTCCTCTTGTTTCGCAAGCAGGAACGGAAAGGAAATGCAGAACTGCCTTTGTAAAGCAGTGCGCTCCGAAAAATATTCTGCATAACCTATACCAGTTCTGCAATCCTGGTAACGCCCACATAAATTTCCGAAATTTTATACCAGGTAGGATAATCCACTACCCCGGTCTGGGGCAGGCCGAACACCGACTGAAACCGTCGGACAGCCGTCTCTGTTGCAGGCCCAAAGGAACCGTCCGCTGTAATTCTGGGAATGGAGGTATAGACCTGGGCGATGCGGTTTAACTGCTCCTGCATCTGGCGCACCTTTTCACCACTGGAACCAATCTGCAGGTTTTCACGGGGCCAGGATGCAGGAATACCAGAAATCTCTTCCGCTTCGTTGATGTACATATTGCTTCCATAATAATAACGGAGGATTTCTATGGCGCTGTAGTTCTGATCCCCCAGATACTTAGAACCCCATTGGCTGAGCCAGTTTGGGCAGGTTACACGCTGCCCGTCGCAGTACTGGGTTAGGATGGGCTGCTTCACATTGGGCCTGGAAAGGAAATTTGTAAACATCTCATCCACAACCCGGGAGATGCTGGCAAAATAATTCCTTCCGTAGACCCATTTGTGGTCGTATGCAGTGGATGAGGTGATGGTGAAATCATACCCCTTGTTCCGGTACCCTTTGGTATATAGTTTTTCGGGATAAAAATTCATCCAGATTTACCCGGAACTCAATGGAAATTTCATTTTCTTTTATGTCAATTCTTCTTATCAGCTTATTAATTACCATTCTCTTTGCAGAGACTTCCGCATGGTCGAAAGCGTCTCTCCACTTTGGCACCTGGGCAATGAAATATTCCAGTTCTAAATCCTCCCGATTTTCCTTTTCTTTTACCGCTTTTAAATCTATTAGTTTCTCCTGCGCCTGCTGCATTTTGTGTTCTTTTTCCTCAATCTGCTCATAGAACAATTCTGGCGGGAGCTTCATTTCCCCTCTCAATACTTTGGGCAGATTGCCTTTGAGTGTGTCAATATCCTTCTGTATTTCTGTCAGGCTCTGTTCCAGTTTCTGGATTTTCTCTTTTTTCAGGCGTTTCTGCTTTTTGCTGGTCTCCTTAATTTTTTCTACAACCGCTCCATTATCCTCCAGGAATTCCAGATAGTCTTTTATATAATCAAAAACCATCGGTTCTGTGCTGTCTGCCCTGTATAAACCTTTTCCATTGCAGGAGCCTCCCTGATGTTTTGTCTGACAGCGGTAATATCCCACAATGCTGCTTCTTTTTTCTTTTGCCTTAGTTTGCCAGTAATTATATTTGCTTCCATTGGTCAGCTTGCGCCCACAGCATCCGCAGTATGCCACGTCCAGCAGCGCAAGGACGCCTGTGGTGCATATCGGCACGTTTTCTTCCTGTTCTCTTTCCCCCTGATACTTTTCTTTGCGGCTTTCCCGTATTCTCTGCACTTTTTCCCATGTGTCCAGGTCGATAATTGCCAGTTCTTCTTTATGTTCCTCAGACAATACCCAATGTTCCCTGTCCAGTTTTTTATAATGTTCCCCTTCATGGATGCGCCTGTTATATGCTTCATACCCTGTGTATATGGGATTCTTTAAAATGTCGCTGACTGTAACAGCCTTCCATTCCTTTCCATTTGGAGACATGGCGCGCACCGCTTCATCCTTGTTCAGTTGTTTCGTAATCTTATAGGCTCCGTATCCATGGCTTAATGCCAAATCATACATAAAGCGGACAACTTCTGCTGCCTGTGGCACAATTACTTTCTTCTTTAATGCCCTTTTGTGTTTGCTGAGTTCTCCCGAATAAACCAATTCATAGCCAAAAGGCGCATTGCCCCCTTGATTTCTTCCCTGTTTTACCAGCTCTATCGCTGCATCCTTTACCCGCAGTCCCGTATCCCTGCTGGCTCCCTCGGCGTGCCAGTATCTGATATAAGTCAGCAAATCGTCTGCATGGGTTTCCGGTGTGATACAGCCATCTTTAACCGTATATACCAACACGCCAAATTCCGCAAGTTTCTTAATATACTGCGGAATTTCATCTTCCCGTCTGCCCAGCCTGTCATCCTTGTAACACACCAGAACATGGAATTCTGCCCTTTTTGCGTCCTCTAATATTTCCTGTAATGCTTTACGGTCAGACACGGAGTTCTTAAACCCGGAGATACCCCCTTCAAAATACTCTGGTTTCTCTTCATCTAACTTCCAGCCTGCTTGTTTTTCAATATAGTTCCTTACCAGATTCCGCTGAGTCGGCAGGTCGCCTTCTGCATCTGTCTGCCGCTTAGTGGAAACCCTTAATAACATTCTGACAATATATTCATTCTGCATTTTACTTATTTTACATCACCCTTATTTTCTTTTATCTGCTGCATAATCATTGTTTCCATCATCATCTGCACTTCTTTCACAAGTTCGGCTTCTCTGGCGTCTCCCTTCGTTGGATATGTAATTATGATTTTCATGTTTCCTTTCGTAGCTGATACTGCCCGGCGGCAAGGAATTTCCGGCATCGCTGAAATAACCTCTGTTGTTTCTTCCTTACTATTGGTATGCACGCCAGCCTGGCCCTTTGTCAAAAAATTTCTGGGTTCCTCTGCTTCCCTTTTTATGGCTGGCATGCAGAAATCGAGTAGGAGGAATTTCTTTTAAATGAGAAATTCCGACCTCTCACACCATATTGCGTGTCCAGATTGATACAATTATTTACCCAGCGCTATCGTTTTTACATTTACTGCAAACGCCCTGAAATCACAATGTCATTAACTTAAGGAATCTTTTACATTTGAATTGTAAAAGGTTCCTTTTT
>NZ_SRYA01000165.1 GCF_004793545.1 Petralouisia muris | reverse complement strand
TGATTATAACACTCATATATGTATTTGACTAGTTATTTAATTTATGATGTACTAGGGTTTAAATATGCACGATCTTTGTTTTGGGAGAGGACATAAGGGCGGGCAGGAGCAAAACCATAAAAATAAAAGGCTGATATTGTTCATAAAGATTAAGGAGTAGTGAACAAAAGTAAAATTTTTGCAGGGTGATTCTGAAAACTTTGAGTATAATAAAAGGTAAATAGTGTGGCTGAGAAAAATCCGATTGCAGTAGAGATAGTGATAACTGATAAAAAGTGATTGCAATTTCTTGCAGTTCTGCTATACTATGGGTAAAGGTAAATGTTTGCCGTTGGCTATGCGACGGGGTAAAAGAAACATAGCAGGTGATTTTGCCACTTGCCGATGGTGTGGGGTATAAATGATTCGGTATGTAAATGCTTGCCACTTGCTATATAGGTGGGATATAAGTAATATAGTTCGTTCAAAAATCCCCGTCATTTTTTGATGGGGATTTTTTCTAAGGAGAAATGATGGAAATAAAGCAAGGGTACTCTTATCATATCAAAGATGAATTTTTTGATTTTGTTCAAGATAAATATTTGATGGGAAATAAAGAGAACGGAAATTATCGACCACATTTTTTAGCAATTCAAGATAACAAAAATGAAGAATTGTTTTGGATGATTCCGATTAGTTCCCAGGTGGACAAATATAAAATTATTATGGAAAAGAAGATAAAAAGATACGGAAAGTGCAATACAATCGTCATAGGAAAATTTGCGGGAAGGGACAATGCTTTTTTAATACAAAATGCCTTTCCGATTATAAAGAAGTTTTTTGACCACGTACATACGATTGAAAATAACCCTATTATGATACACAGCAAACTGAACAGGGAATTGACTGTTAATTTACGGGAAGTGATAGCGATGTATAGAAGAGGGATTCATCTGATTTTTCCAGATATTGATTATATACAAGGAAAAATGGAAGAACTGTTAAATGCAAGATAATGGTAGAGGTTAAAAATACGTTGCTTCTATTTTGCTTCTAAAAAAATTGGAAACGAAAAATAAGATAAGAAAATCCGTGTAATATAAGTAAATAAATGGACAAAAAAGATATAAAAGTATCTTATGCTAGAAACTGGGAAACGAGTACGAGTAAGATGAAAAGACGAAAGAACCCAGTGTTTATGCGGGTTTGCGGACTTTGGAAAGGTCTTTTGATAACAAATTGATAACAGTCGTTTGAGTGCGATTATTCTTACTATCAAGTGGTTTAGAGGTGGTAGAATGATTTGCAAGAGGTTTAGATGATTGTAAAAATCCATATTATAACGCCCTTAGCTGTGGGTAGGAACTCATGGCTAAGGGCATTTTGTCGTGCTTTTAATGGTGAATGGGGGATAGTTAAAGCAGTTTTTCCATAATGTAATTCGTCAAGGGGATATTTGACCTGATTACCTGCTGTTCCTTAATTATGTTATATCCCCTGTGAAGAAAAAACGGTTTTGCGGTGATGGAAGCATATGTGGTTATTTTGCTTGTCCCAAAAGTGCGTTCCAGTTTATTGCAGATTGTGGTGGCAATCCCTTGGCGTTGATAGTCCTTGTGGATATACAGCCTGTCTAGGTATCCTGTCCTGTCAATATCGCCAAACCCTGCTATGATGTCGCCTTTTATGGCGACAAGCGTAAAATGCTCGGATAATGATTGATTCCATTCATTTATGTTTACATTGCCAGTTGCCCAGACGTTTAACTGTTCGTCTATATAGTCTTTGGCATTTATGGAATGGACAGTCTGATAAAACAGCTCCGCTAAGTATTTACAGTCCGAGGGGCGGTATTCTCTGATAATCACGTTTTTACACCTTCCAATCTGGCTTGGTTAGTCTGGCAGCATGTCTTTGAACGTTTCAACTAAGGCATCGCTCAATTCCTTAGAGGGGACTTTTGCCCAATGCTGCGTGGTGTCAAACTTCGGATAATTGTACCGCCACTGGTCGTAATCTTCCCTGCTGATTTCCTCAGCAGAGAGTTTGTCCGCCTGCTCTTTCCAAGTGCAGAGCATTTTCAGCAATTCGGCGGCATCCTTGCTTTTGTCTTTGCTGACTTTTAAGCAGACTTCACCGTCTGTTTCACTGATAGTAAGACCGTAAATGTCTTCAAGGGTAAATAAGGTGTGCATAAGCCCGATGTAGCTGTCAATGTTGGGTATGTCCAGAGCTTGTGGTACAACGTCAAGAGCCTGCGCCAGTGCAGCTGTCAAGTCTGCCTTTGGCTTGCGTGAGCCAGTTTCGTATTGTGCCAGACGCACATCCGCTGATTTTTCGGAAAAACCGACAAGCATACCAAGGTATTTCTGTGTCATTCCCCGCATGATGCGGAAAAAATGTATTCTTTCGCCAATCGCCATAGTGTTTCACTCCTTGTTCTTATACTTTGTCAGACGAAGTCTGCCCGCCCGAAGGGCAAGTGTTGCGGTATGCCCTGCGGGTATGTTTATAAGGAGTATAGCATATATGTTTAGAAAAAGTCAAGCATAAGAGAAACAAAAAAGTTTAATATTTTCTTACAAACCTATTGGCAGTAGCAAAAATGTTTAGCATTATGAATTAAGCAAAAACACTTAATAAAAAACGACGCAAGGGCATACATATATGCCCAGAGTAATGGGCGGCAATAAGGAAAGGAGAGGTTGTATGGACAACAAATTTATCCGTGTGGATGAGGTGGCGCAGGAGCTTTCCGTATCAAAGCCTTACGCTTACAAGCTCATCAAGAAATTAAATGACGAGCTGAAGGAGCAGGGGTTTATCACGATTGCGGGGCATGTCAACCGCCAATATTTTCAAGAAAGGTTTTACGGGGCAGGAGAAAAACAAGGAAAGGAGATGGAGTAAATGCCAGTATTTAAGAACGAGGGCAACGGCACATGGTATGTGATGGCAAGGTATGTAAACTGGAAAGGGGAGCGTAAACAGAAGTGTAAGCGTGGATTTGCTACAAAACGTGAAGCGCAGGAGTGGGAACGGAAGTTCCAGTTACAAAATTCTGCTGACCTTGATATGGACTTTGAAGCCTTTACGGATCTTTATGCGAATGATGTCAAGAACCGACTGAAAGAAAACACTTGGCTGACAAAGGAGCATATCATTCGGACGAAGATTCTCCCGTACTTCGGAAAAATGAAGATTAGCGAGATTGGCACAAAGGAAATCATTGCATGGCAGAATGAGCTGCTTGCCTACCGTGACGAAAAACGCAATCCCTATTCGCAGACGTATCTGAAAACCGTCCACAACCAGCTTTCCGCTATCTTCAACCATGCGGTGCGCTATTATGACCTCCGCTCCAACCCTGCGGCAAAGGCGGGGAATATGGGGAGCGAGGAACACAAGGAAATGCTGTTCTGGACAAAAGAGGAATATAAGAAGTTTGCGGATGAAATGATGGACAAGCCAGTTTCCTTTTATGCTTTTGAAATGCTTTACTGGTGCGGAATCCGAGAGGGAGATGCTTACGGTAAAATAAGACTAAAGTTAGAACAAATCCAGTAAATACACAATGTCATTAACTTAAGGAATCTTTTACATTTGAATTGTAAAAGGTTCCTTTTT
>NZ_SRYA01000164.1 GCF_004793545.1 Petralouisia muris | reverse complement strand
TGACATATATTAACATAGATTCCAAAAATATACAAATTATTTCACGACAGTTCCTTAGGAGAGAAGAACAAGTTCGAAAAGATGATGAGAAAAATAAAAGTAAACCTTATCTTATTTTGATTCAAAATCCAAATGATGCTGATATTTCCATGAAAAAAATCAGAGTAACTGATTTGGAAATAAATGATAATATTTTTTCATCTTTTGTTACTGCAAGCGAAAATGAATCTACAATCATTATTAATGATATTAATCTGAAAAAAATTTTTTCATTTAAAGGTTGTATTATTAAAAACTCGGAGAATGCAATTTGTGTAGTTAAAGGTATGGAGATAGATAATACCTTTATGAAGTTTAAGAAGCCTTTTTTGCTTGATAAAAATGAAAGATTTTGTCTTTTTGATAAGGATATATGGTTTAATGTTAAAAATGAAGATTTCGTGGCATCTATTATAGTAGCTGACACAAATGGAAATAATTATTCAATAAGCCTAGGGCTGATGGCAAAGACAGAGAGTATTCAGAGAAAAGAGTCAACTCGGTTGGTTGTAAGTGTGGGCACTGTTTATGTAATTAATGAAATTGGATTACCTTTTGATTATTTAACTTGATATAAGTCAGTATAAAGCTATAAATGCTAATTTGAAAATTGCACAAAAATTAATTAACTCAACTTTCCCAGCAGATATTTCCGAATAAAGCTTGAATAAATGTGGTTTGAGAAACAATCCACTCGGTTACTTTACTTTTTAATATAGGTGAGATATCTGCGGATAGTGTGGATATATGCTCCACAAACAGAGCCATCAGGCTCTGCATTGCATCCGTCAGATCCATATTCCGGATATCTTCACAGAATATGAAAAACAGTTCGCCGTATGTTTTCTGGTCATTCTGGTTCCTGCGGATCCATTCCAGAATGATATATCTTGTAAATACAATGGCTGTATGGCTTACCATTGCACCATAATTATGGCTCTGGAATTCAGTGCCTAACTTCAAAAAAGATTTTGATGCTTTGAAAAAGCATTCTAAATGAATTTATAATAACAAATGATTTCACAGAAACAATAATAGTTTGTAGCAGTGTTTCATCGTTGTTGTTGTGTGAACATTTCCATAAACTACAAGATATAAGAGCAATAATATTTGTTACGCCAATATTTAATTTGTATGATAATGCTTTTGATGAAAAATTAAAGGAAGTGGTTTGGGGTAATCTGAAGGAGGAAAATTTTGAGTTTTCTAATCCTTACTATAAGGGTTGCAAAATGAGTAAGGAACTTTTAGAAAAACTGAAAAGCCTTGCTTTGTTAGAGCATATTCGGGAATTAGAAAGTATCAAGAATAAAATATATTTTATTCTTGCAAAAGATGATTCTAATATTAATGCAGAAGAATGGCGTAATAAATGTATTAAAGAAAAATTACCATTGAATAATATAAATATAATTGATGGAAATCATTCATTTGCGAGTATACAGCAATTGTATTATTTGGCTTGTTTAATAAAAAAATATTTAATTAAAGCAGAGAAAATTTTATATGGATATTTTACTTTAAGGTTTATTAGTTATTCATGATATATTTGCACAAATAACCAAGAGAATAAAAATCTGTTGAAATATTCTCGTTTGCAATAGAAATGTAAAATTGGTAGTGGATTAAGTTGGACAGACCGAGGAGCCATTTGACGTACTTTCTGTCCTCTTGAGCCATTCTGAGACGTGTGTCCTTTTGGGTAGGAAATAGTAACACAAAAAATATCGTGTATGCATACGACGATTATGAGCCGAAAGATAACGAATTTTTGAAAGACGTAAAGGGATGTGCGACCTATACGGAAATCAAAGAGTGGATAAAATCAGAGTATGGTCTAAAGGTATCATCGCTGTATGTGGCACAGATAAAAGACAAATGCGGTTTGGAGAAGCGTCTGAATTATAATATGGGCGAAGAAAAAAGCCGTGTGCCGAAATGTCCGCTAGAGAAAGAGAAAGCGATTATGGAGGCGTTTAGGCATTTTAATATGATATAATCTGACGGATTTGGTGTTTTCAACATATGTGAATGTGTGTTAAATTAGTAAATAAGTTGGATATGAAAACTAAAAAGCTTTATAATTGATGTGTATAATACATTAAGAGATTGTAAAAAACGGAGATGAAAAATGGAATATAAAAGTATTATTGAGAGATGCAATCAATACTATAGGGAAGCGAAAGCAGCAAATCATAATCTTGATGTGTTTTATAGAGGTCAATCAAGTAACTGGGCTTTGAAATCAACGCTTCAGCGAGAAATAGAAAAGGAGAAAGAAAACGGAGTAAAAAAGATAAATGATAATGATATATTTTTAAAGAATGCAGTTTGGAATGAAAATTATTCGGTATTTGAAAATATTGCATACATGCAGCATTATGGAAAACCTACCAGATTATTAGACTTTACCACCAGCAAAGATGTGGCTTTGTATTTCGCTTGCGCAAGCGAAAAGCACATGAATGAAGATGGAGTGGTTTATTGTTGTTCATATTTCGGGAGACGTTGTGATATTTGTGATGTTAAGCTTATAATGGAAATAGCAAAACTTGAGAAAGCAATGAAAGTAGATGAATTTGTAAATTCATTTTCAGGCAAATATCATGAGTATACTTCAGTGGAATGTGAAAAATTGGCTCTAAGGATATTATCATGGGCAGAACATGGTTTTATGATTGCACCAACAAAAGAAGAAATGGAAAATTTAAGAGAGTCGAATTTGCGTATGTATAGCCAGGAGGGGGTGTTTTTTGTTCAAGGCAATAAAACAGTGGGGAGAGATACTCGTGCTATGAGTAGAAACATCCCTTTAGTGACTATCACAAATGAATTGACTGATATTCCACCAACGATATCCACATCGAGATTTATTGATAAGATTGTTATTCCGTATCAGGATAAAGAGGAAATTTTAAGAATTTTAAATGATAAAGGAATAAATAGAGAATCTTTGAGACTTTAGTGATAGGATATATATGTGAGAAATAATAGAATTTTCCATGTTTTTATCATTTCAACATTATGATTGCCCGACAAGGAAAATATGTAAACAACGGTATCAGCGGTGCAACGAACAGGTGCCCTGAGTTCAGTGTAATGATTGAAAGAGTAATGCAAGGGGATATCCAATATATCATTGCCAAAGACGAGAGCAGGCTGTGTCGTTCAACAGAGGTAGACGGTTATTTGCAGACCATATGCAGGGAGTGTGGCGTTAAGATTATTTTTATTGTATCAAACAACATATTTGACCCATTCAATGGTGAACTCGAGCATCTTACCGACGGTGTTTCCTATCTTTATATACGATTATAAGGCAAAGAATGAGCGACAGGAAGCTAGGGGAAAGTGTTTGTTCATCAATGCAGAATATATACAGGCAAGTGTCATTACCTGCTTAAAAAGAAATGATGGATTTTGATAAATACCTTTACTGATGGCAGTTATGTTTTGAACCTGTAAGGAATCATCCTTGAATATAGTATGGGTTTTGCAAGCCGTATAATCTTCCATGATTTCAAAAAAATGTTGATTTCCAGATTCAGATATGTTATATTATAGAAAAGGAGCAGCCGCCCACAAAGTGGTTAGCCTCCAAAGTTGGCAATAAGCCTACCTATAACCGGTCAAGTTAGCAAGGTAGGCTTATTTATTTTCGCTTGTTATTCCTATCAATATAGGAAAGCAGTGAAATGAGAAAAGTGCCACCCAGAATTAACGTAAACGGTAGATAGTGGGTACCTATACAAAACTGGAGCAAACCTGTATGATAGA
>NZ_SRYA01000163.1 GCF_004793545.1 Petralouisia muris | reverse complement strand
AAAAAGGAACCTTTTACAATTCAAATGTAAAAGATTCCTTAAGTTAATGACATTGCGTTTTATCAAGTCTTTGTCAGCGTTCACAGGGCAGAGTGTCAGAGACATCCGTTTCCCATTCAATTGGGTGTTTGTCATCAATGTCCATATTGATAAAATCTACAGCGACCTGCCGGATAACCGCAATCAAATTTTCCTTTTGGGGATGAATTGGCTGCATATTATACTCTAATTTTGAGGCCAAGTTAAGGTCATTGATTAAATTTCGCATCCGTTGGCTTTGCTTCACGATAACTGCCGCCTTCTGGCGTTCTTCATCCGTCAAATATGCGTCTTCTCTTAATTGACCCGCATACCCCATAATCATTGATAAAGGCGTTCGAATATCGTGGGATACTCCCGCAATCCAATTTGCTCTTGCCGTTTCTTTCCTGCGAAGCTGATTATTTTGAGATTGTAAAATCTTGGATGTTTTATTGATACTCATTGCAAGTTCAGACAACAGCCCTTTTCTTTAATAGTTACAGGCTCTCCCATTGGTAAGCTTTGTATGCCATTTACAATCGGCTTAATTGATTTCAGCAGCATAGAATTTGCAACCACATAAATTAAAAAAATAGGCGCAGCATTGACAGCCAAAACAAATAAAGCCGTCTTAGGTAAGCTTGCAATAAGTTCATAGTCCCAGCTTGGCCACATATGTTTCCAAAAGCTATCTTTGGGATAACCCAATACAATAAGACCATCTTCCGCCTCACCTGTAAAGGTTGGATATCCATCTATGTATCCACGGGTTAGACTTGCGATATCAGAAAGCGTATAGGACATCGGTATCGCTTCTGGCAAATTAGCAGTATGCCATTTCACTTGCTTTGTTTCATTATCTATGAAGATTGCCCAGGCATCAAAGTGTTTCAGTTCAAGAGAAGCTGCATCGGGCAGGCTGTATTTGCCATCATCTGTCTGTTGAAGAGCGTCTGCAATTTCTTCAGCAGTTTTCCATGGATATGCGTTGGGCATTTGTCTTGCAGTAAAGATAACGAGCAAACAAAATTCAGGACAAGGAGCAGTACGCAGCTAAAAAGCATGATGCCTGCATACCGGCGTATCAGTTTTGGGACACTTTTCATATCATTTTCCACCTACAATCAGTTTGTATCCCAATCCCTTGACCGTAATTAAGGATACAGGGCGAGAGGGATTTTCTTCTATTTTCTCTCTAACGCGCCGAATGTGCGCCATCAGAGAATTTTCATATCCAAAAGGATTAGCGCCCCATGCAGCTTCACACAGAGCGTCAATTGTAACGATCCGACCTGCATTGCGGTACAGAGCGGCCAGAATATCGTGTTCTTTGGCTGTCAAAGGAATATGTTCGCTGTTTTTTATCACTTCGGCTCGATCAAAATCTATCTCACTGTTTTGAAGTTTTACAAGAGGACTTTCCTCTTTGTAGCTTCTGCGTAAAATTGCCATAATGCGGAAAACAAGTTCCTTTGGAAGAAATGGCTTTACAACATAATCATCCGCTCCAAGACCAAAGCCCTTGAATTTATCCTCCTCCTCGCCACAGGCAGTTAAAAAGAGTATAGGATATTCACCGTTCTGTTTTAATTGCTCCATCAAGTGAAATCCGCTGCCATCAGGCAGCATTACATCAAGAATGGCAAACTCTGGCTCTACTGCCGCAGCTACTGAAAGAGCGTCCTTCACATTTTTAGCAGCCCAAATATTACAAAAACCTTCTTCTTTTAAAATAGATACGACCATATCCAAAAGTTCCTGTTCATCATCAACAAGCAGGATGCGTTTGCTTTTTAAATATTCACAGTCCATATACTTCGCTCCTTTTCAAATCTGGATATTATTCGTAAAATTTTGGGATTGCCCAAATCTGCCGTTTCTGAGGCGTTGAAGTTGGTCGGCCTTACACAGCATAAAGGCAGACTTGCCAAAAAGTATTCTCTTGGAATGAAGCAGAGATTAGGACTCGCAAGCGCTTTGATTGGCAGACCGCCAATTCTGATTCTTGACGAGCCGACTAACGGGCTTGACCCTGTTGGCATTCACGAAATCAGAACCCGTATCCGTTCCCTGCCACAGAAATTTGACTGCACTGTATTGGTATCATCCCACTTGCTGTCCGAAATCGAACTGATGGCAGATAATATCGGCATTCTCAATCACGGTCATCTGCTGTTTGAAGGAACGCTTGACTAATTGAAATTTCATGCAGCGGCACAAGGTTATCCTACAGATAATTTGGAAGATACCTTTCTTGCCTTGATTGATGCCGACAACATGCAGAGAGGTGGTGTAAGATGAGTTTCTATCTGGAATGCAAAAAAGTAAAACGGACGGGTTTTATGCCTGCATTTCTCTGCGGAGGATTTTTAGCAGCGATAGTGCCTGTCCTTAACATGGCAGTTCGTTCAGAAAACTATTTGGGGCTTCAGGCTGCGCCTGTTCAAATCCTGATGGATGCGAATTGGCAGATGATGACTATGCTCAATATTCTGCTTATTGTAGCGGGAGCCTGCCTAATGTATCACACGGAATATGCAGAGAATGCCATCCAAAGAATGTGTACGCTGCCGATGAAAGAGAGTAACCTGTTTTTTAGCAAGGTCACTTTCATGGCGCTAATGTGCGTTATGATATTGGCAATAGAAGCCGCGAGTATAGCTTTCTGCTCGTATCATTGGTTTGAACCGTCCCCTGAAGTATGGACAGAAATAATAAAAAACTTTGGATATGCTTTACTGTTAATGCTACCCACAGCTTTGGGCTCGCTGTTCCTTGCATCAGCGTGTAAGAATATGTGGGTGTCCCTCGGCGTCGGCGTTGTGTGTGTATTTACAGCTACAATGCTGCCCACAAAGAACTTCATTTTATCGCTGTTTCCATTTGCACTTCCATTTCAGATATTTGCAGGTACAGCAGAACATACCGCCCACTCGTTTTTGATTGCCGCAATAGCTGAAATCCTTATCATTGGGATTGCGGAGGTTTTATTCTTAAAGGTTAGGAGGTCTTTTGAATGAATTTTTTATCTCTCATCAGCATTGAATTTACAAAAATACGCCGTTCCAAAATCCTTTTGATTTTGGCAATTGCCGTCGTCATTCTTTGGCTGCCTTCTATCTTCAATGCCAATGTGAACTTTAGAATGCAGGCAGAAGGTATTTCGCCAGAAAACAACTTTTTGATACAAGGCTTTATGGGAATGGTGTGGTTTATCTTTCCTGCAAGCAGGTTGTGAGTACGGTTTTGCTGAATATGACAGAAAGAAGCAATAAAGGTATATTGAAAATGCTTTCTCTGCCAGTGGACGCCGCTAAATTATGTTTGGCAAAATTTGTTGTCTTGCTTGCGCTGGCAGCTTTTCAAACACTGATGTCCATTGGAATGTATTTTGTAAGCGCAAGGATAGCATCACAAATGCAGGATTATGATTTCATTTTGCAGCCATTGTTTGTTTTCAAGGAAGCCGGGGTGATTTTTGCGGCGGCAATTCTGATGCTTACGTTTTTTTGGCTTTTATCAGTATGTATTCAGATACCGATTTTTTCTATCGGAATTGGGCTTGCTTCGATTGTACCATCCGTTTTGATGATAAATACAAAGATATGGTTTGCCTATCCAATGTCATATCCATTCTTTGTAATAACGGCTGAATATGGGAAATTGGCTTCCAACCTTACAATTGCACAGGTAGAGTTAACTCCGTGGCTTCCTGTTGCTATTGGTATTACAATTATTTGTTTGCTTATTGTCTGTATAATGGGGTTAAAACCCTCGCCTTTAGGCGAAACCTTTAGGTA
>NZ_SRYA01000162.1 GCF_004793545.1 Petralouisia muris | reverse complement strand
GTTCGGTAAACTCTTGTTCTTTTTCTCTCCTCAAAAATCGCAATTTCCTATAAAGTGAAAAAAAGACTGAAAAATGCCTCCCCAGCATTTTCTGTCCTTTTTGTAAACTTACGTTATACCTTTAATTGACCACCTGAAAGGCATGTCATGCGATATGCCCTTTGGGCATAATCAAACCTCCGCTCCTAAAATGATTCCAAATATTTCTGAAGCCTATCCGCAAACTGTCCAATATGTATCCCATCCACAAAAGAATGATGAGTCTGGACAGATACAGGCATGACAATCTTACCGTCCTTCTCATAATACTTCCCCCAGTCAAACAAGGGCATCGCATTATCCTTTTTTCCGGAATTGGTATGTGAGATATGCGTATAGGTAATCCAGGGCATAGGCGAACACTGGAACACATCATTTCCAAGGGGCCTGTAAAATATTCCTTCTGCTCCCTTGCAATCCTCCCCGCCGTCTCCACATATTCCTGAATACTGCCCCGAAGCGGCACATTGACCACTTTGAACAGCCCCGTATCCTGATTCAGATAAGTAAACGCAGTATCAATATGCTCAAAAAGAACCACCTTCCCATCCAGGAAACGATACCGGAACGCTTCAATCTCATTGGCGCATTTACATACCGCATACACAAACGCAAGCGTAAAAGAGAGGTTCTGCGCTTTCACCTTCCGCCGGAAATTTGTGATATCCGCCTCAAAAGTCTCTTCCGACGGATTCAGCACACACATCCACCCCATCTACGCATAGACCGGATGGGGTAAAAAACAGTCAGCCGCAGAAAAATCATAATCCATTTCCACAACCCCGCCTGCCCCGGACGTTTTGGCACAGCCCCGAACAGCTTCACAAACGTATCCTTACGGACACCCAGGTTCACCCGGTAAACCCCCGGCCTGTCCAGCTTAGAGCCTTTATCATTATCCCCGTCCTTCTCCTTGACCGTCAATATGTACACGCCCCTTTTCAGCACACGTCAGGGATTATAAAAAATCCCCTTTTCTCCCCAACTCTCCACAAGGACGCTCCCCTCCAGATTCTCCAGGCAATACTTCAATATCTCATCCGGTTTCATATCCCACCCCTATACTTTCCAGATTCTTTTTATAAATCTCCAATTCATAAATTTTCCCACTGCGCTGGTCTGTCCTCCGCTCCGAATGGTGATAAGTCAATCCACAGGATAAGGCCAGTGCCCTTGAAGCAAGATTCCCTGTCCGTGTAGAATAATAAAATTCCTGCCCGTCTAAAGAAATACAGTATTCCATCAATAAACGCAGTATCTGTTTCCCATATCCCCTTCCCACATACTCCGGGCCCAAGGCAATACCAGTCTCATGATAAATATGCGGCTCTGTTTCCTCCACTCCGGCAAAACCAATGGCCTGCCCGCTGCCCCTCTCATAGACCAGCCACGCGTCATGGTTTTCCTGCCATGCGATCGTCCTCTGTATTCTCTCCCTGGCCCCATCCTCATCAGCCGTCACTTTCCATACCATATATTCTGCTGTTTCCGGCCTTGACCAGACATTCCGGTATATCGATCTCCAATCCTCATATTTTGCCTTTCCAAGAATAATATCTTCTGTCTCCATCCTTCCTTCATCCCTCATAAACACCCCCATCACAGCCAGACCGCCCAGTCTCCGTAATCAAAAGTCCCGCTCCCATGACGCAGTTTCCCGCTTTCCTTCAATCCCTGGAAAGCATCTCTCATACGGCCGATGATCTCCGGCTGGATATCCAGGGAATGGTGCGCCGGAAACACCCTTTCCACAGGAAGCAGCGCCATCTTTTCCAGTGAGGAAAGATAAGCTTCTGGATCTGTAGATGGATAATATGCAAACAAAGTATCCTTGTAGATCAGATCCCCTGTAAAAAGATATCCACGCTCCGGTTCCCAAAAGCACATATGCCCCGGTGAATGTCCCGGTGTATGAAACGCCTTTATCATCCTCCCACCAATGTCAATCTCTTCCCCACCGTGCAGAACCACGGACGGCCTCCCCTGGAACATCTCATAGCTGCCCACATCATAACCTTCCGGCAGTTCACAACGGTCAACTACCATGCCCCTGACCGTTTCCATAGACAAAGGGAACCCGCCCGACAGCCACCCCAGTTCCTCTTCATGGGCATAGAAATCCGGAAAATATTTATGCCCTCCGATATGGTCCCAATGAATATGCGTGGCAACAGCCGTAACCGGCTGGTCTGTCAGCTTCACCACCTTGTCATAAATATTACAGATCCCAAGCCCCGTATCGATCAGCAGGCTCCGCCCGGAACCATTCAGCAGATAACAATGTGTTTCCTCCCAATGCCGGTATTCGCTAATGATATAAGTATCCTCATCTATCCTGTCAACAGTAAACCATTTATCCATTTGTTCCCTCCTGAAAGCCTTTATCCCTTTCCATCTGCCGCCTTTTCCATTGTATGGTAACAGAGATAGTCCCCGCCCCCTGTCTCAATTTTCTCATAGGTTTTTATCCGGTATCCCCGTTTCAAATACATACTTTCCGCCGGAAAAGACGCATCAATATGTGCTGCATGATATTTCCTGAAAACCATATCTTCCAGGAAATCCATCAGCCTGTTTCCATAACCCTTTGCCTGGTATTCCGGTAAGATAAACAGCCTGCAGATCTCATTCCCCCGGATACTCCCGGTTCCTACAATTTCTCCCTGCACCACCGCAAAATAGATATCTTCCCTGGCAAGCGCTTCCCTTATCCTCCGTTCGTTATGCAGATCCAGAAAAAACTGTACCGCCCCGGAAGGATAATAATGAGGATAGACGGCCCTTATTGTCTTCTCCACGATCTCCGCAACCTTTACCGGACATTCCGCCCGCTTTAGCTGCATATCAAAATCTTTATCCCGCATCTGCCCGCCTCCCGTTTTTCAAATTCTTTGCCATACACAATGATTCCGGCATATCCTCATACGGACCATAATTCGGGATCACCTGAAAACCCAGCTTTTTATATACGGCACAGGATTCAGCCAATAACTCCCCGGTTTCAAGAACCATTTTCTTATATCCCAGTTCTATGGCCCATTCCATCAAAAGGGCGACAAGCCTGCTCCCTATGCCCCGTCCCTGATATTCCGTATGTACAAACACTCGTTTCAATTCTATCGTTTCATCATCATATCTTCTGATGGCTCCGCCGCCAATTACCCGCTTCCCTTCATACACAACGATTGCTTCCTTAATTTCATCCAACTGGTTATATTTTTTGTATTTGTCTCTTTCTATCTTTTTCCCGACACGTCTGTCCAGATCCATATCAAGAAACCTGCAGTTTTCTATAAAATCTTTATTTTTGCCATCTGTTCTTTGAAATTTCATAATAATCCCTCCGGAAATTGAAATCCTAAAACTCGTACCTTGTCCCATGTGAAAGCAAAAGCCCATCTGTCAATTCCACACATAAAATGACCGTGTTCTCATCCTCAAGATTAGTATGCCCGTTATCAATCCATTCAGAGAACACTTCTTTCAGCCTCTTTGCAATCCTATGGTTTTCTTCCTTTCCAAAATAACCTAAATTTATCCCCTTGCCATGTGCGGTAAACCACTCACCGGCTATTGCAATCACAGGATTGTTTTCTAAATGTTTTATTTTATTTGAAAGTGCATAGGTAATAACATAAAACGCTCCATTCTCATAATAGGCATTTACATACCGTACATAAGGAACTCCCTTTTCTACTGTTGCCAGCGCAATCACCATATCTTTTCCAAATCGCTCTGTCATTATTTTTTCAGCTTCTTCACACATTTTTTTCATACACATCATCTCATTTACTGTTTCCAGGCCGGAAGACCAGAATTTATATTTCCTCTTTCAACAGAGAATACATTTTCATATCGATCACTTTCCCGTTTTTTACCGCACTATTTCTTAACATCCCCTCATACTGAAAACCTGCTTTTTCCAGGACACGACAAGATGCCGTATTAAACGCAAATGGCTCTGCATAAATGCGGAGAATATCACTTTTCTCAAAAACATATTCGCAGACCTGTTTTACAGCCTCTGTCATGATTCCTTTTCCCTAGTATAACCCATTTTAAATAATCAATTGTTAAGTTGTTCCGTTTTTGCGCA
>NZ_SRYA01000161.1 GCF_004793545.1 Petralouisia muris | reverse complement strand
GTTATTATATGACACAAAATCGCTATTTATATAGCAACAGGCTTGCTTTGCTTTTAGAAAAAGAAGGAGTGCTGGATGATATAAAGCTACGTATAAACACATATTTTGACGAGTTTATTATTGATGAGGTTCAGGATATTGCTGGGCGCGATTTCACATTTTTAGAGAATCTTATGGAAAATCCGTTGAATATGCTTTTTGTAGGTGACTTTTATCAACATACATTCGATACCAGCCGGGATGGCAAAGCGAATGGGACTTTATTTGATGACAAGAAAAAGTACGAAGCACGATTTACGAAAAAAGGATTTTTAATCGACAATACAACCTTACAGAATAGCTGGAGATGCAGTAAAACTATTTGCAATTATATTAACGACCATATTGGAATTGAAATATCATCAAATCGTCCTGCAGAAGATGACACCGCAATCGAATTTGTAGACGATGAGAAAAGAATAATGTCAATACTCGCAGACAAAAATATTATTAAACTTCACTATCAAAATGGGGCTAAGTTTGGTTGCTGCCACAAAAATTGGGGCGAAACAAAGGGAGAGGATCATTATAAGGATGTATGCGTGATGTTAAATAAAACTACCGCCAAGAAACGTACTGCTGGTAAGTTATTGGAACTGCCGCCACCCACCAAGAATAAACTATACGTAGCAATTACACGTGCAAGAGGAAATGTTTATTTAGTAAATGATTTTTAGAAACTTGAAGCCTCAGTTTCCCTGACTAATCATCGCCAGCAATGAGAACACGGGTTATTACAAAGATATCCTTATAATTGCGTAAATCGTGGTAGATTATATCAACATAAACCGCGTCGTCCTGTGTGAGATAAAGCATATAGTAACGGTGTCTTATGAGATAAATATAAGCAGCATTGTTAAAGTGCTATTATTTTATTTTTTGCTTTTTGACATTTGTATTGGAATTTTCGTCCTATCCCGGAACAGGAATTCCAATGTTTGAGACTTTAGTGCGAATTAGTGTTGGGCTCGACCGATGCATTCCTTTTGCAGAGGTCTGCATGGTCTAACTGGAATTCGTCCAACTTTCTCCGTACGGGCTACTACGATCGCTCAGATGGCTACATCTACGCACGTGTCACGCATGGCTACTGGTGGTCGTTTGCCGCTGGTTCTGATACGTTTGGTCACCGCTTGAGTACGTACCCGACGAATGTCGGTCCTCAGAATAACTATTACCGCGGGGACGGTTTTGCCGTTCGCTGTGTGGTACGAGAGGGGTGAGAGAGAAAAATACTATCAGCCATACGGTTAACCGAATCGCTTTAAGTCCGGGAGGAAACTATTATAGTGGTATTTATCCATAAAATGTGGTATACTAAATATAATCTTAGATTGATTGGAGGAGTTTATATGACAGTAGATGCGGCTTGGGATTATGCCATTGGTATGATTAAAGTTGACGGGCTTGAGCCCACAGAAGATTTCAAAAAATATATTGAATTGGAAAAAAACGGGCAAGCTACTACGGAAGATTTAAAGAAATATCTGGACAAAAAATATAAGGTAAAGCAGGATGCTTGATCCATATGTATATCCCGGAACTAATATCCTTAGGAATATCTTAGGTATTCAAGATCGGCAGATGCTGGATGATGCAGAGGCAGATTATGTTTCCCTTCGTTTAAGAGAGCTCGCTGAGAATCCATTAGAAGGGAGTTATGATGTTGGTCATTTGGCCAAAATGCATAAATATATCTTCCAGGATATTTACGAATGGGCTGGAAAAATCCGCACAATCAACATAGAAAAAGAGGAACCTGCATTAGGTGGTTTGTCTATAGAATATTCAGACAAGGCAAAAATTGAGGGCGATTTGTCTGACGCCTTAAAGAAGATGACATCACGTTCTTGGGCCAGCCTATCTTTAGATGGCAGGGCAAAATGTTTTTCAGAAGATTTAGCGGCAGTATGGAAAGTACATGGTTTTCGTGAAGGCAATACCAGGCTTGCCGTGACTTTTTGTTGCCAGTTTATTGAGGCGCAAGGAATCTCCATTGACCGAACAATTTTTGAGAAACATAGCACGTACGTCCGGACTGCGCTTGTCGCTTACTCAGCAGTATTCCACGATTTAGGGGATTTATCTAAGAAAGAATACTTGGAAAGAATCATCAGAGATTCTTTGGAACATGCAAAAAACACTGTGTAAGGAATAAAACTTTAAAAAGCCCACGGAATCAATCCCGCAGGCTTTATATGACTAAGTTACTCACAGCCGGGCTGTGCATTATTAAAGTGCTGTTGTATTATTTTTTCTTTTTGTTTTTTGGCATTTGTATCGGAATTCTCGTTCCATCCCGGAACAGGAATTCCAATTTTTCATCGGCGTATACGGTCACGGATTCAACCATAGAGCTCCATAAATCATCGTCGAACTCATCCAAAATATCCCCACATCCTCGCAGTTCATCCAGGCAACGGCGGATTTGCTCTTTCCTTCCCGATTGCTCTAAAATCTCTTTTTGTATGGCCTCGATTTCCTCCTCAGCCTTTTTACATTCTGTATCCAGCTCAGAAAAGTGCCGGTTGTATTCCTCCTGGTCTTGAATCTGCCTTGTGTTTTCTTCCATATAAAGGCGGAGGCTGTTCATCAGATGGCTATGCTTGTTTTGAGCTTCAGCCAGCTTCCTTTCCAATTTGCTGGTATCAGCAAGTAGCGGCAGCATTTCCTCAAACCGGGCAATATACTGTTCTTTATTGCCGAGCATCCGGTTAAACGCTTCCACGAAGGCTGCTTCGAGGGTCGCCTCGTCCAAATTCGGAGTAGAACAGGCCGTTTTTTCTTCATATTTTTGGTTGCAACGCCAAATGTATTTACGGTGTTTACTATTGCTGTGCCAAACTTTCCGGCCGTAATAACCGCCACAATCCCCACAGATAACCTTTGCCGCAAACGGATTGCTGCGGTGCAGCTTATGGCGTTCTGGACGCCGCCGTTCAATCTCTTTTTGCACCAGGTCAAAAGTTGCCGGGTCAATGATGGCCGGGTGCGAGTCCTTAATATAGTATTGCGGTATCTCGCCACAGTTTTTCTTGACGCGTTTGGTTAAGAAATCGGCAACATAGGTTTTCTGGAGCAGGGCGTCCCCTTTGTATTTCTCGTTTTGGAGAATGCTCATAATTGTCGAGACTCTCCAATTTTCCTTGCCCATTGGCGTTGGTATACCCTGTTTTGTGAGGTGGTCGGCAATCATCCGGACAGTCTGCCCTTCTAGAAACAGTTGATAAATCTTGCGGATAATTTTCGCCTCATCCTCTACAATCTCCAAAATACCATCCTCGCCCTTCTTGTACCCAAGGAAGTGTTTATAGGCAAGGGAGAACTTCCCTTCCTCCATGCTGCGGCGCTTTCCCCAGGTAATGTTCTCGCTGATGGAGCGGCTTTCTTCCTGTGCCAAACTGCTCATAATCGTAATCATGACTTCACCTTTGGCGTCTAAGGTGTAGATATTTTCCTTCTCAAAATATACTTCCACATTCCGCTCCTTTAGCTTGCGGACGGTCGTCAGGGTATCTACTGTATTGCGGGCAAAACGGCTGATAGATTTGGTGAGGATCAGGTCAATTTTGCCATCCAGTGCGTCTGCCACCATCCGGTTAAACCCCTCACGTCTTTTAGTGTTCGTGCCGGAGATTCCTTCGTCTGCGTACAGGCCGACAAATTCTCATTCCGGGTTGCTTTGGATATGGCGGGTATAAAAGTCAACCTGTGCCTCATAACTGGACTGCTGTTCGTCTGAATCTGTAGACACACGGGCATAAGCCGCTACGCGCCGTTTTTGCTGCATCGTTGCATCTATGGCATTCTGACGCAGGCTGGCGCGGCTCTCTATCTTTTGGACTTTTCTTGTAAATGCCAGCATTCTTCCTCATCTCCTTTCCTTTTTTGCCTGATAACCTCCAGCTGACGTTCCCGCGCTTTCTGCCTCATTTCCGGCGTCCAGCTTTCCCGGCGGGATGGATGCCGCCAAGTGACGCTTTCCATATGGCCATCATGGAAAACGTAGACCAGGCAGTTGTGCTCCGGCACTAATATCTCATCAATATCCCGGGTCAGTTCCTCCCGTCCCCAGCCGCCATACCCCAAAACCTCGGAAGTCTTAGCGATGAGTATGTCTTCCGGAATCCGCTG
>NZ_SRYA01000160.1 GCF_004793545.1 Petralouisia muris | reverse complement strand
AAAATCAAAGCTGCTTTTTCGTTTGCACCACCTTCGATTCTTTCCTTAACGATTTGTCGTTCTGTGTGCGTACCAAGTATAGCACAACAACACAATCAAATCAACCAGCCGGAGAGGAAACCTCCCCGGCACCCTTTGCGGCCCGCTGTGCCACCCTCACCTGGCGCATACGCAGTCGATTTTGCTCCCGTTCCCGGTTCCTCGCCGCCAACGCCTTTTGCGCTTTCGCTTCTTCCTCGGCGGTCAGAATAACCTCCGGTTTGGGCGGAACGAAACAGCCGATAAAGTTGAAATATATATCAACCTTCTGCCGCCTGTCCCCGGTGGATTTGTCCGCCTCATGGACAACGATTTTCTCGATAAACTCGTTGAGCATGGGCATGGTCAGTTCGTCAAAACTGGTGTACCGCCGCACAAGAGAAACAAACCGCTGCGCCCTCATGCCGTCCTCGGCCTGGGCGGTGATGCCCTCTTTCAGTTCCGCCGCCTCCTGCTCTAATGCGCTCTGCTCGGTGTCGTACTCCGCCAACAGGCGGTTGAAATGCTTGTCGGGTATCTTCCCGGTGGCGTTCCCCTCGTACAGCTTCTTGATTAACTCGTCCAGCTCGGCAATCCGCTTCTCCACCTGGCGAAGCCGCTTCTTCTGCTCCCTGGCTGTCTGCTCCTGCCCCGCGCTGGCGGTGTCCCGCACGATGCGGATAAACTCTTTCTCGTCCTCCCGGACGTAGGCGCTCACCTCGCGGATCGCCGTCAGCACCAGCTTCTCAACAGTGGATGTTTTGATAAAGTGCATGGTGCAGTCACGGGTCAAATGGCGGTAGCCGCCGCAGAGGTAAGCGTCATCAGCGTCAAAGACTTTCTTCTTGGTGGGGGACGGCTGGCGGTGGGTCATCTTGCACCCGCAATCGGTGCAGTAGAGAAGCCCGGTCAGAGGATTGGAAGGGTGGTCTGGATAGCTGGGCTTGCGGATAGTCCGCTTCAGACGGTGGGCAAGCTGCCACGTTTCCTCGTCCACGATGGCCTCATGGGTGTCCCGGAAAATCATCAATTCCTCCGGCTTGGCCTTGCGCCGCTTCTTGGTCTTGTAGTCCTCGCAGATGGTCTTGCCCAACACAGTATGCCCCATGTACTCCTGCTTTTCCAGGATGTAGGAAACCGCCGTACTCGACCAAAGGCAGGGGTCATAGTAGCCGTGGCTGTGGTGGTTCTCCGGGTAGTGCTGCTGTGCGTAGGCGGCGGGTATCAGTATCTTGTCCTTGGTCAGCGTCCGGGCGATGGCCTGAACGCCTTTCCCCTCAATCACCATCTGGAAGATGCGGCGCACAACGGCGGCGGCCTCCTCGTCCACAATCAAGTGCTGCTTGTCCTCCGGGTCGCGGCGGTAGCCATAGGGGACGCTCCCCGAACACCGAAGCCCCTTCTCCATGCGTGACTTGAAAATGGCCTGTATCTTCCGGCTGGAGTCACGGGCGTAAAATTCGTTCATGATGTTCAAAAATGGGGTGAAGTCGTTATCTCCCTGCTTGTCGCTGTCGATACTGTTGTTGACAGCAATAAACCGGATGCCCTTATCTCTGAACATGACATCGGTGTAAAAGCCAACCTTGAGATAGTCACGTCCGAAGCGGCTCATGTCCTTGACGATGATGGTGGACACGTTCCCGGCCTCTACCTCGGCAATCATGGCCTTGAAGCCGTCCCGGTCAAAGGTCGTGCCGCTCACTCCATCGTCCGTGAAGTGCCGGACGTTGGTGAAGCCGTTCCGCTGGGCGAAGTCCTCCAAAAATGCCTGCTGGTTCAGTATGGAATTGCTGGGGCCTTGTAACTCATCGTCACGGCTCAAACGCTCATAGAGTGCTGTAATCTTGGTTTTCTGGGCCATGTTTGCCACCTTCTGTTGTTGTGCGGATTTCTCCGTCCCTAAAATACTAACCCTTTTGGATCAGTGACAACATAGCTGCCATTCATCTGCATTAAATTCGGCTTGACGTGGAAGCGGGTCTTACCGGATCCGGAACCGCCTGATTCTGTCAATATAGAACTAACAAATTTTTTAAATTGGAAAAAAGAACCGCATAAAATCCACAGTAGCATGGATTCATTGGTACCGTGAAATTAATACAATTCAACGATGCACCCTCTCATAAACGGCTTGAAATCGGCATTTCTTCATATAATTGCACACCCTTTCGGGTGTGCATCAAAAAGTTTTTATATCGGTTGGATTGAAATTTGTCGACCTTCTCCATATGCTCCTTAATAAACCACTATACACTTTGAATCCACAAAATCGCGAATACACTTCTTCGATGCTTCAATAAGGCACTTTTCAAACTTCTCTGTAAAATATATAGTATCAGCAATAAAGTAATTATCTTGTGCATACTGAATCATATCTGTAAAACGCTCATACTGATACTTAAACTCCTTTGCATGAACAAATCCCTCGGAATATGACTCGCTACCTATCATCTTTGCCACTTCACGTCCTACATTCTGCTGTGCAGTTAAATATGCCATAAGATCCGCAATAAACTTTTCCTCATCATCCTGATTTGGAAGATAAGCCTTTGCATCAATATCCAACTTCTTAACGTAATTCATTGCATAATTACGGATTTCCTGAACAAACTTTGTAGTTATATTTTGGAAACCATAATCATTAGCAACAACATTCGAATTATGGACATTACCAGCATTAATCCACTTACGATTACAAGCACGAACTGTAGATGCATACAATTTCAAATTCTTACATTCACTTACAAGATTTGAATACAATGAGGAAATATTCTGCTTTCCAAATTCGGAAGAATCAATACTAACAGACTCCTCAATATCCTCAACAACACGATATCTGTCTCCAGTTACAGATGCCTGTTGTACCATATCCGTAAAGAGCTGATTCAATGCATCTGGGTACTGAACACCTTCATAATCAAGGATATCCTCCATTTTGTTTCCGTCTTCAGAAAGAATAGCTGCTCTATATACACCAATAATCTGCGGCTTTTTTTTAGAAGCATTATCATCTACAGCAGCATTAAATCTATCAATAACTTTCTGTTGCTCGTAGAATGCTTCCTTATATTTTTCCGCCCAATTGATATTACTTCTTCTGCTGAATCTGCTTACTGTACCGCTCTGGTTAGCAAAGCTCTTCAGATACTCATCCCAATGTGTAAAAAGAAGATATACCTCAATATCCCTATTCACTTCCTGGAGCATCATAGAAATTGCATCATAGCCATCCTTAACTGTATCCGTTACAAAGGAGTTGACAACTAACAGCAATCTATTACTATGAAACTCCGAAAGTAAATCAACGATACGTTCAGCTTCATCCTTTGCCTTTACGCCTGTAATATGGAAAAGCCCCTGTGTATCGATAATTCTGATACAATGAATCTTTGTATCACCAATCTCCGCTACCGTCAATGCATCCTTATTTCCAACATCGAAAATATAATCCGCACCACGATAGATTAGTGAAACATTGGAAAGTAAATATTCTTTTGAACCTTCCTCACTCTTAAGTAGAATTTCCGTAATCTCACTATCCAGGTCATCTTCTCCAAGAAGAGCGGTAAACATGTATCCACCCTCAGGCTTTACCCCCACTACAGCACCATTGCTTTCAAGTTTCTCACGAAGTTCCTCTACTTCCTGGTTTATAAAATCAATAACCAGATTCCAAAACTCTGCCACAATTTCTCGGAAAGATTCTCTCAAAGATAGAAGTTCTATAAATACTCGTACTCCTTTCTGACCTTTCTTTGAGGTTTTTGCAAGCATCTCATTATAAAGAATCATCACCTGTGAAACATCGAACTTAAGAATTACTTCCATGAGAGCATTATACTTATCATCACCGATATCCTTCAGCTTATATCCTAACGAATCATTTGCCGGATGCTCTAGTAAATTTGTCATTGCCTTTGCCAACTTGGCTTTATACAAGTTCTCGTCCGAATTCTTAAAGTAATCCTTTGCTCCAGAATAAAGAACATTGCCCAATAGCTCATTATCGTCTCCACACTCTGCCATTGTCTTTGGATGGAGTTCTGCCGACATAACCAGCTTATCCTCTGGGATCATCTCATAATCGGTTGCAATTGTACTTGCCTTGGTAACACTACCCTTACCAGAAGCCTCTCTGATTCCTAACAAAGACTGTGTCACCGGATTCTTTGCAGAAGCCTCTTCAACTGCTGATTTTCCACTACCAGTTGTTCCAGCAGCTACTACAGGATCACCTTTCCCATCAATCTTACTAATGGCCTCCATAACTTCATCACTAACTTTGTACATACCCATGTACCTCCTTGAATAAATATTTTTGGGTATAAAAAAGTGTCTTCGACACTTCAGCCCCCTAGCCCCCATTCATGGGGGAATTA
>NZ_SRYA01000015.1 GCF_004793545.1 Petralouisia muris | reverse complement strand
GTTCGGTAAACTCTTGTTCTTTTTCTCTCCTCAAAAATCGCAATTTCCTATAAAGAAAAAAACAGAGCCTGTGGATGAAACCACAGGCTCTGCGCCTTCTGTTTTCTGTTCTTATCCAGCAAAGGAACGAATACTGTTATTCCCGATGCATGGAAAAACTGTCCATATCATAATGATTTAAATTCTCATGAATTCCACGGCCGTCTGCCTGTGAAATTAAAGTATCTCTATTCTTCTTAGAAGAAATCTGATCATTGAACGCACTTGGCCCGCCAACGCAGCCGCCGTCGCAAATCATGCCTTCCACAAAATCTTCCGGCAGTTTTGCGGCTCTTAATAGAAGCAGCGCTTTCTTACACTCAGCCGCGCCGTTTGCTTTATAGACTTTTGCATCTATCTCATGGCCGGATTCCTTCAGGCTCTGAAGTACAGCTCCGGTAACTCCGCCGGAATTCGCAAACCGTTTGCCGTAAACAGAAGAAATCTGGTCATCATTTTCACAGGGCTGTAACGTAACGTTCTTTGCTTTCATAATCGCACGGATTTCACTGTAGGTCAGTACATAATCTGCATTTCCCGGAATCTTCTGATCCACCACTTCGGATTTCTTAGCAAGGCAGGGTCCGATAAATACTGTAACTGCCTCCGGGTCCTGTGCCTTAATCAGCCGGGAAACTGCACACATAGGGGAAACTGTGGTAGATACGCAGTCAGCCAATTGAGGATAATGGAGACGCACCATATTTACAAACGCCGGACAGCAGGAGGTTACTTTCTTCTTTCCTTCTCCATATGCTTCCGCCCACTCCTCGGCTTCGTAAGCGGCTGTCATATCTCCGCCCAATCCCACATCATAGAAATCCTCAAATCCCAGTTCTTTCATGGCCTTTTTCCAGCTTGCAGTCGTGATGTCTGCGCCAAACTGGCCTTCCGTTGCCGGCGCCGCCATTGCATATACTTTTTTTCCGGATTTCAGCGCTTCCACCACATCTACAATAAAGGTCTTAGAGCCGATGGCGCCGAAGGGACAGCTGTGAATGCACTTCCCGCAGCGGATGCATTTCTGCTTGTCGATGATGGAAATTCCATGCTCATCGTATGTAATCGCGTCTACCGGACAGCTGAATTTGCAGGGACGTTTTAAGTGGGCAATGGCATTGTAAGGACAGGCCTGTGCACATTTTCCGCACTCTTTGCATTTGGAGGCGTCAATATGGGAACGATCTCTGCCCATTTCAATGGCGCCGAATTTGCAGGCATTGATACATGCCTTTCCAATACAGTTCTGGCAGTTCTCTGTGACTGTGTAGCTGGAAATCGGACAGTCTTCGCAGGCAGAGCTGATAACCTGAATAATATTCCCGTCATCTACAGGCCCTGGAGCCTTGCCCTCTGCCAGACGGACTCTCTGGCGGATAATCTCACGCTCTTTGTAGATACAGCAGCGGAACTTCGGCGTAGGTCCCGGAATTAATTCCAGTGCAATGTGATCTCTTTTGGCGTCCAGTTCTCCGGCAAATGCCAGTTTTGCCACTTCGTAAAGTACATCATGTTTGATTCTAATTACATTTCCATCAGCATTCATCGTATTTTACCTCTCTTTTTAGTTTGTTAATAGTTTAACATCCAAGCGTCTGCTCTGCAAGAGTATTTTCCCTTGTTTTTCAGAAAATACTTTCCAGTTACTCTTCCGTGGTTATCCGTGATTTATGAAAAAAAGCAGGAAGGCTGAACTTTGAAGCCCTCCTGCATAAAACGATCCGATCCCCAATCTATAGAAACATACTTCCGGCCTGATACACAAGAACCGAGACAAGCCATGCAAGAACCATCTGAAACGCCAGCATCTTCAATGTGAATTTCATCGAACCTGTTTCTTTCTTAATGGTTCCGATGGTTGCTGCACAGGGTACGTAAAGCAGGCAGAACAGCATCATGCAATAGGCGTTCAAAGGCCCGAAGCCAACTTCCGCCAACTGCCCGGTCAATGCTGTCATCCCGGCTGCGGAATTCACATTGCTGACGCCAAACAGCACGCAGAAGCTGCTGACTACTACTTCTTTCGCAGAAATACCGGAAATCAGAGCCACGCCAATCTGCCACATGCCCAGTCCTGCCGGAGCAAGGATAGGTTCCATCCACTGCCCCAAAACCGCCCCAAAACTTTCGGAAACCTCCGTTACCATTCCATGAACGCCGAAGTTCAATAGAAACCAGATAATTATGGAGGCAATAAAAATCGTAGTTCCCGCCTTGGTCAGATAGCCCTTCACTTTTTCCCAGACATAAATAGCAATGGTTCTGGCATTGGGAGTTTTATATTCCGGCAGTTCAATCAGCAGCGTATGATGGGACCGGTGGGTTTCCACACGATGAATCAAAAGCGCCGCGATAATTGCCACCGCCATTCCGATAAAATACATAGAAAGCGCTGCAAACATGGCGTATTTTTCAAAAAACATATCTGCAAACAGCACATAAATGGGAAGCCTTGCGGAACAGGACATAAACGGCGTAATCAGTATGGTGCGCCTTCGGTCGGATTCTTTTTCCAATGTCCTTGCTGCCATAATGGCAGGTACCGTACAGCCAAATCCAAGAACCATAGGCAGAAACGCCTTGCCGGACAAGCCCAGATGTCCCATCAGTCCATCCATCACATAGGCCACCCTTGCCATATAACCGCTGTCCTCTAAAACAGCAAGCGCCAGAAACAGAATAAAAATGTTGGGAAGAAACGTCAGGATTCCCCCTACGCCTGCCAGGATTCCGTCCACCACCAGAGAAATCATCCATTCCGCCACATGCATACGCTCAAGCATATGCAAAACTCCGCTGGAAATAGTTTCCAAAACCACCTCAAAGCCGCCTTTTAACCCATCTCCCACGAAAAATGTCAGAAAGAAAACCACTGCCATAATCCCAAAGAAAATCGGCATGCCCCAAATCGGGTGGGTTAGTATTTCATCCACCCGATCGGTAAATGCGGCTTTCTCTGATTTATAAAATAGGGTATCTTCCAAGGCTTCTTCTATGTAATCATACTTCTGATTGATAATGTCTTTTTCATAACTCCGATCTAATGCCTTTGGCAAATCCAGCGGATACAGCTCTGTAATTTCCTGATCCTGTTCCAGCAGTTTCAAGGCATACCAGCGGGAATTTTCCGAAATGTGATATTGTTGTTCCAGTTCCTGCTCCAGCAGACGGATTTTTTCTTCGATTTCCTTCTGATAGGTGATGATCTCTGGCCGGTGTTTTTCCTCATAGTGATGCACCACTGCATGCAGCAGCACATCCAGCCCGCTTCTCTTCCTTGCGGAAACAGGCACCACCGGGATATCACCCAAAAGTTCCGGCAGACGGTGAAGGTCAATTTCCATGCCCCTCTCTTCTACAATATCCATCATGTTCAGAGCCAGGATTACTGGCTTTCCCAGCTCCAGTAACTGCAGGGTCAGATACAGGTTCCGCTCCAGTGCAGAAGCGTCTGCCACATTTATAATCACATCCACTTCATTTTCCATAATGCACCGTCTGGAAACCTTCTCTTCGATGGAATAAGAAGTCAGGCTGTAAATCCCCGGCAAATCAATCAATTTCAGCTTCTGCCCCTTATAACTGGTCTCCCCTTCCACCTTTTCCACAGTCACCCCGGGCCAATTTGCCACCTTCAGATTGGCTCCGGTATATGCATTAAACAACGTGGTCTTCCCGCAATTGGGATTTCCCACAAATCCAACTCTAATTATGTCCATCTGACATTTCCTCCTCCACAGGGCAAACCAGAATTCCCACGGCAATATCTCTTCCGATTGCCCAGCGGGTTCCCCGCACCTTGATAATGACTGTGCCGTTCCGTTTCCGGTTCATCATCAGCAGTCTGGCGCCGCTGTTAATGCCCAGAGATTCCAGTCGGCGCATAATATTCTCTTCCATGGAAATGTCCGTCACCGTATACGCATGATTGATGGCGCCATCCAGTATTGTCATATGCTAAACCTCGATTCTGTTCTTCTATCACTACAGATAGTACCACAAATGATAATGGTTATCAACCGTAAAATGACACAAGATAAATCCCCTGTGAATAAAAAGCGTTCACAGGGGATTTTAATCTCTCTTATTTATTACAAATCAGTTCTCTTGCATCTGACTGCAATTGCGGTCAATTCCATTAATCGTTAATCAGTCTTGTCACACAAATGGGGGAACGGTAGAATGCATTGGAAATCTTAATTCCGGTTCTGGATGAACTTGCATGCACAACTTGTCCATTGCCGATATACATTGCCACATGATTGATTCCGCCGCCGTTTCCATAGAAGAACAGGTCTCCCGGCTTGGCCTCATTGGGGTTGATTCTTGTTCCGTAACCGGACTGCGCACTGGAGGAATGAGGCAGATAAATGCCGTATTTCTCATAAATCCGCATGGTAAACCCAGAACAGTCTACGCCGTTGGTAAGACTTGTGCCGCCCCAGACATATCTGTTTCCTACAAACTGGCATGCATACTGAACCATATCCACACGGACATTAGAGATGCCTTCGCCGTAGCGGATCTCTGTCATAGTCATTGCCTTAGGAAGCTGCTCGGATAGCTCCACAAACTCTCTGGCCACATAGCACTCGTCGCCGTCCACATCTACCTTCAGCCATTCTCCCTGGTCCTCTAACATCTGCAGTTCTTCTCCTTCTGCAATCATAGTCCAGATAGAACAGTCTGTATTCGGCTCTACCCTTGCATTCAAGGTCTGGGTGACCGAAGTTGCAACAATAGACTTCACTTCATCTGCCCTGGCCGCCGCTTCTTGTCCAGTGAGCAAAAATTCACCCTTTACATATCCTGTCACCTTACCGGACTGTATCTGATACCATTCTCCTTCCTGGGATAAGATCTCACATCCTGCGTCTACCGGCAGTTTGCCAACCAGATCATATTCTTCTCCGGCGCCTTCCCGAATATTCAGATGATTTTCCACCTGGGCGATTCCCAGATTTGTGTAACCGCATACAGTAGCCGGCGTCTCAGGTTCTGTGTTTTCCTCTGCCGTAAGGCTCTGACCCAGCATGGCTGTAATTCCCGCTTCCGCTGTTGCTTCCTCTGTCTCATCCGTAAGACTCTGCCTCAGCATGGCCGTAACGCCCGCTTCCACATTTCCGGCTGCCTTCACCGGCATTTGAATCATCCCAAAAACAACTGCTCCTGCTATACATGCTGCAATTACTCTTCTGAATTCCTTCCTCTTCATTTTTACCTCCCAGACAAGTCTGTATCTTCCGTTTTCTTATATTCATTTTTACTAAAATAGTTACATGTTTTACTATTCTGTGTAGATTATATCAACCGGAAATTGCATTGTCAAGAAGACCGTAATATTTATGTAATATTTGTACAAACTTCACAGTATTTCTTCGTATTTTTGCTTCTAAAAGTGTCAGTTATACACAAAATATAGTGTTTTTCACTCTCAAAACCTACCAAAAATGGCAGTGTTCCACAAGATATGGTATCCTTCTACCCCAGAACATTTCCCTCTTCCGGATCTTTATCCAGAATAGAAAATGCAATATTGGTGGCATGATCTGCCACACGCTCCAGCCCGGTTACCATATCTGTAAAAATAATTCCAGACATGGGGGAACATTTTCCTTTTGCCATCCGCTTTACATGGTTCTGATGAAGTTCCCGCTCCATATGATCAATGTCGTTTTCCAAAGCCAGAATATCCGGCAGGTTCTTTTCATCCAGCGTCACAAACATTTCCATGGCTTTTTCCAGAATCACCATGGTCTTGTGATGCATTTCCTGGATTTCTTTTGCGCCTTTCTTGGTAAAATCCAGATTTTCCTCTCGGCATTTCACTGCAAAATCTGCAAAATTTTCTGCATGATCCCCAATTCGCTCTATATCGCTTACCACATGGAACAGGACGCCAATCCTGTTTGCATCCACCACCGGCAGCTGCAGCTGATTAATTTTAACCAGGTAATCCGTCAGCTTATGGCTCAGGAAATCAATTTGTTTCTCTGTTTCATAGACCCTGGAAATCTTCTTCTCATCACCGTCAAAAAACGCTTCCATGGAGAGCTGCAGATTTCCGCTTGCCAGAGTTGCCATCCGCTCTATTTCCTGAGTGGTTTCCACCACGGCGGTAGAAGGGGAGAATATATTCTGTTTCCCGATATAGAGGAGTTGGTATCCTTCGCTCTGTACGTCCTCCCCGGGTATCAGTTTCTTCGTCAGCGCAACAAACTGCGCCGATAATGGCAGGAACATAATGGTCTGGAAAATCTTGAACAGGGAATCTGCATTGGCTACGCAGCGTCCCACGTCCGCACCTGAAATATGTAAAATAAAACGCTCAAAATAGGACATGCCGAAGGCCAGAAGTATCCCTATAATTACCATGCCGAATACGTTAAACATCACATGGATAAGCGCCGCACGTTTGGCGTCCTTCTTGGCGTCCAGGCTTGCCAGAACTGCCGGGGTACAGGAGCCGATATTACAGCCGAGAACCACATAAAAACAAACGGAAAGATCTACAAGCCCCTGGCTTGCCATCAGCAGAAGAATACTTACGGTAACGGAAGAACTCTGGACAATTACCGTAATGAGGGTTCCAAGGAGAATTCCAAAAAACGGATTATCAAGGCTCCCCAGAACATTCAATACATTCTGGTATTCCCTAAGCCCTGACATGGAATCCTTCATCATGCTGATTCCCATAAACAATGCGCCGAATCCCAGAATTACTTCCCCCACTTTCTTTACCATGGGCCGTTTTCCGAACATCATGAATACGGCTCCCACAAAAAGAATAAACGGGGCAATTCCGGTCAGATTAAAAGCTACAAGCTGGGATGTAATGGTTGTACCAATATTGGCGCCGAAAATAATTCCAACTGACTGAGCCAGCGTCATAATACCGGTATTTACAAAACTGACTACCATAACAGTAGTGGCTCCCGATGACTGAATGATTGCGGTAAACAGCGCACCGAACAAAACGGCAATAATTTTATTTTTCGTCATCGCCTCTAAAATTGTCCTGAGTCTTGCTCCCGCTGCTTTCTGTAAACCCTGGCTCATAAAATTCATTCCGAACAAAAACAGTCCAAGGCCTCCAAGCAATGTTAATATCAATTCCATGTTGTTCTCCCTTTATTCCTGCGAGCAAATATTACTTTGCGGCATCCTTTTCTCTGGTATTATATAGTTCTTTCCAGGCTGCGTATCCTGCTTGAGCTGCTGAAAATCCTGTTCTCTGGCATGAAAATAGTCCTTTCCAAACTGGATATCCTGTTTCATCTGTGCAACCAAAGCTTCCAAATCCGGAAATTTCCGTTCTCTCCTAACCTGTGTCAGGAAGCTTACTTTTACCTCTTCTCCGTACATTTCCTCTGTGACGTCAAACAGGTGGGTTTCCACGCCTGTGGGATGCTTCCCCTCAATGGTAGGCTTACAGCCCACATTGGTAATGCCTGGATATTTCTTTCCCCGGCATTCTGTCACTGTCACATAAACGCCGAAGGGCGGCAGCAGCTTGTCCTTGGGCGGCAGCAGATTGATGGTTGGAATTCCCAGAACAGCCTTTCCCATTTTTTCCCCATGGAGAACCGTTCCCTCCACGAAAAACTGATAACCCAGCAGCTCATTTGCCTTTTCCATATTTCCTGCGGCAATCTCCTCCCGCACGAAGGTACTGCTGATGTCTCTGCCGTATTCCTGCATTTTGTCCACCACTTTTACCTCATATCCGTAAGCTTCTGCGTATTCCTGCAGCAGACGGTAATCTCCCCGGCGTTTGTGGCCGAATCTGAAATCTGTTCCCACCACCATATACTTCACATTGAGCTGAACCGCTATTTTCTCAATGAAAGTCTCCGGTTCCATACACATAACTTCTCTGGTAAAGGGACACTCGATTAAATAATCAATGCCGATGCTTTCAAACAGCTTCATTTTCTCCTGATTAGTGGTTAGCACTTGGGCTGAAAGGTTCTGAAGCTGCTCCCTGGGCGGTATATCAAAAGTAAAAATAACCGCTTTTAAATCTTTTCTTTCTCTTTTTTTCTCTGCCATGTATTCCATCAGCAGTTCATGCCCCCGGTGCAGCCCGTCAAATTTTCCCAAAGACAGCACCGTTGGTTCCTGAATTTCAAAGGTGATACTCTGCTTTATGTATTCCATTTTTCTGTCCTACCTTAAAATTTTCACAGGTCTGAGATCCTTTCGCGCTCCATCCCACTGATAGATTCCATGAAACACTCCATGTTCATCATACACCCGCAGAAGGGTTTCTCTGTATTCCTGCTTCCATGCTGTCATCCAATCCAGCTTCAGGGGATTCCCATTGGAAAGCAGTTTGTGAAACTCTGTTTTCACAGATACCCCGGGATACTGCCGGAATACAAAGTCTGTATTTTTCACCAGACCAGGTAAATCTTCTGCGGTCAGTTCCCGCTGAGAACCGCCGGATTTTCCGGAATGAACCTGCCCTTCTATTTCTTCCGGCACCAATTCCCGTCCGAAGTTATCGGCTCTTATGGAATGCACCAAGGCTTCAATTTCTTCCAGCTTTCTGGCATCCTTTAATTCAAATCCTGCCGCCCTGGTGCGGATCAGTGATTCCATACAGCCGCCGCAGCCTAAAGTTTCTCCGATATCATGGCACAGAGTCCGAATGTAAGTGCCTTTGGAACAATGAACCTCCATACGCACCCGAGGCAGAGACAACTCTAGGATACGAATAGAAAAAATTGTCACAGTCCTGGGCTTTCTCTCCACTTCGATCCCTGCCCTTGCCAAATCACAAAGCTTCTTTCCATTGACTTTCAAGGCGGAATACATAGGCGGAATCTGCTCATACTCTCCTTCAAAAGACGCTATGGCCTCTGCCGCCTCCTCGCCAGAGCAGGACGCCTGGCATTCTCTCAAAACAGTTCCCGTAACATCCTGGGTATCTGTGATTTTTCCCAGCAGCAGCACCGCCTCATATACCTTGTCTTTTTCTGTCAGCATATCGCACACTCTGGTTGCCTTTCCAAGACAGACTGGAAGCACCCCTTCCGCCTCCGGATCAAGCGTTCCTGTATGGCCGATTTTTTTCTGTTTTAAGATACCTCTCAGCTTTGCCACAACATCATGGGAGGTATATCCCTTTTCTTTGTACACATTGATGATTCCATTAATCATTCCATAAACTCCTGCAGCTAATGTTCTGCCTCCCGGGATGTTCCTCCATTTTCACATTCTCCAAAAATCTGCTTTTGAGCATCCCTGCATAAGGCCGAAATAATTTCTTTTGAACTGCCTTCCATTGTGGCTCCGGCTGCTCTTTCATGACCGCCACCTTGATATTTCATGGCCAGCTCTGCTACATTAACCTTTCCATTGGATCGCATGCTGATTTTCCAGGAATGATCTTCATTCTCATAAAGGAAAATAGCAAGCTCCACATCCTTTGTGACCCGAAGCTGGCTGACAATTCCATCCAGATGCTTGGGAAGCGCCTGATACCTCTCCATTTCTTCCCTGGTGACAGCCGACGCAATCACTTTATCCTCCAGAAAACGTTCACTGTTTAATAATGCCTGGCCCAGTATCTTATTCTGGGCAAAGGTTTTGGTATAGAAGGTATCATCCACAATTTTGCTGAAATTGATTCCTTTTTCCATCAAAACCCCTGCTGCGTTCATCGTTTTTGCAGAAGTGCAGGAATACTGGAACACCCCGGTATCATGAACCATTCCCACATAGATGCATTCCGCAATTTCTTTTGTAATTTTTTCTTCCTCCAACAGTTCAAAAATCAGTTCTGAGGTGGAGCTTGCCTGGGGATAAATATAATTAACATCTGCAAAGCTGGAATTGCTTACATGATGGTCAATGCAGATTGTCTTTTTTGCTGTGTGAAAATATTTTACCGCATCTCCCAGACGACCGGCGTCTCCGCAGTCCTGAACAATGCAGAGATCGTATACTTGGTCGCTTTTGCAGCTGTTTTGAATCTTATCTGCATTCTTTAAAAATTTAAAAATATTCGGGATTGGCTCCAGGTACACATCTGCCTGAATCTCCGGAAACCAGGTGGCAATGTAATTGTAGGTTGCCAGACAGGACCCTGCACAGTCGCCGTCCGGCCTTACATGCCCGGCAATGGCAACTGTTTTTACCTGTGCCAGCTCAGATGCTAAATCTTTCATATCAATATTCTCCCTGTCTGTTTACATCATCAATCAGTTTTGACATATTGACGCCGTATTCAATGGACTGATCCAATACAAAACGAATCTCCGGCGTATTTCTGAGATTGATATTTCTGGCAAGTTTGCTGCGGATATATCCTTCCGCGCTTTTTAAACCTGCCAGGGTTGATTCCTGGGAATTTGCATCCCCAAATACGCTGATATAAGCCTTACAGCTCTTTAAATCCGGCGCTACCTCCACGGCTACCACAGAAGTCATGGGATTAATCCGCGGGTCTTTTATTTCACCGCGGATAATATTGCTCAGTTCCCTTAACACCTCTTCATTGACTCTTGTATTCTTAATGCTGTTTTTCCTCATATTCTGCCTTTCTGTCTTTAACGCGGCACTTCTTCCATAATGTAGGACTCAACGATATCCATTTCCTGAATATCACTGAAGCCTTCAAATACCAGTCCGCATTCATATCCCGCTCTTACTTCCTTTACGTCATCCTTGAAACGCTTCAGGGATGCCAAATCACCTTCAAAAATCTGCTCTCCTTCTCTGGAAATACGAACCTTGCAGCCTCTCTGGAACACACCGTCCAGCACATAGGAGCCTGCAATATTTCCAACGCCGGAGGATTTGAATATCTGGCGCACCTCTGCATGGCCCAGAACTTTTTCCTCAAATACCGGATCCAGCATTCCCTTCATTGCAGCCTGCACATCCTCAATGGCATTGTAAATCACCTTGTACAGACGCATGTCTACGCCTTCCCGCTCTGCCGTGGTCTTAGCGGTTGCATCCGGGCGTACATTAAATCCAATAATAATTGCATTGGAAGCGGAAGCAAGGCTTACGTCAGATTCATTGATGGCTCCTACACCGCCGTGAATCACTTTTACCACTACTTCCTCATTGGACAATTTCATCAGACTCTGCTTTACTGCTTCCACGGAGCCCTGTACGTCTGCTTTTACAATGATCGGAAGTTCCTTAACATTTCCGGACTGTATCTGGGAGAAAAGATCATCCAGAGACATTCTGGATTTGGTTTCCTCCAGCATCTTTTCCCGTCCCTCGGAAATAAAGGTTTCCGCGAAACTTTTGGCTTCTTTTTCCGAATCCGTACATACAAAGATTTCCCCGGCATTGGGCACATTATTCAAGCCTAATATTTCCACCGGAGTAGAAGGGCCGGCTTCTTTTACCCGTCTGCCCTTGTCATCTATCATAGCCCTTACTTTTCCATAGCAGCTTCCGCAGGCAACAGGCTGACCCACCTTTAAGGTTCCTTTCTGAACCAAAATGGTAGCTACAGAACCCCGGCCCTTATCAAGCTGAGCTTCAATGACAAGCCCTCTTGCATTTCGTTTCGGGTTGGCCTTTAACTCACAGATTTCCGCTGTCAGCAGTATCATTTCCAGCAGGGAGTCGATTCCCTCATGGGAGTGTGCGGATACCGGCACAAAAATTGTGCTTCCGCCCCAGTCTTCCGGAATCAGCTCATATTCTGCAAGTTCCTGCTTAACCCGTTCAATATTGGCGCTTGGCTTATCAATTTTGTTGATTGCCACAATAATTTCCACCCCTGCTGCCTTGGCGTGGCTGATGGCTTCTACGGTCTGAGGCATTACGCCGTCGTCTGCCGCCACCACAAGGATTGCGATATCTGTTGCGTTTGCGCCCCGCATACGCATTGCGGTAAAGGCTTCATGGCCTGGAGTATCCAGAAATGTGATTTTCTCTCCGTTGCATTCTACCATATAGGCGCCGATATGCTGGGTAATTCCCCCTGCTTCCCGATCGATGACATGGGTATCCCTGATTGCGTCCAGCAGAGAAGTTTTCCCATGATCTACGTGGCCCATTACACAGACTACCGGGGGACGCTTTACCTGAACAGATACATCCTCTTCTTCTTCCTTCAAAAGCTCTGCAATCACATCCACTTTTTCTTCCTGTTCACAGATGCAGTTAAATTCCAATGCAATTTCTTCGGCAGTTGCAAAATCAATCTCACTGTTTACGGTTACCATGGTTCCCTGTAAGAACAGTTTCTTGATAATAACGGAAGCCTGAATTTTCATCCGGTCAGCCAGTTCCTTAATGGTCATCTTATCCGGAATGGTAATGGTCTTAATGGTTTCTTCTACCTTTTGCTGCGGTTTCGGCTGCTGCTGGGGTTTTTTTCCTCTGGTCTTCTTCTCTAAATTGTCAAAACGTTCCTTTTTCCTTCCCATCAGCTCCTTCTCATGCCGCTGATTATTTCCCTTGCGGTTATCGCGTTCCCGGCTCTCTTTTCCTCTGGTTTCTTCCATAGAACCTGATCCGCTGTTCTGGTTCAGCTTATTAATCTCCTGTTCAAAGCGGTTTTTCTGACCGGGACGTCCGTTCTGGAAGGAGCGGTTGTTTCTGTCTCCCTGGGAACGGTTATTCCTGTCTCCCTGGGGACGGTTATTCCTGTCTCCCTGAGGACGATTGTTTCTGTCTCCCTGGGAACGGTTGTTTCTGTCTCCCTGAGAGCGGTTATTTCTGTCATTTCTGTCATTACGCTCATTCCTGTCTCCCTGGAAACGGCTGCCTCTGTCTCCCTGGGGACGATTGTTCCTGTCTCCCTGGGAACGGTTATTTCTGTCATTTCTGTCGTTTCTATCGTTCCTGTCTCCCTGGAGCCTTGGCTGGCGCTCTTCCTGCGCCCTAAGATTTTTTTCACCGCTCTGGGATCTTGGCTGGCGTTCTCCCTGAGATTTGTTATTATTTCTGTCTCCCTGGGAGCGGTTGTTTCTGTCTCCCTGAGGGCGGTTATTTCGATCATTCCGATCTCCCTGGGAACGGCTGCTTCTGTCATTTCTGTCATTACGATCGTTCTTGGCTCCCTGAGGTCTTGGCTGACGTCTCGGGGCTGATTTGCTGTTCTGAGGATTGTAGACTGCTGTAATACTGGATTTCTTTTTGGGACGCTCCACGTCTTCTTTTCCTTCCTCTGCAGTCCTGCTTGCTTCTGTTTTGTGCCCTTTCGCCGGCTGTGCTTCTGCTTTGGGCATTTCTGCCTTTACCGGCTGCGCTACTGTTTTCGGGGTTTCTGCTTTCATTGCATGTTCTGTTTCCATTTTCACTGATTCTGTTTTCACTGGTTCCTCTTTACTCTTTCCGGAAGGCTGGCCTGCAGACTCCTGTTGTTTTTTTCCTTCCCCTTTTCCTCCGTTAAATTTTCCTCTCACCATATCTATCACATCGTCTTCTATGGCACTGCTGGCCGTCTTTTTTAGTATATTTTTTTCTTTTAAAAACTCAATTACATCCTTGGATTGTATCTTTAACTCATTTGCAATTTCATAAATCCTGACTTTTGCCATATGGTACTACCTCCGTTATTCCGTTTTGTCTGCTATTTTCAACTTGTCTATCAGGCTCTCTGCAAACCCTTCATCCAGCACCGCAAGGCTTGCCCGGTACTGTTTTCCAATTGCATGGCCCAACCTTTCTTTTGATTCATACAAATACATGGGAACCTGATAGAAAGAACACATATTCCGAAACATTTTCTTTGTATTCTCTGATGCTTCTGCCGATACAATCACAAGAAACGCCTGGTGGGATTTCACTGCTTTCTCCGTAGAGAATTCTCCGCTGGCTATTTTACCGGCCTTCATTGCCAGACCAAGTACAGACAGTATTCTATCTTGCTGCAATTTGCTCCATCTCCTTTGTCAGATCCTCAACAATTTCTTTCGGTACGGCTGTCTTCAGAGAACGTTCCAGACCCTTTGTTTTGACTGCTTTCTTTAAGCATTCTTTGTTGGGACAAAGGTAAGCGCCCCTGCCATTTTTCTTCCCGGTTCCATCCAGAAGAATTGCATCCTCTGCGGTCCGTATCACCCGCAGCAGTTCTTTCTTATTCTTCATTTCACCGCAGCCCACGCACTGACGCATAGGAATCTTCTTACTCATTCTCACTGACCTCTTCTTCATAGTCGGAATCTTCTTCATAATCAGAATCTTCTTCATAATCAGAATCTTCTTCGTAAGCCGGATTTTCTTCATAGTCGGATTCCTCTTCGTAATCCGGTTCTTCTTCATACCCGGATTCGCCTTCATACTCCGGCTTCTCTAACGCCGATTCATCCTGATACTCAGCTTCAAAATCCTCTTCATACTCTTCGTATTCATTCTCATAATCCATGAAATCTCCGGCTTCTCTGGCCTGAGTTTCACTCTTAATATCAATTTTAAAACCGGTCAGCCTTGCCGCAAGCCTTGCATTCTGTCCTTCTTTTCCAATCGCCAAGGATAACTGATAATCCGGCACTACCACTTTGGCGGTTTTTTCTTCAGCATCTGCTATTACGGAAATTACCTTTGCAGGGCTTAATGCATTCTCAATCAGCATTGCCGCATTGTCACTCCAATTGATAATATCAATTTTCTCTCCCCGCAGTTCATTGACAATAGCATTGACTCTGGCTCCGTTTAATCCCACGCAGGCTCCTACCGGATCTACGTCCGGATCGTTGCTCCACACTGCAATCTTGGTTCTGCTTCCGGCCTCTCTGGAAATACTCTTAATCTCCACAATTCCGTCCTTTACCTCCGTAACCTCAGATTCAAAAAGACGTTTCACCAGCTCCGGATGCGTTCTGGATACCAGGATCTTCGGTCCTTTGGAAGTGGATTTCACTTCCAGGATGTAGAGCTTAATACGTTCCGTAGGCTGAAACACTTCGTTCTTTACCTGTTCGTTTTCACTTAAAATTGCGTCTACTTTTCCCAGATTAATGCTGATGTTTTTGCCTACATAGCGCTGCACAATTCCGGTTACCACATCTTTTTCTTTCCCGTAATACTGATCAAACAGTACCTTTCGTTCCTCCTCACGGATCTTCTGCAGAATTACATTCTTGGCGTTCTGTGTGGCAATACGTCCGAATTCTTTGGATCTCACTTCAATATTGACAATATCTCCCACCTCATATTTAGAATCAATCATTTTCGCATTGCCTATGCTGATTTCAAGTACTGGGTCCTCCACCTCTTCTACTACGGTTTTTTCTGCATATACATGGAATTCACAGGTTTCCGGATTGATATTTACTTTAATATTGTCAGATTTGCCGAAATGGTTTTTACATGCGGTAATCAAGGAATTTTCAATGGCTTCCAGCAACGTGTCTTTGCTGATGTCTTTTTCTTTTTCCAATATGGTTAACGCTTCCAATAACTCATTGTTCATTTTTTTATCCTCCTGAAAAGTGTTCTTATTCTTCGACGCATTCTAAAAATCAAAAGCCAGGCGAATCAATGCAATATCTGTTTTTGCAAATATCATTTCCTTGTCTTCTTCCATCTCTATTGTTACCGTAGTTTCATCATATGATTTTAAGAGGCCATAAAATTCTTTTTCTTTCTCTATGGCCTTGTAGGTTCTGATTTCCACTTCCTTACCCAAACTTCTCTGATAATCCTTTTCCTTCTTTAAGGGTCTCCCCAATCCCGGGGAACTCACCTCAAAAATATAGGACTCTTCAATAAAATCCTGTTCATCCAGTAAATCGCTCATCTGCCTGCTTACGATTTCACAGTCATCTACCGTAATTCCGCCTTCTTTGTCAATATAGGCCCTCAGATACCAATTTCCGCCTTCTTTCACATATTCCACATCCACCAGTTCAAAATGATACTTTTCTATAATCGGAAGCAGCAGCTCTTCGGTCCGCTGCTCATACAATTCTCTTCTTGACATTCCTACACCTTCTTTCTTCCTATTTTTATATCAGACTTTGCCGGCTTACACAAAATTGAGAGTGGGCTTTGCCCACTCCCAAGTCTGAGTTTATCATGTTATCGTATTTATGATAGCACTTCACACAAGTAAATGCAAGAGAAATTGGAAATATTTTTAATCTTTTCTTACGAAATTTGTAATTTTTTAAAAATAATGCTTGACTTTTTGAAAGCAAGCATATATAATGAATTTGTTGCTGAGTTACAGCACATAACAATATGGCTCGTTGGTCAAGCGGTCAAGACGCCGCCCTCTCACGGCGGAAACAGGGGTTCGATTCCCCTACGAGCTGTTAGCTATAATTAAATAGCCCAACCCTGAAATACTGGAATCCTTTGATGCAAAAAGGTTCCAGTATTTTTATGCTGTTTCTATTGTTACTGTTCTAAGAGGTTATCTATCCTATTACCCCGGCGGTGAAATAGCGGCGTTTTTACTTGTCTAAATTTCCATCTGCTGTTTTCAAGTTATTACTTCCTTTCTTTCCATGCATATGATATAGTAAACGTAATCTGCTGATTTTTGGGATGCGCATAGACGCCGCTTTGACTCATCCCAAGCAGAAGAATCAGGAAAGGAGAAAGGCTGCTCTGCTTCGGCAGCCAAATAAAAATTAAAAATGGAACGAGAAAAACTAGGATCGCGGCTGGGATTTATATTTCTGTCCGCAGGCTGTGCCATCGGAATCGGAAATGTATGGAGATTTCCTTACATTGCAGGTATGTACGGAGGAGGAATCTTTGTACTTTTCTATCTGTTCTTTCTGATTATTATGGGGGTTCCTGTTATGACAATGGAATTCACCGTAGGCCGGGCCAGCAGGAAAAGCATTGTGAAAAGTTTTCAGGAATTGGAAAAACCCGGGCAAAAATGGCATCTGAACGGATATTTGGGCATGGCAGGCAACTATCTTCTGATGATGTTCTATACTACGGTAACCGGCTGGATGCTGTATTATTTTTATCAGATGCTCACCGGCAAATTTCAAGGAAAAACCACCCTCCAGGTGGAGGAAATGTTTCAGTCTATGCTGGCAAGCCCCGGCATTCTGGGCGGCTCTATGCTGATCATTGTCATCGCCGGAATTTTCATTTGTTCTATGGGACTGCAAAAAGGCGTGGAACGGATCACAAAAGTCCTTATGACACTGCTTCTTGCCATCATTGTCATTCTGGCAATACATAGCTGTACCTTAAAAGGCGGTATGGAAGGGCTGAAATTTTACCTGATCCCTGACCTTCAGAGAATGAAAGAAGCCGGCGGTTGGGAAATTGTAACCGCAGCCATGAACCAGGCGTTTTTCACACTGAGCTTAGGCATCGGCGCTATGGGAATCTTCGGCAGCTACATTGATAAGACCCACAGCCTGTTAGGAGAATCTGTAAATATCGCCATATTGGATACCTTTGTAGCATTTGTCTCTGGTTTGATTATATTCCCCTCCTGTTTTGCCTTTGACATTAGTCCGGCTCAGGGACCGGGCCTCATCTTCCTTACGCTGCCCAATGTGTTTAACGGAATGGCCGGCGGACGGATTTGGGGGACACTGTTTTTTATTTTTATGACATTTGCGGCATTTTCCACCATACTTGCCGTATTTGAAAATATTATTTCCTGCGGCATGGATTTATTTCAATGGAGCCGTAAAAAGTCCTGCCTTATGAATCTTGCGGCAATCACATTCTTATCCCTGCCCTGCGTATTTGGCTATAACCTGTGGTCTGCCATTCAGCCCTTAGGAGATGGCAGTACGATTCTGGATCTGGAAGATTTTCTGGTAAGCAATCTTATCCTTCCCATAGGATCTCTCTGCTATCTTCTGTTCTGTGTCACCCGCCTGGGCTGGGGATTTGAAAATTATCAGAAAGAAGCCAACACCGGAAACGGGCTAAAAATCCCTGGATGGATTCGAATCTATGTGACCTGTTTTCTGCCTCTGATGATTCTGTTTCTGATCATAAAGGGACTGCTTGGTAAATAAATCCTGTTTCGCTTCTATATTTTACGGAACCTGAAATTTACGGCGCGGACCTTTTAAAAGCAAACGGCAATTCAAGGCTGTCCCTGAATTGCCGTTTGTTCTGAATCGGATCATTTTCTGCAAATGATACAATTTCTCTGTCTCAGCTCATATCTTCCAGTTCCAATAACAAAACATGCTCTTTCAGCAAAGACATTGCTCTTCCCTTCACCAGCTTATTTTCCAGATTTTTTCCTTCTCCCTCTGGCAGCGGCAGGGCAGCCTTCACATATTCTTTCGTGTGGCCCAGAAAATATTTTTTCCCGCTGAAAGTAACCTCCTCTTCCATCAGAACTTCCAACTCCCGCCCCAGATGCCATTTTAGATATTCCTGGTTCATTGCCAACAGATCTTCAAAGAGAATCTCACTTCTCTTTCCCTTGATTTCTTCCGGCACCTGATGGTCCATTTCCGCTGCCCGGGTTCCTTTGCGCAGAGAGTATTTAAAAATATGGATCTCAAAGAAATTGATTCGTTTCAAAAATTCTCTGGTAAGGGCAAATTCTTCTTCTGTTTCCCCGGGAAAGCCTGTAATCACATCTGTAGTGATGGCCGGATGGGTAAAATATTTACGAAGGAGTCTGCATCCTTCTTCATATTCTGCACAAGTATACTTCCGGTTCATTCGTTTTAAAGTAGCATCACAGCCGCTTTGCAGGGATAAATGAAAATGGGGGCAGATTTTCGGCAATCCAGACAGGGAGGATACAAATTCTTCTGTAACAATGCCCGGCTCCAAAGACCCAAGGCGGATTCTGTCAATTCCTTCCACTTCATGCACCCTGCAGATCAAATCCAATAACCCAACGGGTTTAAAACCATCCTCTGGCTTCAAATCCATGCCATAGGAACTTAAATGGATTCCGGTCAGCACTACCTCCCGGTAACCCCTGCCGGCAAGGGTTTCCACTTCCCGGACTACTTCTGCCAGCTTCCGGCTTCTTACTCTCCCCCTTGCATAAGGGATAATGCAATAGCTGCAGAATTGATTGCACCCATCCTGCACTTTAATAAAAGCTCTGGTATGTTCTCCGGTGCGGCTGATATGCAGCTCTTCATACTCCTGTTCTTTGCCAATATCGGCCACTAAACTGCAGGAACCGGAGGAATTAGCCTGAAAAAATTCTTCCAGTAGCCTCGGCAGTTCATGCTTCCTGTTATTTCCAACTAAAATATCTATGGCAGGATCTGCCTGGGCCTGCTCCTTTGAAGTCTGCACATAACATCCTGCCGCCACTACAACACTGCCCGGATTTCTCTTTTTCGCCCGGTGCAGCATTTGTCTGGATTTGCGGTCTGCAATATTGGTAACAGAACAGGTATTGATCACATAGACATCCGCCTGCTCTTCAAAAGACACAATCTCATATCCTGCCTGTTCCAGCATCTGGCGCATGCTGTCTGTTTCATATGCATTGACCTTGCATCCCAGATTATGCAACGCTGCTTTTCTCATTTTTCTATCCTTTCTACTCCTGTATTCCATGGCAAACTGCCAAAAAACTTTCTTGTTTTTTTCATTAAATTGGTGATGGCGCCATTGACTTTTTCCCCGAAAGAGGATACTATATAGAAAACAATTTGTTAAATATTTCAAGCAAAACCATTATTAACATATTAAGGAGGCTATTTACATGAAAACAGTACAGATTTCTTTAAATTCCATCGACAAGGTAAAATCTTTCGTAAATGCAATTACACAATTTGACTATGATTTTGATTTAATTTCCGGCAGATATGTCATTGACGCCAAATCCATTATGGGTATTTTCAGCCTGGACCTTTCCAAGCCCATTGAACTCGCAATCCATGTGGAACATGACATTGATGAAATTCTGGAAGCATTGCAGCCATATCTGGTTTAAAGACAAAGAGGGCTGTTATCTGCTTTCCTGAAACTGTAACACTCTCCAGAAGTTTATGTCTTGGAGAGTGTTTTATATATTCGGATTTTCTATGGTATTTCCGAATTTTCTATGTCAGAATGTGTTTGAGAAATGCTCTGGCATTCGGTATGATTTTCAAAGCCAAGCCCGCTTCTCTTTTAAGACAATGCATCCACCACTATCGTTTCTGCCGTTTCAATGGCTGTTTTTACCATTTCCCCGATTTTTTCCTCCAAATGGGTTTCCGAACGCCGGATAATTTTCAGATTGGGCTTTGTTACCGGATGCTTCGCCACAAATATGGTACAGCAGTCCTCATAGGGCAGAATGGATGTTTCATAGGTGCCGATTTTCTCTGAAACTGCGATAATCTCCTGCTTATCGAATCCAATCAGCGGACGGTACACCGGAAGTTGGCAAACCTCGTTGGTGGCCGCAAGAGACTGCATGGTCTGGCTTGCCACCTGCCCAATGCTCTCGCCGGTAATCAGTCCCAGGGAATTAGTTTCTCTGGCAAAATGCTCCGCAATCCGCATCATATAGCGTCTCATAATAATTGTCAGCTCCTCATGGGGGCATTTTTCATAGATATACATCTGAATATCTGTAAAATTAACCACTTTAAGGTAAATGGGCCCGGAATACTTTGCAACAATTTTCGCAAGATCCACTACCTTTTGCTTTGCCCTTTCACTGGTATAGGGAGGCGCATGGAAATAAACTGCGTCAATTTTTACGCCCCTCTTCGCAATCATATATCCGGCCACCGGACTGTCAATTCCGCCGGACAAAAGAAGCATTCCTTTCCCGTTGGTGCCTACTGGCATTCCGCCAGGCCCTGGTATCATTTCCGAATAAATATTTATTTTTTTGCGGATCTCCACATGTATCATAAGCTCCGGTTGATGGACATCCACCTTCATTTCCGGAAAAGCCTCCAGAATCCGTCCGCCTAATGCGGCGCTTACTTCCATGGAAGTCATGGGATAACTTTTTTTCGCTCTTCTGGTATTGACTTTAAAGGTCTTGTTTTTTTCCGGGTAACGCCTGTCCAGATATTCCATAACATCTTTTGCAAGCTGTTCAAACCCTTCCTCTTCTTTCAGAACCACCGGACAGATTCCCACAATTCCAAAGACGCACTGCAGGCTTTCAATAACTTCATCATAATCGTAGTCTCCCAGAGCCTCAATGTAAATGCGACCCTGCTCCTTGCTGATTAGAAATTCCCCTTCTACTGGTTTTAGGGCATATTTGATCTGATGCACCAATGCATCCTCAAACAAATGGCGGTTCTTTCCTTTGATTCCGATTTCCCCGTATTTTATCAAAAATGCTTTAAACATAATTCCTCCTGACTAACGCCTGGTAAATTTCTGAAGACTTGGCACAAGCTCTTTCAGCGCATCCAGACAATAATTGACTTCCTCCAGGGTATTTTCCGGACTGAAGCTGATTCTTACTGTGGATTCCAGGGCTTCTTTTTTGACATGGACTGCCTTAAGGGTGCTGCTGGGCGCCGGCTTGTTGGACGAGCATGCACTTCCGGCTGATACATAAATCTGCCTGTCCTCTAAGGCATGGAGCAACACTTCGCTGCGCAGGCCTTCGATACTCAGGCTGATAATGTGGGGAGCGCTGTCTCTTCCTGTCTTCCCATTGATCCTGGCCCATTCCACATCTGCAAGACCAAAAAGAAATGCATTCTTTAGCTGATACAGATGCTCCTGTTTCCGTCCGAAATCCTCATAAGCTTCTTTTGCAGCCTGACCCATTCCGGCAATTCCCGGCACATTTTCTGTTCCGGAACGCATGCCTTTCTGCTGTCCTCCGCCATAAATCACCGGCTTTAATTTGGTCTTTTCTTTCACATACAAAAATCCGCTTCCCTTGGGCCCGTGTATTTTATGGCCGCTGACCGACATCAAATCTATACCAAGCTTTTTGGGATGAATGATATACTTTCCATATGCCTGGATGGCGTCTACGTGAAATAAGGTTCCGGAATTTTTTTCCTTAATGACTTTTGCTGCTTCTTCTATGGGCTCCACTGCCCCGATTTCATTATTCACATACATTATAGATACCAGAATGGTATCTTTCGTTACCGCATCCTTTAACTTCTCCAAAGAAATCAACCCGTCCGAATCCACTTCAAGCCAGGTAACCGAAAATCCCTGCTCTTCCAGATACCGCATAGGAGCGGCCACAGCCGGATGCTCTATTCGGGTGGTAATCAAATGCATGCCCTGCCTGCGGTTTGCCAGGGCAGCGCCAATAATGGCCAGATTATTAGCTTCCGTTCCGCCGGAAGTAAAAATCAGTTCTGCATCGTTAACTTTCAGGGTTTTGCTGATATTTTTCCTGGCTTCCCTGATATAATTTTCCCCTTCCATTCCCTTTCGGTGCAGAGAGGAAGGATTGCCGTAATCTTCGGACAGGACCCGCATCATCACTTCTTTTGCCCCGTCAGAACAGCGCGTGGTTGCCGCATTGTCAAAATATGCCTCCATATTTAATCCTCCATCACATAAATCAACATGGCCAGGGCAGCGGGACCTGCCGTCTCTGTGCGCAGAATCCGGTTTCCAAGTGAAATAATTTCCATGTTCTCCCTGAGGCGTTCTATCTCCTCAGAAGAAAATCCACCCTCAGGGCCGATAAAAATTCCTATGGAATCTCCTTTTTTTATTCTGCCCAATGCTTCCCTGGTATGGGCCATTCCCCGTTCCTGTTCGTAGGGCAGCAGGCGGACATCCAAACTCCCGGCATATTCTGCCGCTTCTTTCAGGCTGCATACCGGCTTTACCTCAGGGACGATACTCCGTTTGGACTGTTTGGCTCCGTTTTCTGCAATGGCCTGCCAGCGGACACGCTTATTTTCTGCCCGTTTTGCATCCAGTTTCACGACACAGTTGCGCATTGCCACCGGGACAATCTCACTGACCCCCAGTTCCACACTTTTTTGAATAATCAGCTCCATTTTATCTCCTTTAGGCAAGCCCTGAAATAACGTCACCTTTACCGGAAGTTCCGTTCCCAGGCATGGTTCCATAACGTGAAGGATAATCTGATCCTGATGTATTTCTGCAATTTCACAGAGGAAGTCTCCTCCCTCCTGATTGCTGATTCTCACCTTTTCTTTGCATTTCATCCGAAGAACATTTCGGATATGGTTCACATCACTGCCGGTAATCACGGCTTGTTCTGCCGTGATCTGCTCAGGCTCTACAAAAAACTGAAACATCTTTTCCTCCATTCTTCCGACGTCACTCTTTTTTGGCTGTAATGCTGACCCACTCTCCCAAATGGATCGCTTCCAGAACCTTAAGCCCCGCCGCCTCAATGGCAGCCGTTACCTCTTCTTCTTTAAAATCAATAATACCGCTTGTGATATAAATGCCGCCCGGCTTCAGACAATCTGGAATCACCGGAGTCAGCGGAATAACAACGTCCGCCAGAATATTTGCAGTTACAATATCATATCCGTTCCCAACGGTTTCCCGCAGCCTGTCATCTTCAATGAGGTTTCCCTGGTAGAACCTGCCTGTTTTTTCCGACAAATGATTGACGTTCATATTATCCCGGGAAGCAGTGATGCACAAAGGATCAATATCTGTTCCTGTCACCTCCCCTGCACCCAGTTTTAAGCTTACCACGGAAAGAATCCCGCTTCCGCAGCCCACGTCTAACACTCTGTCCCCTGGCTGAATGAATTTGAGAATCTGCTGAATGCAAAGACGGGTCGTCTCATGCTTCCCAGTTCCAAAGGACGTTCCCGGGTCAATTTCAATGACACAGCGGTAATTCCCGGCATCCGTCTCTTGTTCCCAGGTGGGCTTAATCAGTATATCCTCAATGGCAAAGGATTTAAAATACTTCTTCCAGTTATTGATCCAATCCTGATCCTCGGTTTCGCTCTGGGTTATGGTTCCTGCCCCAAGTTCCACAAAAAGTCTCAGTTCTTCCAGCCCATCTTTCACCTGCGCCAGCAAAGCTTCCTGCTCTTTTTCTGCATCCAGAAAGAAACTGACATATGCGATTCCCTCATCCGGCGGAAGTTCTGGCAGAATATCAATGTACATTTTTTCCTTATCCTGGTTGGACAAGGGTACATTATCCTCAATCTGTACCCCCTCTATCCCCAGATCCGCCATCATGCTGCTAATGAAATCCTCTGCCTGGGTAGTGGTTTGAATGGTATATTTCTTCCATTTCATAAAATGCTCCTCCTGTATGTCAGATCCTGCAGGCTGCCTTTGGCGCGCAAAAGCCTACCAGAGATCTTCTGCCAACTGTGCGCTGAATGCTTCCGCCTGCTGAACGTTCATATGGCCCTCATAATCTGTAAAAGCATTCAGGCTGTAATCAAAATCCGCTATTTTCCTTTCCGTACAGTTGTAATTCCAGTATTCAAGGCCCAGCCTTTCCAAATACTCCTGGAAGAAAGCGTCCGCCTCCTGAAATTCCTTTGCATATTTTTCCAGTGTTTCTGCGGGAACCGGCGTTGTCACTACAATCAGTTCTATGTTCCGCTTTTTGCAGAATGACGCCAGTTTTTCAAAATACCGAAAAGAATCCTCATTCCTGTCCGCTTCCTTCCACAAGACCAGATCCTTCTCTTCCTTCATTCCTGGTACCGGGGTATTGCGCAGAAAACCATCTGCAAATTCCTGCCCGCCGTCCCAAAAGGCCGCAGTCCCATAATTCTTATAATCTTCCCCCTGTTTCACCTGTATAATTTCTTTCATATCCCGAAACTGTCCTCTGTAATAGAACCAAGGAAACAATGCGGCCCGAAAATCCAGCTCTCGTTCTTTTGCAAAAAAGTATTCCACCTTGGTGAGAGATGCAGGCATCTCGTAAAAAATGCGATTGAAGTCTCCTCTCTGACCTTCCGGCGTACACCAGTATCCAGGGTCCAGCTCATAGACCACCCGCTCTGGTTTCTTCTTTTCACAGACCTGTTTCAAAAGATAATAGGCGTCCCTGGGATACTCCCCGCCCAGACTCAGATTTACGGCATTTTTTCCTGTTTTCTCAGTAATCACTTTGGGACTGATGCCGTTCAGCCCGTGGGAAGTTCCCAGAAATACCGTATCGTATTCTTCTGTCTGAATCTGATGCATCATAATCCTTACATAACTGTACGGAATCAGGGCATAATTCAAGCCAAGGTTTACTGCCGCAATTGTCAGAATCAGCACAACCGGCAGCAGAATTCTCTTAAAATTGCGCATAAATAAATCCTCCTGCCTCTCCGGAAGGCTGTCCCAGCATGGGCAGCAGTAAGATCAGACATGCATAAACCACCGCCTTCACCAGCCAGTTCTGTCTCGCAAAAATTGCTGTCAAATCTTTCCCATTCTCCTGGAGAACACTTACGAAAAACAACAGAACGCATCCTCCCAATATTACTGCAAGGGCAATCATGGTATAAGCGGTTCCGCTGGCCTCTCCAATTTCTATTCCAGGCTCTAAGATCTGGCGCAAATCAAATTTAGTCAGAGTATTTTTCATCATAAGAAACGCCGTTTTCACATCCCCTGCCCGATCAAAATACCAGCTGATATTTACCAACACAAACGTCCGGAACATCTGAAACAGATAAAACCCTTTACTGTCATCTGAAATATGAAGCGCTTTTTTCCATTTTCGGTACGAAGGAGCCATCAGACCGCTGAAAGCAATAATCAAGCCATTGTAGAAACCGTAGACAATAAATTTCCAGGCTGCCCCATGCCAGACGCCCACCACAAGAAAAACAATCAGGTTGGCAACACAGATAGGCAGGGTTCTGCCGATTTGTTTTCCAAATGATTTCTTAGCAAATTTGGAAAAACTTTTCATCCAGCCAGACAGAGACACTGGATAAAATACATAATCTTTCATCCAGGTTCCCAGAGTAATATGCCAGCGGTGCCAGAAATCCGTGATAGAAACCGCAAAATAAGGACGTTTAAAGTTCTCATCCAGCCGGATTCCAAACAAATCCGCAATTCCGATTACCACGTCCATTCCACCGGAAAAATCGCAGTAAAGCTGTACGCTGTATGCCAGCACGCCCACTAATCCAAGTCCGTCATAAATATCAGGATGGTCAAAAATTGCATTTACAAAAATTACCGCATTGTCTGCAATTACCATTTTTTTAAAATATCCCCACAGAATCCGCAGAAACCCCCGCTCTAATCTGTCAATCTCAAAAGAATGGGACGCATACAGTTGTTTTCCCAGACTTCCAAACCTTCCGATGGGTCCCTGTAAAATTTGGGGAAAGAAGGATACAAACAAAGCAAAACGGAACAGATTATGTTCCGCCTGACTTCTGCCCCAGTAAATATCCAGAATATATCCCATAGACTGAAACGTATAAAAGGAAATTCCAAGAGGAAGCAAAAGCTGCAGTGGTTCAAAATCCCCTCCTGAGATGCTGTTGACTGTGCCAATTACAAAATTAGTATACTTTAATACTCCCAGCACGCCAAAATTCAGCACCAGCGTTCCAGCCAAAATCTGCTTCTTTCTCTTCTTTTCTTCTTTTTTGTCCTGTACGCCTTCCGGCACTTTCTCCATCCACACGCCAGCAAGATAAGTGCTGACCGTGGTAAAAATCAGAAAACAGGTTACACGGAATCCCCCGCTGATATAATAGATATAGCTGAATGCCAGAAGCCACATCCACTGATACTTTGAAGGAATCAGATAATATCCTGCCGCCGCCAGAAGTACAAAGAGTAAAAACTCCATGGAAATCAAAGACATAACGTTTCCTCCGCTTCTACTCTGCCTGTAATCTCTCTACCATTGCATACAGTGCCTTCGCTGAATTAAAATTCTCTGGAATAATATCTGCCGGGGTAATCGTAATCCCGAATTCATCCTGAAGTTCACTGACAATGGATAAAATAGCGAAAGAATCCAGAATACCGTCATCAATCAGCGTTTCACATGTCTCATAATCAGCGTCCGGCTGAATGTCCTCCAAAATCTCAAGTAATTTTTCCATAATTTCTCATCCTTTCTGTTTTTATCTCTATCTTCTGTATCTGTTTTCTGCCGTTCTTTCCCTATTTCTGAAATTACCAGCAGCTGACAGAATTCATATTGTCTGTTTCCTTCCTGTCCCGCACTAAGCGGATTCCTTCCTTTTGGGAATAAAACAGAACTTTCGGCAAATCTCTGCTGAGAAAAAGGCTGATCCCTTCTGTCACAGAGTAAGCGCCTGTCCGTTCAAATACCAGTACATCTCCTACCTTCGCATCCATCAGAGGATACTGTTTCACAATCACATCTGCCGTCGTGCACAAAGAACCGCAAATATTCCATTTTTCTTCCTTTTTCATGGACATACATTCTTGGGTTGCCCCCTTATTCTCTGACGTATCTGCAACGTCTGCTTTCCCCCGGCTGTGAGACTGCGCGAAATCGGTACCGCCTTTTTCCACGGAAATATGCTGTACATAAGGAAGCTTCATGGCCATCGTTTGTCCGAAATAGTTCAACTGATGGATTCCTCCGTCCACAATCCCGTAAATCTGCCCGCCGTTCTCCTTCCGATCCACAATTCTGGTGAGGTAATTCCCACATTCCGCTGCCAGAAACCTTCCCATTTCCAATGTAATTTTTCCGGAAAATTTCATCCGGCCAATCAACTGTATCAGTTCCTCCAGCATCTCTTCCAACTGCTCTTTGGGCTCTGACTGGAAATAAGGCACAAAAAGCCCCGGCCCATACTCCAGTTCTGAAACAGCAACGTTCAGTTCTTCCTGCACTTCCAGGCAGAACCTGTCCAACATCTTAAGCTCCCGTTCCAGCACAGACGGCTTCTTTTTCTGAGTGCCGGAATAATACTGAATGCCCCGCAGGGAAAGTTCTGGATAGGCTTCCCTCTCTCGAAACATCTGCTTCGCCAGTTCATAATCCACGCCAAACTGGTTGCCGCTGGTAATACGCACCAAAAGATTCAGCTTCACCTTTCCTTCTCTGGCGCATTCTGACAGCAGCCTGAAATGTTCCATAGATTCCACCGTAAAAATTCCTCTGCCCTGCTCCTTTTCTATCATCCGGATCATATCTTTCCGCTCTTTATTCACGCCAGAAATAACCAGCCGTTCCATGGGAAGTCCCTGCCGCTCACAAATTCGGAATTCTCCCGGCGAACACACTTCAAACCGTTCCACCAAAGGTTCCAATGCCTCTGTCAGAAAAGGATTGGCTTTCATGGCATAGCATAAATTAATTCCTGCTTTCTTCAGACAGGCCGAAATACGCTGCACCCGCCGGGCCAGAGCGTCCAAATCAAACACATAGGCCGGCGTCTGATATTTTTTCAGGATCAATTCTAATTCCTGCTGCTTCATTGCTGTACCTCCTGATACGTTTACCATATATGAATTCTTACTTCTCTGATAACTCCAGAATATTCTATTGCAGTTCTTTCTGATATGATTTTTTCAGAGCCGCCCGGTCAATTTTGCCGTTTTTGGTAATAGGCAATCCTTCTTTTCTGCAAAATACATTGGGGATCATGAAAGCCGGAATCAGCTCCCTCAGTTCTTTTACAATCGCCCTTTTTTCTGCCGTCCCTTCGTAAAAAGCAATGATTTTACCGGAAATTTCATCATAGACACAGCAAACACGACTGACATTTCCCGCCTTTTCCATGGCTTTCTCAATTTCTCCCAGTTCAATCCGGTGTCCCATGTGCTTAATTTGAAAATCTTTGCGGGTGGCGTAACACAGTTCTCCCTGCTCATTGTAATATCCCAGATCTCCAGTCCGGTAAATTGTTTCTGAATATTGACGGTTCAGAGGGTTCTGTACAAAAGCTTTCTCCGTCTGTTCCCGATTGTTATAATAGCCCAGGGAAAGGGCTGTGCCGCTGACGCAGATTTCTCCGCGGATTCTGGGCTGCTCCACCAGCCTGTCCTCTTCATCTAAAAGGAACGCCTTTTCATTCTGAAAGGGTCTTCCGATAGGAATGGTCTCGCCTGGCTCAAATTCCCGGTCAATCACATAATAGGTGCAATTACAGGTAATTTCCGTAGGACCGTACAGATTCACATACATGGCATCCGGCAGAAACTGCCTCCAGATATTCAGATGATGCACCGGCATCACTTCCCCGCTGAACAACACTTTATTCACGGTATCCGGCACCCGGTAGGAAAAACCTTTTAATTCACTTACAATACAAAGAGCCGACACTGCCCAGATTAATGTTGTAATCCTTTTTTCGCATAAATAATCCAGTAGCTGCGTGGGAAAGGAAAATATTCTTTTGGGAATAATTTGTACGCTTGCCCCAGTTTTTAATGCGCTGTAGATATCCTTGACAGAAACATCAAAGTCAAAGGGAGCCTGATTTCCAATCACATCCTGCTCTGTAATTCCGAAATTCACGGTAAAATAGTTAATAAAATCTATGACAGAACGATGGCTGACAACAACTCCCTTAGGAACTCCGGTAGAACCGGAAGTAAAAATTCCATACAAAGGCGCCGTATCCGTCAACGTATTTCGGATTTCCTTCAAAACATTTGAATCCGCTTGTTTTTTCTCTAAAACTTCATAATCCAAAACCTGAAATCCTCTTTCTGGATCTCCCGCCTGGTTTAACTTCTCTCTTTCTTTCCCCTGTTCCCCGTCTGCAATTACCAAGGGCTGTTCTAAGGTATCTAAAATCTGCCGGATACGTGACAAAGGCTGCTTTTTATCCAGCATTACATAGAAACAGCCGGAATATACAATTCCCAAAAAAGCGGCTACAGCATGGACGCTTTTTTCCATCCACACAGCAACAGGCTTTCCCGGCTCTGTCCTGCCGGCAAGGGAGCTTCCAATCCTTCTGGCCCTTTCCTGTAATTCCTGCCAGGTACAAGAAGTATTCTCATCTGCAAAAGCCTCTTTATTCGGGTATTTCCCAGCAGTTTCTTCTAAATATTCTAATACATTTATCATATTGTTACCGCCTACGCTGAAAACTGTTTCTTTAACATGTCATATGTTTTGTTAATCATCTGAAGGGTTCCTGTATCTCCAGAAAGATTATCGGGATGATAAATCTTGATTAATTCTTTGTAACGTTTCTTCAAGGCAAGCTCACTGTCCATGCCGGAAAAAAACATATCCGCATCCTGCTCTGAGCCTGAAACGGTATGGGAACGGCCTCTGTCCGCTCTCTGGTAATGCCATTCCTTCTCTTTGGCTACATCCTGCTTCTCCTTGGCTAAGTTCTGCAGTTCTTCCTCTAATATCTTCCATTTCATCTGGAACAAACGCTTTTCCTCTGTGAGACGTTTTTCTTCCATCTTTTTACGGAAATAGAATTCCTTCTTCTCCAGTTCAAAATTCCTTCTGTCTTCTTCTAATTTCCTCTGTTCCTTTTTTAAATTATTTCTCTGCTCTTCTGTAACTGGCTTCGGAATCAACTCCATTACAGTTTCTTCCGGCTGACTCATTGCGCCGCCTCCTCTTCCTGTAATTCTCTTCAACGATTTATTATACCTGATCTCATTTTAAATATCAATGGAAAATCAGTCTGCATCTGGGATAAAAAAAGGATATTTCCACGATATCCGGTTAATTTCTATCAGTGGAAACATCCTTTTCATAAAATTTTAAGAATTTCTTTATTTGTTCCTAATCTTTCATAGGCAAAAATTCCGGGACAAAAAACCTTTCTGAAAAGGTTTTCCTGCACTCAAGACTAATTCTTAAAAACTCTGCATACACTGTCCAAACTTCTGCTTTGCCTCGTCCACCTTCTGCATTTCTGCTGATGGGGTGGGATAATATCCTCTGTCATGCATCATATTAAATACTTGATTCTGGATTTTGTGCTCCTTCTCCAGGCAGTCCAGAATCGCATTTCTTACATTGTCATGAACACATTCATTGGAAAATGTGTTATACAGTGTAGTAGCTGTTTTTTCTGCGGTCAGCGCATCCGCAAGAATCTCTTTTTCTGAATAAAATGACTGCTGCATAATTTCCTCCTGAGTTCACCTGTGGTTTTGTTGAAACGTATTTGAATATTGCTTTCTGCCAGTCCATTTATGAAGGCTCAACGGCAGATTTTCAAACCATTAGCTTAACTGGGAATAAAGAGAGCGGAAATGTTCTTTATGCTCGTTGGAAATTTCGGTGAATTTCGCTTTCATTTCTGCATCTCCACAGTTATCCGCCAGCACCTGGAACTTCTTAATCAAAAGCTCCTCGCCGGAAAGCAAATCGTTTAAAGCAGACAGTTCTTTTTCTGATATCTGATTCATGGGAATCTCCTTTCGCTTGTCTGAATCAGGCGTTGGAACATTTGCCTGTCAAGATTATCTTTCCGCCTTTTCAGAGAACTATGCATGCCATATTTTTCAGATTTTAGGAACTATAATGGAAAAATTTTCAAAAATTCCGGATATTACTTCTTCTTCAAAAGAATATTCCTCCATTGTCTCATGCTCAAAATTATAAACCATGACCCTGTTCCGTTCTGGATCCACCACCCAGTATTCCCGGACTCCTGATTTTTCATATTTAATTAATTTCCTGTAATAATCCATCGTCCGGCTGGAAGGAGATACAATCTCAATGACCCAGTCTGGGGCGCCGTTACAGCCTTTCTCCGTCAACTTGCTTCTGTCACACACAACGCTGATATCCGGCTCTAAATAATTTCGGTTATCCTGATTCAGAAAAACAGCAAAGGGAGCGATATTGACCTCGCATTTCCCATGATGGGCCTCAATATAATCTGCCACTTTTCTTCCAATTGACAGCAAAATTTGCTGATGCGTTCTGCCAGGAGACGCCATGCCATACATCTGCCCGTCAATCAGCTCTGCCCGTTCGCCTTCTGGAAGAGCATAAATATCATCCACGGTATAAAATTCTAATTTTTCTGCTGTACTCATTCATCCACCGCCTTTCTGTTTTTATTATAAACGATATTCTTGCTGATTACTACTCCAAATCTGACAATTTAATTTTTTCCTCCCGACTTTCGGTATCTTCCTTTCTCTGTCAGAAAAGCATCAGAACTGTCACCGCCAGCGCCGCTGCTGTACTGAGCCAAAATGCCGCTCCCGGCCGGTATGCCCCTGTTTCTGCCAGTTTCTTTTTTACCCTGTGTTGTTCATAAAACAGTTCTGCAATCACCACCAGCAGAAATAAAAACATCCATCCAAGAATCCCTGCTGCCTGGGGCGAATTATTTTCTATAGAGCCAAACTCCATTTTTGCAAAAATCGCTCCCAGAAAAATCATAGACCATGCTGCCGTCCATACGATAGACAAATACCCTGCCTTTGCTGCCTTCCTGTCCTGTTCCTTTACCAGCGTTCTGTTCAGGCTACGGTAATTGTACAGTAAAAGTGCAAAGATCAGATCGCCGCAATAGGCAAAGGTCAATGCGCCATAGAAAATATCTGCCTGTTCTCCTCCCAGAAACGCACCGACTGCGTACAGCAGCACACTTCCAAAAGAAATGCACGCCACATGTTGATCCATCTGAACCAGGACTTTCTTTACCTCATTCTGGTTGTATTCTACCTTGCTGTCATATCCCGCCAAGGCAGAAAAATTTCCCGTCTTTACTGAATTAGAAAAATACAAATGGAGAAACAACTGACAGAAGATTCCAATAATGATCATGGTGATCATTGTCTCTACATACAAATGTCCAGTCATTCCCCCTGCCAGAAGATAACAGACGCTTACAAGTCCGGTTGCTGCCGCAAGCCTTCCCGGCATTTTCGGCATAGTGATTTCCGGCTCTTTGGTTCCTTCCACCAATTCATCTAAAGTTATGCCAAAGTATGCTGCCATCTGCTGCAGGGTATACACATCCGGCAATGTCTTTTCTCTTTCCCAGTTGGAAACTGCCTGCCGGGTGACAGACATCTCTTCTGCCAGCTCTCCCTGAGTGACTCCGTGCTGTTCCCGGAATTGCCGGATTTTCTTTCCCAGGCTTTGTCTCGTATCTGGCTGCTGTTGATTCCTGCTGTGTTCCAAGGCAGAATGCATGTTATTTTGCTGTTCAATGTTCTTTCCTGGATTAGAATTCCTTTCTTTTTGTTGGTTCATATGCACATTCCTTTCTTCTGCCTATGAAAGTTTTTGCTTTTTCGATGAGCAGCGCAGGCTCCTGCTAAAACTTGCATACGGCATTTTTCTTTCCATCATCCTATCATTTTTTTTGGCGCTGCGCCAGCAATAATCTGTTGCATCCCCATAATCTGCACTATTTTTACAATTTTTTTATCTTATTCTTTCAATAAGGAACCTTTATTAAATTATTTGACAAAAACAAAATTTCAGGCTAAAATCTAACAAATAATTCCATTTACATTAATTATAGAAAGAAGGTAATGATACAAATGAACAAAAATCCTCTTGGACACGAAAAAATACCTGTTCTTTTAAGGCAATTTGCCATCCCTTCCATCATTGCCATGGTAGTCAGTTCCCTTTACAATATCGTGGATCAGATTTTTATCGGACAAGGTGTGGGATATCTTGGAAATGCGGCAACCAATGTGGCGTTTCCGATTACTACGATCTGCCTTGCCGCTGCACTTTTAGTGGGAGTTGGAGGCGCGGCTAAATTTTCCCTGGAATTAGGAGCTGGAAATATAAAGGAAGCTCAGCAATGCATAGGAAATATGTTCTGGATGGCAGTTGCCTTCGGCCTTGTCATCTGTGCTGTAACGGAGCTTTTTATAGACCCGCTGCTGAATGCTTTTGGCGCAACGGAAACCGTGCTGCCTTATTCCCACAGTTATGTGCGGATTATCGGCATAGGAGTCCCTTTTTTGCTTCTTACCAATGTTTTGAGCAATAGCATCCGGGCAGACGGAAGCCCGAAATATTCTATGGCCTGCATGGTAATCGGAGCAGTGGTCAACACTGTTTTAGATCCCATTTTTATTTTCGGCTTTCACATGGGCGTTGCCGGAGCAGCCTGGGCTACCATGATCTCCCAGGTAATCTCCTTTCTGGTGGCTTTCCGGTATTTATTCCGCTTTAAAACCGTTAAACTGGGCAAAGACTTTTTCCATCTTTCTCCCATTAAGTGCGTGGAAATTGTTTCTCTGGGCATCAGCAACAGCTTAAATCAATTAGCCCTTACACTGCTACAGATTGTGCTGAACAATTCTCTGACTTACTACGGCGGACTGTCTGTTTACGGCTCGGATATTCCCCTGTCCGGCGCAGGCATAGTTATGAAGGTAAATTCCATTGTGATTGGCGTATTCGTGGGACTGGCCCAGGGTTCCCAGCCAATTCTGGGATTTAATTACGGCGCAAAGCAGTACAATCGAGTGAAGGCTCTTTACAAGCTGGAAATCCAGTGCTCCTTTGTGATGTCCATTCTGGCATTCCTCACCTTCCAGCTGTTCCCACAGACAATTATTTCTCTGTTCGGCTCCGGGGAAGGGCTGTATATGGAATTCACAGTTCGTTTTATGAGAATATTTCTAATGATGATTATCATCAATAATGTTCAGATGCTCTCCGCCAGCTTCTTTTCTGCCATCGGAAAACCCATGAAGGGCGTGCTGCTGTCGCTCTCCCGCCAGGTGCTTCTGCTGATTCCTTTGATTCTGATTTTCCCTCTATTTTGGGGATTAAACGGAATCATGTATTCTGCTCCGGTAGCAGATGTGCTTGCATTCTTTTTAAGCATTGCTGTGGTACGGAAAGAATTTGCTGATATGGACAAACTGGAAAAACAATCTCTGTAAATTTGTTCATGTAAGATACAAAATTGAAAGAAGCGTATATTATTTTGTCGTTCCTATCCGGCTGACTGCCGGATAGGCCGGGCTTATGCGTTGGGTCAATCTATCTTACCAATAAAAGAATCATAGGCTGCGGCATAATAAAATATTTCATAGACTTTTCCAGCTCCGTATGCTATACTTACGTAAAGTATAGAAAAAGGAGGAATTACATGACAGACACAGAATTGCTGCAGGCATTGTATAATGATATGCAGACTGTAAAACACAAAGTTACATCCCTGGATGAAAAGGTTGCTTCCCTGGATGAAAAGGTTGCTTCCCTGGATGAAAAGGTTGCTTCTCTGGATGAAAAGGTTGCTTCCCTGGATGAAAAGGTTGCTTCCCTGGAATGCGAAGTCTCAAAGATTAATGTCACTCTTGAAAATGAAACAAACCGTAACATCAAAATCATAGCAGAAGGCCATCTCGATTTGTCCCGAAAGTTAAACGAAGCCGTAAGGCTCAGCAGCGACATCAAAGCGAAACAGGAAATCCAGGACATCTACATCAATATGCACCAGAATCAATTAAGAGCGTTATAAGCGCCTTTCTTAAAAAACCAAATACAGCTTACATAAACAGGGACACAGCATTTCCCTTTTGCTGTCTCCCTGTTTTTATATGCATATTTATAAATAATACCTCTAATTTCCATCACTCACAGCACGTTCCAAAGAACATGTTTTTCAGACCTCTTCTGAATCCGTTGCAGGATCTTCTCCAGCATATTTCTACTCCTCCAGCCGGATATAAATCTGGCAGGAATCATAATTTTCCACTGGCACCGGCAAAAGAATTCCGCCGTTCATCAACGCAGCTCCCGTATAGGTGCCTGCCGGTTTGTTGTCCTTTTGCATTACATAATTTCCCTCCGGCAAAAGCCCCTGAAACTTTACTGACTGTGCTGCTGGATTTCCGTGCAAATCAGTATAAACAACTCCCATATAGGCTTCTTTCCCATCTTTATCCGCATACTCCCAGGCAGTAAAATCCCGGTTTTCCAAGGGAGAGGTGATCCTGTAATAATTTCCGAATTGGAATAAGCGGTAACGCTCCTTAAAGGTACGAACCTGTTCTCTTGCCTCCTCTTTCTCTTCCTCCGTCATCTTGCTTAAATCCAGCTCATAACCGAAGGTTCCCTGCATAGCGCAGATTCCCCTTGTCTTAAAAGGCGTAACCCTTCCATTCTGATGATTGGGGCACACAGACACATGGGCGGATACCGAGGACATGGGATAGCCGAAAGAGGTTCCGTAATGGATGCTCAGCCGTTCAATGGCGTCTGTATTGTCGCTGCACCAAATCTGAGGAGCATAATAAAGCATTCCTGCATCATACCTGCCTCCGCCGCCGCTGCATCCCTCTAACAGCAAATCCGGATACCGTTTTAACATAGCTTCCATCACTTCATACAATCCCAGCACATACCGATGGCGCAGTTCTCCCTGCCGTTCTCTGGGCAGAAGGGCACTGTAGGCAGCCGCCACAGAACGGTTCATGTCCCATTTCACATACTGGATATTGGCAGAATCCAGGATTGCAAACAGCCTTTCTTTAATATAATGCCGCACATCCTCCCGGCTCATATCCAATACAAGCTGAGATCTTCCCCGGATCGGCTTCCTGCCCGGCACCACCATCGCCCATTCCGGATGGCTTCGGTATAAATTACTGTCCTCAGAAATCATTTCCGGCTCAAACCACAGGCCGAACATCAATCCCAACTCATTGACATTATCCGCCAGTTCTTTCAGAGAACAGCCCAGCTTCTCTTCATTGACATACCAATCCCCAAGCCCGGAATAATCGTCGTCCCGCTTCCCGAACCAGCCGTCGTCCAAAACGAGCATATCCAGTTCCAGCTCTGCCGCTTCTTTGGCAATGTCCAAAAGCTTTTCTGCATTAAAATCAAAATATGTGGCCTCCCAGTTATTCACAAGAATCGGCCGCCTCTTATCCTTCCAGGCACTGCGGATTAAATTTTTCTGAAAACCATTGTGGTAGCAATGGGACAGTCCAGATAATCCCTGACCACTGTAAGCCATGGCAAGCTCTGGCGTCACAAAATATTCTCCCGGCTGCAGACTCCAGGTAAATACGGAATCATCAATTCCCATCACAAGCCGGGTCTGATGAAACTGATCCACCTCTGCATGCATATGAAAGCCTCCGCTGTATAACAGAGAAAAACCGAAACAGGCCCCCATTTCTTCACTGGTGGTCTTGTCCGCAAGAATCACAAAAGGATTGTGCTGATGGCTGGAAGTTCCCCGGGTGCTCCGCAGTTCCGTAACGCCATGAAACAAAGGCACCCGCTCCATCTCCCGCTCTCCGGCATGGCGTCCAAAGAAATGAATCATATCCATACCGTCATGATCCATATCCAGACAGGCAGAGAGGACTTTCGAGAGACGGATTTCCTTGTCTGTCCTGTTTTCCACCCTTGCCGCCCTGGTAATGATATCATGTTCCTCGAACACCCCGTAATAAAGGTGCACGTAGAACTCTTCCTGACTGTCTTTTAAAATAATTTCCAGGGTATCTACCGCTTCTTCCTCGGAGGCAAACATTGCCGGAAGCCCTTCTAATTCGTATTTGCCATGCCAGATTCGGTAATCGTGGAAAAACAGCAGGCAATCCCGGACGCCTGTTCCCAGATCAGCGTGCATACAGCTAATCCGGTAATCTCCGCTTCCCCGCACCGGGAATTCCTGAGGCAAAAAATCAAGGGAATAGGTTCTGTCCTCTCTTGCTTCATAGAGATTTCCGGAAAATCCCCTGTCTGCCATGGAAATCATATAAGAATAATCTGTTTCATCCGTTTTTCTTCCGTAATAAGTGTGAAGAAGGACGCCTTTGCTGTCCGCTTTCATTTGGTATGTGCTGTTTTGGGTTTGAAGGGTAAATACGTTGTCTTTGATTATAATTGCCATAAATTAACTGCCTTTCCTTAAATATTGGTATATAAATTCCTATGGGAGCCTTTCTATTCTTGCGTTGGTTCCCTCCTCAGGGCAAGTTTAAGTTAGCCAAAGATATTCATAGGGTCCTAACTGAATCCGGTTATCGTAAGATCGGATATACCTTCCGGTTATCAGATCCTGCATTTCTCCGGGCAGGCCGAACCAGTCAAATGCACTGGAATCCACCCACTGCTCCCGTTCGGAGAAATTGGCGAGCACCAGCATTTTATCTGCTTTGTGGAAACAGAATACCGCCGGATTTCCGGTATCTACCGGAACTGCCCGATATTCGGAACTGAAAAACTCGCTGGACTTGCGGATTTTTATCATTGTCTGGATTCCTGTGAAAATCCAGCCTTGAACTGTGCTTAAATCATTCCGATGCTCCACTGCATTCCAGTCCATCATGCCCCTGTGGAGCCAGCGGGAATCGGCTGCGTGTTCCGGCACTTGCTTATAGCCCCAGTCATTGAGCTGACCAATTTCATCGCCGCTGTACAAAAGTGGGATGCCTGTATAAGAAATTATCATTGCATGCAGCAAAAGGATTCGCTTAACGGCAAGTTCTGTTTTATACACATGCTTTTCCCGCATCGCCTGCTCCAGGCCGCACATAGAAGCCAAAGTTCCGCTGTTTCTGGCGTCCTGCGTCACCGGATTGTATTCATACAGTTCTCCGGTGGAAAAACTGCCCGGATATCTTCCCTCCATAAACTGTATCATATATTGCTTATGAAGTTCAGGATCTAACCCTAATCCCTTTAAGATTTCTTTTTCAAATCCCCATCCAATGTCGTCGTGGCAGCGCACATAATTGATCCATGTACCGCTGTCTGGAATGCCATAATCGATAGAAAGGGACCGTTCCATCACCCGTACGTCACGGGTGGCCAGGGAATTCCAGAGAAGCACCATAAAGGAAGCGTTATACATCACATTGCACTCTTTCATTTCCTGGTTTCCAAAATATTTTACAATTTCAAAGGGCTCTACAATGGCTTCTCCCAAAAATACCACGCCGGGACATACCTGCTGAACAATATCATACATCATGCCCAGCAATTTATGTACGTTGGGATGATTCATGCAAATTGTTCCCAGCTCTTTCCACATATATGGTATCGCATCCAGACGGAAGATGTCAACTCCTTTGTTGGCGAGCGTAAGCATTACCTCCACAATCTTGTTGAAGACCTGGGGATTTTTGTAATTTAAGTCCCACTGGAATTCATAAAACCGGGTCATTACAAATTTCTGAAGGTCCGGATACCAGGTAAAATTCCCCGGAGCCACTCCTGGAAAAATTTCCGTCATATGCTTCTCATATTCTTTGGGAATCGTGTCGTCATCAAACATAAAATACATATCGTCATAATCATGATCGCCTTCTTTGTACTTCTGTACCCACAGATGCTCCTTTGCCGTATGATTCAGAACAAAATCAATGCAGGTGCGGATTCCTTTTCCTTTTAAAAGCTTCATAACCCGTTCCAGCTGCTTCATGGTTCCGAATTTGTCGTCCACCATCAGATAATCTGATACCGCATAACCGCCGTCATTGTTTCCTTCCCTGGATTTTAACAAAGGCATAAAGTGCACATAGGTAATTCCTAACTCAGACAGATAATCAATCCGCTTCTCAAATTCCACCAGGTTATTGCTGAACCGATCCACGTACAGCATGATACCCACCATTTTTTCTGACTGATACCAGTCATTGCCGTTTTTGTCTGTTTTTTTCAGGGCAGCAGGCCGGGTTTTCCCGGCATGTTCTATGATGGACAGCAGTTGTCCCCAGCGATATTCTGTAATCTCATTTCTTCCATATAGCTCATAATAGCTGTTTTGTAAGTCCATACCATATGTTCCCTTTCTGATTTTTATTTCACACATAGCCTGTAAATGTGCGTATTCGATCTACAACACACATATACAGGCTATGGCTAAACTCTAATCTTTTCTATTTCTTACATTCCAAAACAGGAATTATTTTACTGCTCCATTCACAACGCCGTTGATAATCTGCTTCTGACATACGATATAGAAAATCAGAATCGGCAGCAATGCCAACAGGTAAGATGCAAATGCCAGGTTATAGTTCGTTCCGAACTGTGACTGGAAATTCAACTGTGCCAGCGGAAGCGTATTCACATCGCTACCGGACATAATAACCAATGGAGTCATTACGTCGTTCCATGTACTCATAGCTGTCAAAACTGCCACGGTTGCATGCATGGGCTTCATATTAGGGAAAATGATTTTCCAGTAAGTCTGCCATACGCCTGCACCGTCCACACAGGCTGCTTCTTCCAACGCTATTGGGATATTCTTCAAATATCCAGAATATAACAAGATATTCATAGGCATGAAGAACACCACATACAACACAATAACGCCAAACCGGTTCGCAATTCCAATCTGGGATGTCTGTTTTACCAAAGGCATCATCAGCACTGCAAAAGGTACGAACATACCGCTTACAATATAGAAATAAGACATCTTAAACACTTTCAGCTTCGCCATTTTTCTTCCTATCACATAACCTGCCAGGGAATGCAGCAGGATACAGATAATTACGGTTATGCCAGTGAGCAGCAAACTGTTGCCCAAGGAACGCCAGAAATCCGTTACCCGCATTGCCTCTGCGAAATTGTCAAAACTCCAGCTTGCCGGAAATCCTAACGCTCCTGCCACGTCATTGGTCATTTCAGAAGGTTTCTTGAAGGCAATGATTACTGTCATGTAAAGAGGGAATAAGATGGTAAGACAGCCAATTGCCAAAAGTACATTGATTACATTATTCACGGCCTTGCCGCCAACTGCTCCTTCACTTCCTTTTTCTTTTTTTCCCATTATAACTGCTCCTCCTTACCTCCTAAGAATTTCATCTGCAGGAACGAAATCACTACGATGACTACAAAAAATACAAACGCATTTGCACTCTGGAATCCGAATTGTCCGCCGCTCATACCGTTGTTGTAAATCAGGTAGGAAATGGATTCCGTACTCTGGGACGGACCGCCCTTTGTCAAGGACATAATCTGGTCGAATACCATCAATGCATTTTTCATACAAAGCACCAGGTTAATGGTGAAGAATGGCAGGATCAACGGGAAGGTAAGGTTCCAGAATTTTTTCCATCCGCTGACGCCGTCAATCATTCCTGCTTCATAAACCTCTGCCGGAACGGTCTGCAGTCCTGATATGTAAATAATTGTATTCATTGCAATTCCCTGCCATGCACCTACAATTACAATGGCAAGCCATGCCGTTTTAGTACTTGCAAGCATACTGTTCTGGAGAAATCCGATTCCGGTTGCTTCTCCCACTGCCGGAAGGATATAGGTAAATACAAAACTGAAAATGTAACCTACAACCAATCCTCCCAATATATTTGGCACAAAATAAATTCCTCGTAACGCACTTTTTCCCCGTATTTCACGATTTAATCCCAAAGCAAGGATTAAACTGATTACATTGACCGCAATGGTCATAACAACTGCATATTTAAAAGTAAACAGATAAGATTTTCCTACGCGCAGGTCGGTAAATAAGTCTTTAAAATTCCTAAGACCCACCATATCAAAATCACCATATCCTTTGTAGTTCGTAAGTCCATAATAGAAACCTTTCAACAAAGGAAGGGTATTGAAACAAAAGAACAGGATAAGCACAGGAATCAGCATTCCAAGAAAAATCTTATCATTTTTGGTCCATAATTTATCTCTCTTTCCTTCATTTCCCATGGTCTATTCCCCCTTTTCCTGATATTCTTGCACTTTGGCGATAATATCTCTGTTATATCTGACCCATTCGTTATCAAATCTGGTAAGGAATGTTTCAAGAGCATTGCTGCTGTCGTCAAACAGGTAGGTCTGGATCATGGCGTCCACTGCCATCTCATTGGGATAATGGTGATCCTGATAATCCGCAATAATTCCATTATCTATGTATTCCTTCATACCAGTCAGTTCCGCAGCAATCTCAAACTCACCTTTCTTGCATGGCACTGCGCTTTGGTCATTCACATAATCCTGAACATTTTCGTCTTCCAACAGAAATCTCAATACTTCATACACCTCTTCTTTGTGTTCACAGTCTTCCATCACGCAGAACATCAAATCGTTACCAGAATTCAAGATGTTTTCTTCTGCATTGCTGCTTGCCGGGAATACAAAAGAATCGATATTCATATCAGGATTTACAGATTTAATCTGGGGGATTGCATAGCTGCCAATGGTGTACATGGCTGCCTGGCCTCTCGCAAAAGCGGTACAGGCATCATTATAGCTATAAGCCACTGGATCAGACTGGCCATATTTCAGGAGTTCTTTTGTCTTCACTGCAATTTCTTCATATGCCTCTGAAAATTTAGCATTGCCACTGTTTACCTGATATGCAATGTCCGTATCGCACAGGTTTACTGCAATCGCATTCCATGGTGCAAGGCAGGTCCATGTATCCTTGTATCCGAAGTACAAAGGCTGGATTCCCTCTGCTGCTATGGTTTCGCAGAGCTGGTTAAATTCTTCCCATGTGGTAGGAATCGTCCATCCATGTTCCTCAAACATATCCTTATTGTAGAGGACGCCTGCCGCATTTGCCATATAAGGCACTGCATAGACGCCATCCTGCGGAACATATTCCAAATCCTTGTTAGTGGAAAGGTAATTATCCTTGATGTCTGCCAATCCGTCAAAATCGGAAATATCCATCAGCATGTTGGCATCCAGGAAATTAGAATAATTGATGTCTCCGCCGATTCCAATAATGTCAGGGTTATTTTCCCTGATGAACCTGGTTTTCAGAATTACCATGGCGTCATTTGGTGAATCAATTACCAGCTTGATGTTGTCGTGGGTAGCATTGAACTTTTCCTCTAAAGCTTCAAATACATCCACCGCTTCCGGTTTGTAATGAACCAGTTCAATCACGACCTTTCCATCCGCATCATCCTCTTTGCCACAGCCACTAAGCAAAAGCCCTGAGACAATTATCATAGCAAGGAATAATGCCATTACTCTTTTCTTTCTCTTTGCCATTTTTAACCTCCTCGTCTTTTTAAACAAATTTTCTGTTGGAACCTTGCTCTATGCATTGCTAATTTTATTTAGTTATGTTTTGTTTTGCAATATATTATGTGCATAACCAATTTTTTATACAAATTTTAGGAATATTTTATGTATAATTTATACAAAAAAATTTCTGTTAAGAAATATTTTCTTTTCCCAGAACATCTGAACTGCCGGATATGCTGCAATGCACAAAAATACTCCAGTCAACAGGCCCCGCTGTCATCACGATTTACGCAAAAACAGACAGAAGATCCTGATTCTGTCCTCTGCCTGTTTCCCGCAATAAATTTCTCATTCTGTATCATTCTCACGTTTTTCAAAAGTATCCGCTGCACCTTGCCAGCAATCACCCATTGATATTTCTTACGCTTTCCCTGACGATAAGCTCCACCGGCAATTTGAAAGATTTGGCAATAATCTCTTCCCCTTTGATCCGCTGCATCAGCAATTTTACCGCTTCTTCCCCTTTCTCGGCAACAAACTGACGGACGGTAGTCAGCATAGGCCGGCTCAGCCTGGCGTAAACATTATCATCAAACCCTGCCACCGAAATATCCTCCGGCACCTTTAGCCCCTCCCCAAAGAAAATACTGATGGCTTCATTGGCCAGAAAATCTGAAACTACAAAAACAGCCGTATACCCTTCTTTCCTGGCGTTGTGAGCAAAGCTGCGCAGCGCTTCCCGCCGGGCGTGCCGATCATCGGGCAAATAGTAATAATCCTTGTTGTTATAAGCAATCCCATAACTCTCCAAGGCGTCGCAATACCCCCGGAACCGCTCAAAGGTACTGGACACAGGACTCTTTTTATCACAGAAATATGCAATTTTACGATGCCCCTGCTTCAGCATAAATTCCGTAATTTCCCTGCCGCCTTTGTAATCGGCAATTCCCACATTATCATAATTTCCTTCGCCGCAGTCCACAAAAACCACTGGTTTGCCGGCTCTTTTTACAAAATCTTCACACTCCCAGGGATGGAAACCAACTACGATCCCACCCTCAATATTGCGCGCCTGCAGCTTGCGGCAAATCTCTTCCTCTTCTTTTGGAATTCCGCATACTGGATACCGGCCGGATTCCTGCAGTTTCATGCAGATTGCGTTCAACAGTTCCGAGCAAAAAGGATCCATAAAAACATTCTCTTTTGAACTGAGAAAGAAATCCACGGATATCAGCTTCAATGCTTTACCGTACTCTTCCTGATGTACTGCCTTCTGAAACCCATACTGGATCAGCGCCTCTTCGATTCTCTGCCTGGTAACATTTGACATCTTTTCCGTATGCCCGTTTACAACATTGGATACTGTTGTGGGGCTAAGACCTAATATCGATGCGATTTCTTTTATTGTAATCATAATTTCCCCCGAATTCCCGCTTTTTGAAAACGCTACATCCTCTCCGGCGCCTCAAATCCCAACACGTCAATACAAAGCTCCAACACCCGTTTCGTCAGCTCCAGCAGCCTGATATAACCGGCCTGAACCATTGCATCCGGTTCTTTCATAATATTTGTTTCGTGATAAAAATGGTTAAAAGCATTGGCAAGATCATAAATATAAGCGCATACCTTATGAGGCGCAGTCTCTGCAAATGCATTTTCCATCATGCCGTTAAACCTGCTGAGCTCTGACATCAATGCTTTCTCACTGTCGGAATGCGCCGGAAGTATCCTGGCCTGTTCCGGCATAGTTTTCTCTGCCTGATAGTTTCTCAGAATAGACTTAATCCTTACAATGGTATACAAAATATAAGGACCCGTATTGCCTTCAAAAGAGGTAAAGCGTTCGATATCAAAAATATAGTCCTTAGAAGCCTGATTAGACAAATCGCCATACTTAATGGCTGAAAGGGCAACCACCTGAGCCGTCTTACGTCCTTCTGCTTCCTCTACCGTATGGTTGTCCGCAATTTTTCGGTACATCTCTTCATTAATTTCTGATACCAGATGTTCCAAACGCATCACGCCTCCTTCCCTTGTTTTGAAAGGTTTGCCATCCTTGCCGTTCATGGTTCCGAATCCCAGAAATTTCAGTTCTGTTTCCGGTTTCACCAGCCCGGTTTTCCTTGCACAACGGAATACCTGGGTAAAATACAATTCCTGCCGTTTGTCCACCACATATATAATTTTGTCCGGATGATACTCCTGCATGCGCCACACAATAGTCGCAAGATCCGTTGTATTATAAAGGGAGGCACCGTCTGATTTCAGAATCATGCAGGGGGGAACCTCCTTGGCGTCTGTTTCTTCTTTCACATCCACCACCAACGCCCCTTCACTGATATAGGCAAATCCATCATCCTTCATCTTCTGCACCATTCCCGGGATAAAAGGCTGGGCGTCAGATTCCCCTTTCCAAAGCTCAAAGGACACGTTCAAATTCTCATAATTCCGCTTTAAATCGCTGACAGATACCTCTAAAATATGATTCAGCAGTGCACCGTACCCTTTTCTTCCATGCTGAAGCTCATAGGTGGCAGTCATAGCCTCTTCTTTATAAGCCTCATCTTCCTTAGACTTCCCGCTGGCTGTGGGATAAATCTCCTCCAGTTCAGAAATGTTAAAGGGCGGTTCCTTAGGATATTCCCCCTCATACTTGTCATCAAAATACACAAGATCCGGCTTCCGTTCTTTCAGTTCTGTGATAATCAGCCCCATCTGAAGCCCCCAGTCTCCCAGATGTACGTCTCCAATCATATGATGTCCCATAAATCTGCCGATCCGCTTCACGCTTTCCCCAATAATTGCCGAACGCAAATGCCCCACATGGAGAGGCTTCGCCACATTGGGCCCGCCGTAATCTATCATAATCGTCTTTGGTTCTTTACATTTATCACAGCCCAGACGCTCTCTGTCAGATTCCATTTCCTGCAGATAAGCTGCCAGATAATCTGGATTAATTTTCAAATTCAAAAATCCAGGCTTCACGGATTCTGCCGATGCAAACAGTCTGTTCCCAGCCAGGCTCTGTGCAATTTTGTCTGAAATCAGAAAGGGAGCGCATTTGTATTCCTTGGCAGCCGCCATCGCTCCGTTACATTGATATTCGCAGAGATCCGGCCGGTTCGACAAGGTTACTTTGCCGTATTTTTCATCATACCCGTTGGCTTTCATCGCTTCCATGACTTCTTTGCTGATAATGTCTAATATCTTTTCCATAATCCTCTCCTGTTGCTTCTGTAATTCTCTTGCAATCCGCCTTTGGTATCCTGGGGATTACTCTCTTCCTACTTATTTATATATAATAACAAAAAGTGGGCTAAATGTCACCCACTTTTTCTATTTCTTATGATACTTTAGTCCTATTGCTATATTTTCCAGTCCAACTATGCAAAAAAATTCTCTGCCAGCATAAATGTTCCCACAGTTCCAACACTGCCGGTCATAAAAATGGTACCGTCCTCTTCCATCTCAATCAGCAGATCGCCGCCCTGCATATGCACAGTCACTTTATCATCCACCAGACCCATTCGTCTGGCTGCCGCCGCCGACGCACAAGCGCCTGTTCCTGATGCAAGGGTATAGCCTGCCCCTCTCTCATAAATCTCAATGGTGATATTCTCACGATCCGTCACCTTACAAAGCTGCATATTCATTCGATTGGGAAAATAGTCAGAGCTTTCCACATAAGGACCCAGTTCCTTTGCCTTCCGGGGCGTTACCTCTTCCATCATAATCACGCAATTGGGATTCCCCACAGAAAGGCAGGTGGTATTGTAGTCATTGTCATGGAACCTTAAATGCGCATTTACAATCTCTCCTTCCAGCCCGGTCAGGGGCAATTCCTTCCCTGCATAAGAAGGCTTTCCCATATTCACCCGCATCACATTTTTATTTTCTTCAGAAAATTCAATTTCTACATCTCCTGCCAGAGTATTCAGGCTGAATTTTGATTCCGTCACATACCCTTCATCCAACAGATATTTTGCAAAAATTCCCACGCCATTGCCGCTTTTTTCTGCTTCCGAGCCGTCGGAATTAAAAATACGCACTTTTATTTTGCCTTCTTCCATCAGCGGCCCGTACAAGAGACCGTCCGCTCCTGCCCCGAAATTCCTCCGGCACAGCCGCTCAATATTCCTGGTCTGAAGTTCTAAATCATTTTTATTGGGATCTAACACCAGATAATCGTTTCCAAGTCCATGATACTTTTTCATTGTAATATTGTTTTCCATACCGTTCACCCTTTCTCTGCACACAGCATTCTCTCCTTTCAAACTATGCCTTATGCTCTGGTTTCATTCTAATACCATTTTAACTCATTCTTTTTGCATATCATAGAGAATATATTGCTTGAAATATTGCAAAAAATGCGGTATGATTAAATAAATATGCTCGTTGGTATAAATACGAAAGGAGATTATATATGGAAGACATAGCACAAATCAGCAGCGAAAAACAGACGGGATACCTTCATCAGAATTTTCGTCTGTTCCATCTGAAAGATAAAAAAAATCAGGAATTTGAATTTCATTATCATGATTTTAATAAAATTATCATCTTTCTATCTGGCAATGTCACCTACCTTGTGGAAGGAAAAGCCTATGACTTAAAGCCCTGGGACATCCTTCTCATCAATCATCATGATATTCACAAGCCTGTCATCGATCCCAATGTCACCTATGAGAGGGTGGTTCTGTGGCTGCAGCCAGATTACATTCAGACCCAGGCAACTCATTCCTGCGACCTGTCTCAGTGCTTTACTGCCACTACGGAAAAAAGTTTTAATCTGATCCGCTTAAACCAGACGCTGCAGACAGAGATCCAGACGCTGCTCCATCAACTGGAATCTTCTCTGGAAAGCAGAGAATTTGGACATGAACTCTTAAGCCAGTCTTATTTTTTACAGTTTATGGTATACTTAAACCGTATTTTTCTCCCTGAAACATATCAACTGGATGATTCTGCTTCCCGTTACGATCAGCGGATTACGGATATTTTAACCTATATCAATACCCATCTGGCAGAAGATTTATCCAATGAAGCGCTGGCAGACCGATTCTATGTCAGTAAATATTACTTAATGCACAAATTTAAGGAAACCACCGGCTATACCCTTCACAGTTATGTTCAGCAGAAACGTCTGCTGCATTCGGCAGATCTGATGCGGGGAGGCACCCCTGTACTGAAAGCCGCCGCTAAGTGCGGTTTCTCAGATTATTCCACTTTCCTGCGGGCTTTCCGCAAATTTTACGGAATATCTCCAAAAACTTTTTCCCTCTCCGCTATTGACGGATATAAATTCCCTGTTGTTCAATAAAATCTTCCAGTTCATCCTGGGCGTCCTGGGACCAGGTTTCACTCAGAGGACCTGGTTCCCTCTGAGCTTTCCTGGCCGTTTCTTCCTGCTGCCGTTTTCTTTTTTCCGATTCTTTCATCATTCTGCTGCCACACTTTCTTCTAACTGTATACCATCCTCCTGTACCGAAGCATCTGCCTGTGTCAGCGGCTTAGCATCTGTTTCACCGTCCGGGCCATCTGTCTCGGAAGCTGACACAATATGCTGTGCAGAGTCTGTTTCTGTTGGAGACTCATGGACCGGATTCTCTTCTGGTACAGATATTTCCACCGGCCCGGCTTCCTGCTCCACCAATAAACCGCCGGAAGATACAATAATTTCCAATTGTTTGTTCTTTTCACTTAAAATCGCCTCTACTCTTTCCTGTGTAATATCATTCATAGGCTTCTTGCCGGTGGCGTCCATTCCAGTTTCCAGCTGCTTTTCCAGCATAGCCTGTTCTGCCAGCAGACGTTCAATCTCCATTGCCTGCTTTTGCTTCGCTTCGTCTTTAAATTGTTTCACAAGCTGTTCCGCTGCTTCCGTTCTTTCCTGCTTCAGCTTCCGTTCCTCTTCCCGCTGTTTCCGATTCAGCTCTTCTTGGCTGATATACACAATATTTCTGCGTTTTACAATGCTTCTTGCAATTCTTTCTCTGTCATTCCTCTTATCTATTGCATCTTTCATTGTTGTTTTCTCCTTCTAACATAAATCGTTGAGGGTCTCCTCCCATCTTCGATGGATAAATCCTCATGATAACAATCATCAGGTCTCCTCCCATCTTCGATGGGTCCCTCCTCATGATAAATTATACCACGAAAATTTCTTGAATAAAAGTGGCAAATTACGTGCATTCTTTTAATACATTAAACTTTCCGGAGGTAACATCATGGCTGCATACAAAGTAGAGATTTGCGGGGTCAACACTGCAAAACTCCCGGTATTAAAAGAAGAAGAAAAAAGTGACTTGTTTTCCCGCATTAAGGCGGGAGATCAGAATGCACGTGAAACTTATATTAAGGGCAATCTCCGCCTTGTTTTAAGCGTAATCAAGAGATTCTCCAACAGTAATGAAAATGTAGACGATTTATTCCAGATCGGGTGCATTGGGTTAATCAAATCCATCGACAATTTCAATCCTGACATCGGAGTAAAATTTTCCACCTATGCGGTTCCCATGATTATCGGCGAAATCAGGCGGTATCTCAGGGACAATAATTCCATCCGGGTAAGCCGCTCCCTAAGAGACACTGCATACAAGGCAATCCATGCAAGAGAGCTGCTGTCCAAAGAGCTTTCCAGAGAACCCACCATAGAGGATATCGCCAAAGAAATTGATATTCCAAAAGAGGATATTGTATTTGCCCTAGATGCCATTCAATGTCCCGTCAGTCTTTATGATCCGGTCTACACAGACGGCGGCGACACCCTCTATGTAATGGATCAAATCAGCGACAAAAAAAATAAAGAAGAAACCTGGGTGGAAGAGCTTTCCTTAAGCGACGCCATGAAGCGGCTGAACGAACGGGAAAATTACATTATCAAGCTCCGCTTCTTTGAGGGAAAAACCCAAATGGAAGTGGCAGAAGAAATCCACATCTCCCAGGCCCAGGTCAGCAGATTGGAAAAATCCGCTTTAAAAAATATGAAAAACTATCTCTCCCTTACTCCCACTTATCGCAGAGAGAGTTAATCTGATCGGCAAATTTCCCAAGTTCTTTGTTGGGCCGCCCTTCCGATTTACGGATAAGGGCAAGCAGCCGTTCTCCGGCTGCCAAAAGCCTTGCGAATACATTGGAAACGGCACGGGATTCCTTCGTTTTGGAAACCTTCTTTTCCCGGCTTCCCTGAGCCAGACATACATTTGTTTCCAAATCATAAATGTCTCCGCTGTAGGGGGCTGTTGCTTCAAGCCCGGTTTCTCTGGTAATCAGCGATGCAAAGGCATCACAGACACTGTCTTCTCCGTGAACCACAAATACCCGTTTGGGCGTTTCCCCAAATGCCTTTATCCACTCCAAAAGATGCTGTTGATCTGCATGGCCGCTGATTCCTGCCAGATTTTTAATCTGCGCATGCACCTCAATGGCTTCCCCAAAGAGTTTTACTTCCTTTCCTCCGTTCAGAAGAATGTTTCCCAGGGTTCCCGGCACCTGATAGCCTACAAACAGAATTGTTGAATCCTCACGCCAAAGGTTGTGCTTCAAATGATGCCGAATGCGTCCAGCCTCACACATGCCGGAGGCTGAAATAATGACAATTGGTTTCTGGATAAAGTTAATCATCTTGGATTCTTCACTGGAAACCGCAACCTTAAGTCCCGGAAAACTGATGGGATTCTTTCCTTTCCGCACCAGTTCCAGAGCCTCATGGTCAAAACACTCTTTGACATTTTTGTGAAAAATGCTGGTTGCCTCCACGGCCAGGGGACTGTCAATATACACTTCAAAATCTGAAAAATCCGGCAGCAGCCCCTCTGTTTTAATTTTTCGGAAAAAATACAGCATTTCCTGGGTTCTTCCTACAGAAAAGGCGGGAATCACCAGATTGCCTCCCCTGGTAAATGTCTCCCGGCATACGGCTGCCAGTTCTTTGGCGTAATCCGGCGGATCCTGGTGCAGCCGATCCCCATAAGTGGATTCCACAATCACATAATCCGCTTCTCTGATATACTGAGGATTGCGGATCAGCGGTTTATTTCCATGGCCGATATCACCGGAAAACACCAGTTTTACCTGTTTTCCCTCTTCCGTTCCCCAGATTTCAATACTGGAAGAGCCAAGCAAATGGCCGGCGTCCACAAAACGAATCGTGATTTCCGGGCATAATGTAATAATTTCCCCATATTCGCATGGAATGAAAAGATTCAGCACCCCAATAGCATCTTCCATGGTATACATAGGCTCTATCAGAGGCTTCCCGGCGCGCCTCCCTTTCCGGTTCCGCCATTCCGCTTCAAACATCTGGATATGGGCAGAATCTTTGAGCATAATATGGCACAATTCCGCCGTCGCCCTGGTGGCGTAGACTTTCCCCCGAAAGCCATGACTGTAAAGCAGCGGCAATAATCCAGAATGGTCAATATGGGCATGCGTAATCAATACATAATCAATATCCGCTGTTTTCACCGGAATATCCTGATTCTTATACAAATCCGGCCCCTGCTCCATTCCGCAGTCTACCAAAAGATGAATATCCCCCATCTTCACATAATGACAGCTTCCGGTTACCTCATGGGCTGCCCCCAAAAATTCAAGCTTCAAATTACCATCTCCTTTGTGAAAAATTTATATTGTGTTACTACTTTAACCTGTTACAAATCATCAGGGCTCCTCCCAGCAGAGCTGGGTCCCTCCTCATGATAAATCATCAGGGCTCCTCCCAGCAGAGCTGGGTCCCTCCTCATGATAAAGTATATCATATCTATTCAAGTTTGACGATTTCTTTTTTCAAACGTTTCATAATCTTCTTCTCTAACCGTGAAATATAAGACTGGGAAATCCCAAGAAGATCCGCAACTTCTTTCTGGGTCATCTCCTCTCCCTGAGGACTGTTTAAGCCGAACCGCAGCTCTACAATGGTACGTTCTCTGTCTGACAGCTTTTCCACCGCCTTTTTCAAAAGATTTTTCTCCACTTCCGTTTCAATATCCCGATAAATAATATCCTCATCCGTTCCTAAAATATCTGACAGAAGAAGTTCATTTCCATCCCAGTCCACATTCAGGGGCTCATCAATGGAAACCTCCATTCTGGTCTTGTTATTCCGCCTTAAATACATGAGAATTTCATTTTCAATACACCGGGAAGCGTAGGTGGCCAGCTTAATATTTTTGGTGGGATTAAAGGTATTGATTGCTTTGATCAGTCCTATGGTTCCAATAGAAATCAGGTCCTCCACTCCAATTCCCGTGTTATCAAATTTCTTCGCTATGTACACCACCAGCCGCAGATTATGTTCAATCAGCACGCTTCTGGCATTTTCCGACTCTTCCCCTGCAAGCATCTGAATACATCGGTTCTCTTCCACTGTTTCCAACGGCGGCGGCAGAATTTCCGCTCCTCCGATATAGTGGACATCCCCTTTTTTCAATAACAGCAGATTCCGTATCGTTGGGATCAGCTTTAATTGAAAATGCCGCGGTATTGTGATTTTGATATACATAATCATCCTCCTTCAATTCTCCATACTTTTTCCATTTAATATCACTTCGCATTTGTCATTCTGAAATAACTTTTCCTCTGCCATGCCAAAAACAGGCTTTTTTAAGTATACCGGATGGTTTTCCCGCATAATATACATTCCCTCTAAAGTAACTGCTTCCAGCAGCCCTGACTCCTGCCCCAGAGAGTGATAGGGAATCAAACGTACCGGAAGCTTTCCCTGCTGTATCTGTTCCTTTAAGATCTCTTTTTTAATAATATGTACCGGCCGGCCCACCAGAGGATCTATCAAAAGATTCCCCGTATCGTAAAAACCCTTTACAGAAATATTCCCTTCCCCAGTAATCAGAAGAAGGTCATATACGGTTTCTTTTTCTCTTTTTAAATGTCCAAGCATTTTTTTTGCCGCTGCAAGAAACAGCGCCGCACCCGAAAAATACCATACAAAATCTATACCTCCTGCCGCATTCTGCATACTCCACTCCAGTATGCCGCCCAAAAGAAGAAACGCCAGATACGTAACTGCACACTGTCCCAGAAATTCTTTTTTCTCCCTGCTTCGATAGCACAGGAATACCATTCCGGGATTAACTAAAAAATGCACGCAGATCTGATACCAGGTATAATCGTCCCACACAAAAAAAAGGAGCATGGAAACAGCCGTTCCTGCAAAACTTCCCAACAACAGCCTTCCCGCCCGAATCTGCTGTTTCATAAACTTTCCTGCAATCCAGAGCGCTGTACTGTCCATTGTGAAATTTGTCAGAAACCACACGTCTGCATATAGTTCATATTTCACCTACACCCTCCTTTCCGAATATCGACAAGTACAGTATAAACGGAAGATGCAGATTTTTTTGTCAAACCATTGTCCACTTTGGGAAAAATTCTTTTACAGAATACGACAAAAACGGGGCTGTCTGGAAATGAAATTTGTACACAATATATGGTTGTGACATTGAAAGAATCACAATATATATTGTGAGAAATCTGTCATTTCTCGACAGCCCCGCCGTGAAATATCTAGTGTACCGGCACGTTGATATTTAAACTAACAATGCTAATACATCGTCACTCACTGCAATCTTAGTCTCATTCTTCCGCCAGTAAAACAGAGGCTTTCACAGGAATCCAGATTTCCGCATAATACCTGGAATCCTGGGTTCCGTATTTGAAATCAGCGGGATTGCTGTAAGATTCAATATTATACCCCTTTGCAATCTCATACCGGCTTGAGGGAAGCCATTGGGAAAAAATTCTTCTGTTAATCTCCTGCAGCTGAATCGGCATAGGCCCTCTGCTGGGAAAAATCGCCCATATATGAGCCGGAATCTCATATTCCTCTAAACGTTTCTGCAAAGCCTCTTCCTGCCGGAAATCATCTGCGATCATATATCGAAACTGATTTCCTGTCATCTCTTCATCAAGGCAGATTCCATACTTTCCCATCACAGGCCTTTCCTCTGCACAGCTATGCATCTCGTCCCAATACTTGGGAACCTCTGCATTTGCAGACTCGTAAGAAAATATCCGTGAAAGCCCCATTACTTTGAAGGCAGGCTTTTCCTCAATTCTGTACTCGGTCACCATGCCTCCCTCCAGGGTTAATCTGATATGCAGCGGCGCAAATGATTTCAGCGGCGCGCCGTTTTTCCTTACATCCGTGGGCGTGCTTCCGTGAAACCGGGTAAAGGCCTTTGTAAAGCTGTCCGGAGAATCATAGCCATACTGAACTGCCAGATCAATTACTTTTCTGCCAGATGACAAAATCTCACTGCCTGCCAGTGATAAACGCCGCATCCTAATATATTCTCCCATTGTATACCCACACAACATGGAAAAACCCTTTTGAAAATAAAAAGGGGAAATATTCACTTCTGCGGCGACTCTGCTGATTGTCAAATCATCGGTAATATGCTCTTCTATATACGCAAGTGCATCTTCTACTGCTCGAATCCACTCCATATGTCGCTCCATTTCTCCCACCAGTGGCGTTCTGGTTTGTAATGCGTCATCCCTCGCATAACCATTTGGCTGTTTATGAGTTGCCCCAGTCTGCGTCATGGGCATCGGTTCCCACCAACGGACTATTTATAATTCGGAATTTTCTTTCTGTCTGCCACAGTTCACACAATTCATCAAAATTTCGATCCGGCTCCAAAAGCCGCTCTGCCAGATAATCCAATTCCTCCAGTTCCTCCCGGCTCAGCTTTGCAAGTCTTCCCTCCAGACAGGCAGGCAGAAAGCTGTAAGTGAGCTCATTGTTCATAAGAGCATGGAAATCATAAAGCAGGTAACGAATCAATGCCGGCAGAGAACGGGTTCCCATCCTGTCCGCAAATATATACTGATTCCCGTCTGTTTTCCCATTTCTCACTGCAAGATAAGCATCTGCGGCCCAGTCGAAGCTGTCCGGCGGTATATCATACTGGGAAAGGGACATCCCACACTCTTCGTAGAAACCGTCAGCATCAAAGGTAATCCATCGTTCCTCTTTCTCACTGTAGTATTGATTCACCCAGTGATCCATGCTGACTCCTTCCTGAAAATAAGGGGCAAACCCGGCGCGACATCTGGCTGGAATCCCTTTTGCCTTTAAAATAGCGCTCATAAGAACTGATACATAGCGGCAGGTCACCACAATTTTATCTTCCACTTTCCTGTCCTTTACGAACCCCCGGGCATCCAACCGAAACAGTTCTGAAACAAGAGCCGGCGCAGTCAAAAGAACATCATCCTCGCACCGCATCCGATACCAGGGATACCGTTCCATGTCTCCGTAGATAAGATTTGCATTGGCGTTGGAATTTCCTTCCTGTAACGTTACCCTGTGTATCACCTGACTGCATACCAGCCTGCCAAGTTCCGAAATATCATCTGGCAGAGAACGAAAATAATCCCCGTATGCTCCGGCATATGTATAAGTTCCTGTTTTCCTGTAATGCTCTAAAATATTCTCTTTCACCGCAATTTCCTCCATATTAGCGCTGTCTTGTGTTCCTCTTTAGTATATCCTTTTCACATGGAGTTTTCCCGATAATTTCTGCTTTTTTCTGTCTTGCTTTTACTAACCGCAGCAAGGCGAAGGACTTTCTTCGGTTCATCGGCCCGCTTAAATTCCGCCTGCTCAAACAAAAAGCCACTGTATTAATACGCACGATCTGCAGCAGCCATGCATACTGTATCAATACAGCAACTTCAATATGTACACTTCTATTCTCTTATCCTTTTATTTCCTTGTATTCTTCAAAAACTCAGGAATCTTAATATCTCGCTCCGGCACTGTGCTCTCCGGTCTTCTGGGCCTCTGAATCCCAAGGGTAGAAGCCGTTACGCCAAGATTACTTGACCCTGCGGCGGAAGCCGGTTGGTTAACAGTTCCGTAAGGGCTGGCCGGACGTGTCACAGACCCCAGATTGCTGGAAGTTCTTGTGGTATTTGTCATTCTTGAGCCAGTATTCTGGGCATACTTCATACTGGGCATTACCTTAGGCGCTGGGGCTCCGTCTCCAAGCCCTGTGGCAATCACGGTAACAATTGCCTCATCTGCCATACTCTCATCGAACTTGGCGCCAAAGATAATATTCGCATTCTCTCCTGCCAAATCCTGCACGTAGCTGGCTGCATCGCTGCCGTCCACAAGGGAGATGTCTCCGGATATGTTGATAATCACATGAGAAGCTCCCGTAATGGTGGTCTCCAACAAAGGACTTGCCACCGCCAGCTTCACAGCTTCGGTCGCCTTATCATCCCCTTTTGCCATACCGATACCGATATGAGCCATTCCCTTATCCTTCATTACCGTCTGAACATCTGCAAAATCCAGATTAATCAGAGCAGGTACATTGATCAGGTCTGTAATTCCCTGCACTGCCTGCTGCAATACTTCGTCCGCCTTCTTCAAAGCATCCGGCATGGTGGTTCTTCTGTCCACAATCTCCAAAAGCTTATCATTGGGTATTACAATCAAGGTATCCACGCTATCCTTCAGCCGCTCAATTCCCCCCATGGCGTTCACCATACGGGCCTTGGCCTCAAACCGAAAGGGCTTCGTCACTACCCCTACGGTCAGAATTCCCATATCCTTGGCAATCTTCGCAACTACCGGAGCGGCGCCAGTTCCTGTTCCGCCTCCCATTCCGCAGGTTACGAACACCATATCCGCGCCCTTAATCTCTGCGGTCAGCTCGTCAATGCTCTCTTCTGCCGCTTTCTGACCGATTTCCGGCTGTGCGCCTGCTCCCAGCCCCTTTGTCAGCTTCTCGCCAATCTGAACCAGCGTGGGCGCCTTACAGAGCGTCAATGCCTGCTTGTCTGTGTTGATTCCAATAAACTCAACGCCGCCGATACTTTCATCAATCATTCTATTGACTGCATTATTTCCAGCCCCTCCAACACCGATTACTATAATTTTCGCACTGGAATCTGCCTCTGTTGTCATTATTTCAAGCAAGGTTCTTCCTCCTTTTATCCTATATCTGAACTTTTCTTTCAATTCCATTTTTAAACTCTTATACACTATACTATAATTTTTTGAAGAATTAATCAATAAGAATTTTTAAATTTATGATATTTTTTTCAATAGTTCTTGTTTCCTACTTTTAAAAACAGCAGAATATTCAGTAAAAAACCTTTTACCCCGCTTTTTCAAAAGCAATATCTGTTGTATTTTCCGTCCAGCTTTCCAGATGCAGTACGCCTTTCTGCCCGTCCAGTTTCGGCATAATATGAGAAAGCCGTACCACTTTCTCATTCAGATTTTGGGCTTGTCCGATCTGGACAGTAATTTCGCCGTAACTCAATGTAAAATTCCCTTCTCCTCCATATCTGATATTTTCCGGAACCTGTTCATATTTTTTCAGCATTTGCGTCAGTGATAACAGATTTTTCAAAATATTTTTCCCTTTAATCGGAAGTTTTTCATACAATACAATCTGTTCCACCTCCAACCCGCTGATGACAGGAACCCCCTCGATCACCTCAGAAGACATTTCCACCACAAATCCGTCTTTGTCAAAGTAAGCATTCTGCCCCAAAGCATCAATATAAACCCTGCCCAACAATGCTTTTTCGTATACTTTGATCTCCAGCGTATGAGGTGATTTCAGAAACACTTCCATACTGTCTACAAAAGGCATTTCTCTAGGTTCCACAAACTTGTATTTAAAATAAACATACAAGCTGTTCCAGCAGTATTCATCATCCAGAAGCCAGTCCTCCATGGCTTCGTCCGGATAATGCTCATTGCCGGTTACTTTCACTTTTTTCACTGTAAAAACATTCACCACAATCAGCGTCGCTATTGCAAAAAACAGCAAAATCATAAGAAATGTCAGTCCCGCCGTCTTCCATCGTTTTTTCTGTTTTCGTTTTCCTTTTCCCATATCCTACTCCTGTTCCAGATGAATTCCTCTTGACACACTTAACACCAGCCCGATTTCCGCCAGCAGAAAAAGCACTGACGTTCCCCCATAACTGATAAACGGCAGAGAAATTCCTGTATTAGGTATGGTATTGGTTACTACCGCAATATTCAAGATGACTTGTATGGCAATATGAGCCAGCGCCCCTGTGACAATTAATGCTCCGTACAAATCCTGAGCATTGCTGGCAATTACCATAAACCGCCAGATAATAATCACAAACAGCAGTATGACGCTGATAGCGCCAAATAAACCCAATTCCTCGCAGATAATAGAGAAAATCATATCATTCTGGGCCTCCGGCACAAATCCCAGCTTCTGCATGCTGCCCCCTAACCCCTTTCCAAAGAGACCGCCGGAACCGATGGCGTACAAGCCCTGAAGCGTCTGATACCCTTTCTCATATTTTTCCGGGTTCAGCCAGATCCGCAGACGTTCTGCACGGTAGGCTTCCATCATAATAAAAATTGCCCCGAACAGAATTACGGTTCCTCCTGCAATAAAAAACTGGGCGTATTTGGGGCTTGCAACAAACACCATGGAAATAGCGATTCCTAATATAATAATTGCCGTACTAAGGTTACCGATGGCTACAACGGCAACCATAGGAAGGACGATTGCAATTATTTTCACCAGGGAAGAAAATTTCCCCATTTGCTTGGGCATTTTGCTGATAATTGTGGCTAAAAACACAATGATTGCAAGCTTTGCCGCCTCTGAAGGCTGAAAACTTGTAAACCCCAGGTTCAGCCAGCGCTTTGCACCGTTTAATTCATCTCCGATGAAAAGCACCAGGGTACATAACCCAAATGCTCCTATGTACGCAAGCATCCAGAAATTCTTCCACACACGGTAGTCAATTCTGGAAACAATTGCCATTGCTGCAATTCCCAGGGCATCCGCCTGCAGCTGTTTCTTCAGATAATAGGCGGAATCCTTAAACCTCAGCTGGCCATTATAGGCGCTTGTGCTGTACAGCATGACCAGCCCGAAACAGATCAGAAAAAATACAATCAGCAGCAGCGTATAGTCAAAATAGCGGATATTTTTTTGTCTTCTGTCAACTCTTCCATCTCTACCCATATCAGCACTCCTGACTTACAATTTCACAGTTATTCCTCTAACGCCCTCGCCAGTTCCTTAAAGATTTCTCCTCGCTGTTCATAATTTTTGAACATCCCCCAGCTTGCGCAGGCCGGTGAAAGCAGCACTGCATCTCCGCTTACTGCATGGTCAAAACATACCTTGACCGCTTCCTGCAAACTGTCCGCCATGATAATATCCTCCCTGGGATATCCAAGCCTGACTGCCGTGTCCCTTATTTTCTCTCTGGTAGCTCCAAGCAGTACAAATTTTTTTACTTTACCTTCAAACGCACGAATCCATTCCTCATACTCGGAATCTTTATCATATCCCCCTCCAATCAATAATGTAGGCCACTGCATGGCGCGTATGGCCTGAATTGCCGCATCCGGATTGGTCCCTTTGGAATCATTATAAAAACGGACGCCCTTTTTAGTCACCACATATTCTATTCTATGCTCCACCGCCGCAAAAGTAACCAAAACTTCCCGTATTTTTTCTATGGAAACTCCTGCCATCCGTGCCATCGCTGCAGCGGCCATGACATTTTCATAGTTATGCTTTCCTAAAAGCAGAAGATCGTGAACATTACAAAAAACTGCCGTTTCCCCCTTCCAGTTCCAGATTATCTCTTCTCCTTCCAGATAAATTCCCTGATCCAGCTTTCTCTGGCTGCTGAAAAATATCACCTGCGCTTTCACCCGGCCGGAAAACTCCCGCAGCGCCGAATCCTCATAATTCAGAATACATACCTGATCTGCTCCCTGGTTTGCCGCAATCCGTTCTTTCGCCTTCTGATAATTTTCCATGGTATGATGACGGTTTAAGTGATCCGGCGTAAGATTTAACACAGCAGAAATCTGAGGACAGAACTTATGCACCGTCTCCAATTGAAAGCTGCTGATCTCTGCCACTGTCACAGAATCTTTCGTGGTTTCTGATACCAGGCTGGTATAAGGAATTCCAATATTCCCCACTACCTTCACATCCAGGCCGGCGTGCTTCATAATCTCACCTAACAGAGAAGTAGTTGTGGTTTTGCCATTGGTTCCGGTTACCGCAAGCACCCTGCCACGTTCAAACATGCAGGCAAGCTCAATTTCTCCCCAAAGGGCAAGCCCCGCCTCCTTCATCCGTTCCACATCAGGACTATCCAGAGGCACCCCAGGGCTTAAGATTGCAGTATTACAGTCCAAAAGCACTTGTTCGGGCAGCCTGCCGGTATAAATTTCAACCTTTTCCAGCAAAGGGGATTTCTGTCTTATTTCCTCCGGTTCCATGTCTTCCTTACCGTCATAAAGCACAACCGGAAGATGATGGTTCACTAAAAGCTCTGCGGCTGCAATTCCGCTGATCCCGGACCCTGTTACCAAAAATTTCTTTCCATCCAGATTCAATGTTATCCCTCCTAAAGCGCAAGCAGCCCAATCAGGCATAATATGGCTGTAATAATGGAAAATACCGCCACTACCCTTGTTTCAGACCATCCGCATAATTCAAAGTGATGATGTATGGGAGCCATGCGGAAAATGCGCTTCCCGCCTGTTTTCTTGAAATAGGTCACCTGTATCATCACTGACAGCAGTTCCGCCCAGTAAATCAATGCCACAATCAAAATAAATATGGGCATCTGCATCATATAAGCAGTGGAAGCTACAAATCCTCCCAACGCAAGAGAGCCTGTGTCCCCCATAAAAACACTGGCAGGATATACATTAAAAAGCAAAAATCCAAGCAGCGCCCCCACTACCGCGCAGGTGACAGGTTCTATGCCGCTGCCGGTTCCGATTGCAACTACGGAAAAAAAGGTTGCTATCAATACTGTTACACTGGAAGCCAGACCATCCAGGCCGTCTGTGAAATTTGCACCGTTTACCGTACCAAGAATAGCCAGAAACATAACCGGCGCTGCCAGCCATCCCAAATCCAGATAAATTCCATGCTCAAAGCCTCCGGTAAAGGGAATCAGCATCCTTGAGGAACCTTCTGTATATTGATTCATATAGAAAATAAACACAACCGTCACCAGTATCTGGCCCGCCATTTTCTGCCAGGGCAGCAGCCCGTCAGAACGCCGCAGCACTACTTTCAAATAATCATCCAGAAATCCGATAATGCCAAACCCCACAGTCACAAACAGAACCGGCAGAATTTTGGGATAGTCCTTCACATATATCATGGAAGTTACAAGGATCCCAGCCAGTATCATCAGTCCTCCCATGGTAGGCGTACCGGCTTTTTTCAAATGGGATTTCAGCTCCTCCCGCTCTGTCTGTCCTACTTTCAGTTTCCTCAGCACAGGAATTACCACAGGCCCTAACAGGGCTGTAATGGCAAAAGCAATCAATACCGGAACTATTACTCTCTGTGTCATTTTCTCTACACCTCTTCATCTCTACGATGTTTTACCCTCACCGCATCTTTCTTTTAATTTTCCTCTGAATTTTCCTCTGAATTTTCCGCGGAATCTTCTTTTTCCGGAACTGCCTGTTTTTCAATTCCCAGATACGGCAGTATGTTGGAAAAAATTTCTTTTACCACAGGAGCCGCTATGGTCCCGCCATAATAGATTCCTTGGGGATTATTGATTATCAGAAGCGCAAGCACCTGAGGATCCTCTGCCGGGGCAAAGCCCAGAAAAGAGGAAATATACTTGTTGGCGCTCCGGGGCAATGTTTGGGAAGTGGCAGTTTTGCCTCCAATGGAAAACCCTTCTATGTATGCCCGTTTCCCGCTCCCTTCAGACACCACCTTTTCCAGAACGCTCCGCAGCGTCTCAGAGGTGCTTTCACTGACAATCCCTTCCTTTACGTCATACTGCAGCGTCTCTATTAAGTTGCCCTGATCATCCTTTACAGATACCCCGAAATGAGGCGTAATCCTATTTCCTCCATTAATTAAGGAAGAAACTGTTGTGGCAAGCTGGATTGGCGTAACCTGAAAAGACTGTCCGAAAGAAATGGTAGCCAGTTCCACCGGACCTACATTCTTCTTATCATGCATTATTGTGGACGCCTCACCCGGCAAATCAATTCCTGTCCGGTTCAAAAGCCCAAATTGTTCAAAATATTTATAAACATTATCGACGCCCAGCCGAAGTCCCAGTTCAATAAAAACCGGATTACAGGAATTCATAATCCCCTGGGTAAAATCTTCCGCTCCATGCCCTGCCCTTTTATGGCAGTGAATTCTTCTGTCCTCCACCATTTTATATCCGGGACAGAAAAAATGGTCGTTTAAGGATACCACTCCTTCCTCAAAAGAAGCCGCCGTGGTAATTGTTTTAAATACAGAACCTGGCTCATAGGTGTCATTAATGCAGGGATTCCGCCACATCTGATTCAGCAGATCTTGTTGATTCGTCTCTGACTGCTCCTCTTCTTCCTGTATCAGGGTAAACGGATCGTTTAAATCAAACTCCGGCACATTTACCATTGCCAGTATCTCTCCATTATCCGGCTTCATTACAATGACCGATACTCCGTCTGCAGATTTCGCCTCCATCACCTTTTTTGCTGCCTGCTCACAGTACATTTGAATATTGTAGTCAAGACTGATATGCAGATTATATCCATCTACCGGCTCCTGCCGCCGTTCTCCGGCATTTTCAATCTCCACTCCCCTGGCGTCTGTAAGCGTGAGAATTTTTCCGCTGCTGCCTTTCAGATAGTCTTCATACATAACCTCCAGTCCGATAATTCCCTGATTATCACCTCCGGTAAATCCCAGCACCCTGGAAGCCAATGTTCCATAAGGATAGTAACGCTTATAATCTTCGTCTACTTTCACTCCTGCCAGTCCATAATTACGGATACGGTCACCCACTTCTTTATCTACATTGGATTTTACTCTTTCAATAGAACTTACCTTTTCTACTCGTTTGCGCACCGTCTCTTCTTCCATCTCAAGTTCTTTGGTCAACACCCGGATTACCTCCTCCGGCTCCTCCAACTGACTGTGAATAACAGAAATAGTGCACACCGTACGGTTCGTAGCAAGCACAGTGCCGGTAGAATCAATGATTTTGCCTCTGGCCGCCTTGATATCTCGTTCCCGCTCATGCAAATCTTCCGCTTTCTGTCCGTAATATTCAGAACAGAAAATCATCAGATACACCAGCCTTCCTACAAGAATGGACAATACCAGAAGAATCACGGTAAAAACAATTAATATTTTCCTTCGATTAAAGGTTTTATTGCGGAACATACAGTAACCTCACAATTACAATTACTATAATTTATTACATATTCTGTGAGGTTATGTACTGTTTTTCCACTTTCTCTTCTTTTACTGCTCCTCTGGCACCGGATTTTCAGCTCCTTCCGGCATAGCCTCCGGCACGCCCTCTGCCGGATATTCATCTCCTCCCGGATTCTCCTGGCCCTCTTCGTCCTCCGGGGAACTCCCTGTCCCTTCCTGGCCTCCCTCCTCCGGCGACTCTTCGTCCCCTTCCGGTTCTCCGCCCTCTGGCGGAATCTCTGTTCCCTCCGGTGGATTCTCTGTTCCTTCCGGTTCTCCTTCTCCCGATGGATTCTCTGCCCCCTCCGGCGAATTTTCTGTTCCTGCAGGATTGTCTCCTTCCGGCAGATTCTCTGTTCCTTCCGGTTCTTCTCCGCTTTCTGTTTCCTCATCCTGAAATACATTCAAATAAGGAAGAATCTCTGTGAAGATTTCCTTTGCCAGTTCTGTGGCAAGGCTGCTGCTCTGCTGCTCTATAGGCACATTTGCCTCATCAATGACCACATAAACCAGCACTTCCGGATTTTCTACCGGAGCAAATCCGATAAAAGACACCACATACTTCTTATCGTCACGATTCCCTTTTTGTGCCGTACCGGTCTTTCCGCCCATGGAATATCCATCCACTTTGGCGCTTTTTCCAGTTCCTTCTGATACCACACTGTAAAGATACTGTCTCACAGTATCACTGGTCTGCCGGGATATGGTCTGCTTTAATACCACAGGCTCCACAGATTGTACAGTATTCCCATTTTCATCCACAATTTTCTTCACAAGATGAGGCTGATAGTAATATCCTCCATTTATCAGTGAGGAAAACGCCGATGCCAGCTGTACCAATGTTACATTAAAATTCTGACCAAATGAATTGGTTGCCAGTGAAGTTGCGTCGGTGTTTCCCACTGTATAAATCAAAGTGTCGGTTCTGGCTTCTCCCGGCAAATCAATATTTGTCCGCAAACCGAAATTAAAAATATTCTGATATTTATAGAAATCTTCTTTCCCAATGTCCACTACCATTTGCATCATTGCATCATTGCAAGAATTCATCAAAGTCTGTTCCATGGTCTGGGGACCATGCCCGGAACGCTGTACGCATCTGATATCATGGCCGCCGATTTTCTCAATCCCGTCACAGTCATACCATTCCCTGGTTTTTCCGGTTTCTAATGCGGTGGCTACAGTAAACGGCTTTGCGGTGGAACCCGGTTCATAGGTATAAGTGATACAATAATTCTGCCAGATTTCATTCAGTTTATTCAGCTTTTCTTCCTCACTGAAAGATTTTATTTCTTCTTCCGAATAATACAGGGATAAATCTCTTGGCTGATTCAAATCATAAACAAGACCGTCTGACATGGCCATAATCTCACCGTTTTGGGGATTCATCACAACCACCCCGACCTGTTTGCTGCCTGCTCCCTCTGTTACGCCGTTTCTGTATTTTTCCTGAAATGCCGCAATCTTTTCTTGAACGATCTTTTGGATATTCAAATCCAGAGTAGTCACCACTGCATTGCCGTTGATCGGCTCTTTGATGGTTTTCTCAAAATTATTATCGGAATTCAAAAAACCGTACTGCCGGCCGTTCACGCCGTTTAAAATGTCATTGTAATAATCTTCTAACCCGCCGATTCCTTCATTTCCCGAAGTGGTAAATCCCAACACTTTGCACGCCAGCGTACCGTAAGGATATTCCCTCTGGTATTCCTTTTCAAACCATACCCCCTGTACGTTCGGATTTACTTTTTTCCCCTTTTTATTTACTTTTGCTTCCAACTCTACAAATTCTTTTATTTCGTCATAATACAGCTTTTTACGCAAAACAAAATAACGACTGTCTGCTTTCTCTGTCAGAGCAGCCATTACCTCTTCTTCCGTAACATCCGGAAAACATTGTGTCAGCGCCGCAATGGTAGGCTCCACATATTTCTTGACATCCTTTTCCGTCTCCCTGTCGTAAAATTCCTCATTAATCAGCTTGCAATCCAAAATTACATTATATACATCCACGCTGTTTGCCAATATGGTTCCTTTGGAATCCAGAATCTCTCCCCGTTGATATGGAATGCTCTGGCTTTCATATCCCTGTTGGCTCAGTACCTGTTTCTCATATTCATCGCCCTTGACTTGCTCGATATAAATCAGCCTTCCAACGAGCCCTCCCAGCATCGCCATGATAAGAGAAACCATGACCAGCAGTTTTTTCTTCATTCTTCTGGAAAACTTAAAGGGTTCTTTCTTTTTTCCGGGTTTTCTTTTTTTCGTTGCCAATAGTCATTACCTTCTTTATTTTACCGGGATATCCTGATATTGATTCATATAATCGCTGGAATCCACTTCAAAATATATAATCTGATCCTTTCCAGGATAAATCATTCCCAATTCTCCTGTAGCTTTCTGACGAATCGCTTCCAAATCTACGGAAGTATCAATCCGCTTTTGCTCTGCATCATTGTCTGTCTTAAGGTTCATCACTTCACTTTTCAGGGACGCCACATGCCTGATTCTGGTGGTAAGTTCCGACTGCAGCTTCAAATAAACGCCAGTCACTCCTACCATCACCAGCATTGCCGCTGCTAAAAACAACACATAGCCCGGGCTCATTTGAAGAGCTTTTTCCTGATTCCTTCTGGCCGCTGCCCGAAGAGTCCGCTTTCTTTCTCTTTGTTCTCTGTCAAGTCTCTGCTTCTCCTTAAACTCCCGATGGGTTTCTTCACTCCGCCGCGCTGGGTCCGGTTGAAGTTTTCTTACTGTATTCCCTTCTATGTAGCTTACAGTTTTTTCTTTACGCGCTGCATTTCCCTGCTGTCTCACTGTTTTCACTCCTATCTTAAATTTAAGTCTTACATTTTATGCCTTTTCGAATGCTCTCAGCTTTGCACTTTTCGCCCGTGAATTATATTCTATTTCTTCTTCCGTTGGCAGAACAGGCTTCCTTGTCACTGTCTTTCCCATTGATTTTTTCCCACATACACAAACCGGGAAATCAGTCGGGCAGGTACATGGATTTTGACAGTTCCGGAAGATATTCTTGACAATTCTGTCTTCCAGAGAATGAAACGTAATCACGCAAATCCTTCCTCCGGGAATTAACAGCTTCACCATATCTTCCAGAGAATCCTGTAAAACCTCCAATTCGCCATTCAACTCAATTCGAATAGCCTGAAAGGTACGCTTGGCCGGATGTCCGCCGCTCATTCGCACCTTGGCAGGAATTGCTCTCTTAATCACCTCTGTCAGTTCTCCTGCTGTCTCAATTTCTTTCTCTTCTCTTGCTGCTGCAATATGTTTTGCAATGTTTTTCGCAAATTTATCTTCCCCATAATCCCGGATGATCCGGTATAGCTCTGTCTCACTATATGTATTTATCAGCTCTTTTGCTGTAAACTTCTGACGTTTATCCATCCGCATATCCAACGGTGCATCTTCTGTCCGGTAGGTAAATCCCCGTTCAGGGTCATCCAGCTGGTAGGAGGAAACTCCCAAATCCAGCAAAATGCCATTGACCTGTTCTGTACCGTATTCTGCCAGAACCTCCCGCATCCTGCGGTAATTGCTTCTGATAATTTGTGTTCTGTCTTCAAATTCCGACAGCCTTTGGGCGGCTGCCCGAACTGCATCCTCGTCCTGATCGATTCCTATTAATTTTCCTTTGGAGGACAGGCGCCTGCATATCTCATAGGCATGTCCGCCGCCGCCCAAAGTTCCATCCACATATATTCCATCGGGGTTAATCTTCAGGTATTCAATTGTTTCCTTTAAAAGTACAGACTTGTGCCTGAATTCCATAAGCTCCCTTTCTGTTCCTTTTTATTATTTCTCCTGTTTAGGCTTCTCCACAGATCATCCGCAGCCAAAGTCTGCATTAAATCGAAAGTCCCAGGCTTGCCATATGTTCTGCGATTTCCTCCACATCATCATATTCATTAGTATCCTGCCATCTGTCTTTGCTCCAGATTTCTATGTGGTTCACCACGCCTGCCAAGACAACCTCTTTCTCAATCCCGGCAAATTCCCTGAGGGTTGCCGGCAACAGTACACGCCCCTGTTTGTCCACTTCACAGGTTGCTGCACCTGCAAAGAAAAATCTTGCAAACTTCCGGGCTTCTTTGGAGAATTGTGATACTTCTCTGAATTTGGTTTCCATAAGCTTCCACTCATCACCAGAATACACGAATAAGCATCCATCCAGTCCCTTTGTCACAACAAATTCATCTCCCAACAATTCCCTGAATTTGGACGGAACTATCAGTCTGCCTTTTGTATCAACTGTGTGATTGTATTCACCCATGAACATAGACATCACCTTCTGTCAGAAAGGATGTGGCGGTTTATTCTGTGGGCACTGCCAACATTATTATCCACTTTCTCACCACTTATCACCCTTTTTCACCACTTCTCTCCACTTTTATTACATTCTAGCTTATCACAGACAAAAAAGCAATAGTAAATTTGTGAAATCCAAAAAGGCAAATTTTCCCTCCTATTTGCCAGATTTCTGTCAAATTTTCTGAAATCAGTGTTTTTTAAGACATTTTGCACAAAAAAGAAAGAAAGTGAATGCTCACTTTCTTTCTTTGTTCGGCTTTTGACGACAAATAACCTGCCGTAAAGCGGTTTTCTGCTTTTAACCTTCTGCAAGACGAATGATTTTCTCCATGTCTGCAATCAATTCTCTGGAATATTCTTCTGCCGCCCGGCATACCTGTTCTGCCTTGCCATAATCATCATTAAACAATGCATTGATCGCATCGGAACCAAAGGCATGGAACTTCTGATGCTTCTCCGCCAATCCATCCCATATTTCCCGGACTCCCGGTATCTCCGGCGTAAAGGAATAATAAAAATGTCCGAATCCGCACTTGGAAGAATCCAGCTGAAGAGGCACAATCACCCGTTCCTTTACCATTTTCTCCAAATTATTAATCCAGCTCCGATGGGCGCCAATGGCATTCTGCATATATTTGCAGAATTCTGCATTTTTCATCTGTAAAAAGCTGTCATTGGACATCTTTCCCATCAGTTTGACTGCAGAATCCAGGGTTTCCTCAATATCCACCACCGGCTCTGTAGCCTTCATCAGCTCGTTTCCGATCTCACGCATAAAATCTGTACTGTTCCTCAGCTGATTCTCCATCTCGGCCATAGTGCTGCTGATTTCCTCACTGACTGCCGCAAGCGAAGTAACAGATTCGCTGACCTTCGACACATGCCGTTGATTCTCATCATTCAATTCCCATACGTTCCCAATCTTTCCGGTCATAGTTCCAAGCGCTTCTATCGTATTCGTGGTGCTTCCGGCACTCTTCTGGGAGGCTCCCCGAATTCCTTCCACAAATTCTCCCATATCTCCGGTTAATTTCTGAGTCTGCTCTGCTAAAGCACGGATTTCATCTGCCACTACAGCAAATCCCCGGCCTGCTCTTCCTGCCCTTGCAGCCTCTATAGAGGCGTTCAATGCAAGAAGATTGGTCTGCATGGAAATAGACTCTATTCCTGAAATTACCTCATTCATATTATTAATCACATCCAGCAGTTCATCCATATCCTTCCGCATCTCTTTGGATACTTCGATGGCCTGATCCGAAAGATCCCGAATAGAGGTAAGCTCTTCCTGCCCTTTCTCAATCTTCTGATAGACCTCTTCTGTCTCTTCTGACACCCTGATGATCGTGTTGGTCAGCTGTTCCAGGGAATTGTTGCCTTCCACTTCTGAATGATCCCCGCCGGCTCCAAAAATAACCTCTGTAGCCTTCGCCACATTATGGGATATCTCAAGAATCTTATCTGTTTCATGCTGCACCGTTAAGTCCAGGGAACTAATCTGCATCACTGCCTTGATATTTTTCTCAAGAATCTCTGCAAACTGATCCCTGTTATGTACTAAACGCCGGTAGATATCACTTAACTCCGGTTCCCCTGCATAATTATCATCCCTCAGCTCTGAAATTGATTTCACCAGTCTCTTTGTTTTTCCAAGTCCCATATCATGCCCTCTTTTTCTTAAATAATCTTACATTTCTTTAAGATGGTATTCACTTTATATTCTTTATCATATTTCGTCATATGTCAATATTTTTTTCAATTTTTTTAATATTTTATAACAGAAAGACAGAGTTGAGACTCGCTTGCAATCTGATTTCTCATCGTCTCTCAACTCTGCTTCCTTCCCCCTGGGGAAGGAGCTATCCGCCCCTTCCCTTTTTCTGTTTGTTGCTTAATTCAGCTGCAGCTCAGCAGCTGAACTTCCTCTTTGCATTGCATGTAAGTTTCAATCAGTTTATCCAACTGGATACTCATCTGATAACACTCTGGCGTCCAGATGGCCTTCCCTGCTTCCACATCCAATGCCTGTCGTTTAATTTCAATCTCTCTCACCAGCTCTGACATGTTCATCTTATGCTCCTTTTTCCCCTCGCATATATTGTATTATCTTTGGAGAAAAAAAGCAAACGAAAATCGCCATTTTTTTACAGGACATTTCGACATAAAATGCTTTTATTCGACATTTTATCATTTTCCTAACTTGCCGCCGCTGTGATCTCAGGGGCTGTATCCCGCTTAATCAGCCGGATTACCGCCACTACCACCTGATGACACAATGTCACAATATGTCGACAATCATCTTCGACAGAATTCTTCAATTTAACATAAGTTTCGTGTGCTTTCCGTATAAAATTGCAAATATCTGTCGTACTGTTAAGATTTGTCACCGAAAAGCGAATCCACTGACTGTTTCTTTCCGCCTCACCGCTGGCAATATATTCCTTTAGTCCCCGCTTTAATTGTTCCTCATAGATACAGTGATCCTTCAGATTGCCAGGATAGTGAGGATTATGGGGAAATGTAAAATAATCTGCTATGTAATGAATGACTTCTCCCAGATTCCGGTAAAACACCCGCATATTAATCTGAGAGTTTCTCTGACGTTGCACAAGCTCCTCTAATTCCCGCTGTACCTTAGGGAACGTCCCTTCCATTTCATGCTTCACTGTAATAAAGGAAGGCTTGCAGTCTGGAAGGATACTGCCTAAATAAAATGCCTTTTTATGCTTCTGCAGCTCCTGCTCTTCTAAACTGTCTACAATGTATTTTGCCAATGATATATGAGATTTCTTTCTCACTGTTATCCTCCATATGCACTGTGCCTCTTCCTGATTATATACGCTCAAGCCTATACTCTTTACAGATTTTGTCTGTAAAGAAACTTTTATATCCAACAAAAACAGGAAGAAGAATACTGTTTAAACGCTACAGTTCCATTCTACTTCCTGTTTTCAAATATTACAAGTATTTTTTATAAATTCACAAACTGTTCTTATAGAATTACATATTTTTCCAATTTTGACTGTATCCTCTGTGACAGTCACAGCTGCCGGAATAATCCATTGTCTATTTACAGTGGCAGTCGAAGCTTGCGCATTCTGTTTCTCCGCAGCTGCATGCATTGCTTCCTGCAATACCAATTTCATTTGCGCTGCATCTGCAGTTATCATTAAAATCACAGTTGGTTGCCTGGCATTTTACGCTGACTTCCTTACTTGCATGTCCCACAGAGTTCGTCATGCTTCCCGTTCTCTCCCGAAAACTTTCACAGCAGGTTTCATTGGATTTGGAAGCATCATGGCCTCCGATGGTAATATCCCCTTTGGAGCAAAGCTGCTCATCGTTGTACATACAGTTTCTTGCTGAACATTTTAACTGTGTCATTTTATATCTCCTTTCTTACCACAACAATCATACAGCGGATGTCTCGCTTCTTTCCGCTCAATATCCGCTGTACTAGTATTTGAAAATTTAAAATGAATTATACTTAAGACTTCAGCTTTTCAATGTTTATGCTATAGACTCTGAAGAGTTTGCTTTTGAACCTTTTTACCGCTTCTTTCCGCTAAACGCCCTGGGAAAATTACTTTTTAGACTCTTCCGTCATTTCCTCTTTGCGGATTTCCTTTGTACAGATTTCCTTGCAGATCTGACTGATAAAATCACTTAAAGGCTTCACGCCCTCATCTCCTGCAAACCGGCTTCTGACGGAAACTGTCTGTTCTGCTTCCTCCTGCTGACCCACAACCAGCATGTAAGGAACCTTTTCCAGCCGGCTCTCTCTGATTTTGTAACCAATTTTTTCCGAACGGTTATCTGTGGTGCAGAGGATTCCGTTGGCCTTCAGTTCTTTTTCGACTTCCGCTGCATAAGCTTCATATTTATCGGAAATCGGCAGCACTCTGACTTGCTCTGGACACAGCCAGGTGGGGAACTTGCCGGCATATTTCTCAATCAGCCATGCCAGCGTTCTCTCATAACAGCCCATGGATGTTCTATGGATAATATAGGGCCGCACTTTATCTCCGTTTTGATCGATATAGTACATATCAAACTGTTCCGCCAGCAGCGCATCCCACTGAATGGTAATCATGGTATCTTCTTTTCCATAAACATTTTTGGCATTAATATCAATTTTAGGCCCGTAAAAGGCTGCTTCTCCCACATCCTCTGTGTAATTGATTTCCAGTTCATCCATAATTTCCCGCATATGCTGCTGGGTTTCTTCCCAGACCTCTGGTTCGCCGATATATTTTTCCCGGTTCTCTGGGTCCCACTTGGAAAGATGATAGGTAACATCCTCTTCCACGCCCAGGGTAGACAGGCAGTATTTGGCCAGCGCAATACATTTTTTGAACTCTTCTACCATCTGATCCGGGCGGACAATCAGATGGCCTTCCGAAATGGTAAACTGGCGGACACGGGTCAGTCCATGCATTTCTCCGGAATCCTCATTTCTAAACAGGGTGGAAGTTTCTCCGTAACGCAAAGGCAGATCTCGGTAAGAATGCTGCTCTGCCTTGTATACATAATACTGGAAAGGGCAAGTCATGGGACGCAATGCCAGCACTTCTTTATCTTTTTCCTCATCTCCCAGCACAAACATGCCGTCAATATAGTGATCCCAGTGGCCGGAAATCTTATACAGATCAGATTTTGCCATCAGAGGAGTTTTGGTGCGGATATAACCCCATTCATTATCCTCTAAGTCTTCAATCCACCGCTGCATGGTCTGGATAATTTTGGCTCCCCTGGGCATGAGCAGGGGAAGTCCCTGTCCAATCACATCCACAGTGGTAAACAGCTTCATCTCCCGTCCCAGCTTATTGTGATCCCGTTTCTTAATATCCTCTAAATGCTCCAGGTAAGCATTCAGTTCATCTTTTGCGGCAAAAGCCGTACCGTAGATTCTCTGAAGCTGAGCTTTGTTGGAATCTCCCCGCCAGTAAGCCATGGAGGAAGAAATCAGCTTAAAGGCCTTAACGGGCTTTGTGCTCATCAAATGCGGACCTGCACAGAGATCGGTAAATCCTTCTCCCTGTTTATAAAAAGAGATTTCTGCATCCTCCGGCAAATCTTCAATCAATTCCACCTTATAGGGTTCTTCTCTGTCTTTCATTAGCTGAATGGCTTCGGCCCGGGGAAGGGTGAATCTCTCCAGCCGGTTTCCTTCTTTTATGATTTTCTTCATCTCTTTTTCCAGTTTGTCCAGATCTTCTCTGGAAAATGGTTCCGCCTCAAAATCATAGTAAAACCCTTCGTCAATGGAGGGACCGATTGCCAGCTTTGCATTGGGAAACAGCCGTTTTACCGCCTCTGCAAGCACATGGGAACAAGTATGGCGAACCGTGCGGATTCCCTCTGGATCTTTCTGGGTGAGAAGATTCAGCCCGCAGTCTTTGTCAATTACAGTCCGCAAATCCATCACCTGTCCATCTACTTCCCCTGCACAGGCCATGCGGGCCAGACCTTCGCTGATATCCAATGCAATGTCATAGATACTTTTTGCTTCGCTGTATTCCTTTACGGAACCGTCTTTTAATGTAATTTTCATTTTTACGCTCCTCTTTCTGTCTTTTTTCTAATGAAAAGAAAGTTCTTCTTCCATATCTTCAAAATCTTCCATATTTTCCATTTCATCGGCATCTTCCCAGTTCTCATAGAAATCATCTGGATATTCATTCCCATTTTCCTTCCCATTATTGTTATTATCACTGCCGTTATGGGAACCAATGGTAGTATGCCTGGTTCGTTTAGGGGCAAACACAAAGCCTATGACAATTCCCCCTAATAAGCTGGTAGCAATAGTCAGAACATATTCTTTCTTTGTCATTGCCACAACATCCGTTAACGTTTTGGTCCATTCTTTCAATTTGCACATCATTATTTCTCCTTTCTAATCAGCAGCGCAATGCCAGCTTAGACAATTGCGCCTGGCAGTGCTTTTTCTGTGAAATAAAAATCCCATGCACTACAACATCAACTGTACTGCATGGGACGTATCAAACGCGGTTCCACCCTGCTTGTTCTGTTTTATGTATAACAAATAAAACAAAACCTCTCATTCTGACGATAACGGAGTCACCGGGCCTTGGCCGCTCCAGGGTGGTCTTGGGCTGTTTCCTGCCAAACCGTTTCCAGCGCCCGAACGAATCTTGCCTTGAACGGCTCTTGCTGACTTCCATTCTGCGGATTCACAGAGCCTTTGAACAAATCTCGTTCTTCGACGGTTCTCTCTGCCTGTTTTCTTATAGATACGCAATATTTAAAATAAGAAAACCCGGCATTTCACAGCTTACTCTTCCTATCAACGCTTTTGTTTCTTCATAACCTGCAGTTATCCTCAGACTGCAGCGCCAAAAAACTTACACTCGCTTCTGTCCGGAAATTCTGCTTCCTATACTATAATCCATTTTCCCTTGTCTGTAAAGGTCTATTTGTTCCTTCCGCAGCATTTTTTGTACTTTTTCCCACTGCCGCAAGGACATGGATCGTTGGGATATACCTTATCTTCCTTGATGATTGTGCCGGACTTCTTCTGTTCCAGATACAGTCTGTGCCTGGTTTCTTCATCATATATCTTCTCCCACTGGGGCAGCTCATAGAGCCAGTCCGCCTTGGCGTCCACCATGTTCTTGTATAATTTTTCCTTGTCAAACGCCAGGCTAACATGAGTATCCTCTTCCATTTCTTCAATGGGATTAGGAGTAATCAGGCTGTCGTTAATGCCGTCTAAAAATCCTGTCATATCCATAATGGACAATTGATATTTTTCCGCCAGCTCTTTTACCGTGCCTTCCACTGCCTGATCCGGCTCTTCTAACAGCTGCTCGTACACTCCCTTTTCCAAGAGAAAATATCTCTGCCAGAACTTCTGGAGATCCCCTTTATTTGTTTCCTGATTGTATGCAATTTCTTTCCATTGTTCTAATAACGCCATTTTAAATACCATCCTTCCACTGCGCATTTTTATACAGGCCTTACTAGTATAACTCATTTTCTCCAGTTTTTCAAAGGGTTTTTTATGAAAAACCAAAAAGCCTTCTCTCAGGCCGGGAAATGGACAGAGACTTTACAAAATCCCCCGCCTGCAAATGCAGACAGGGGATTTTTAAAAAGGGGAGGATAAGTATTTAACCTTATCTTTGGTTCAAAGCATTTTGCTTCACCGAGCAGGACAAGTGGGGGCTTTGTCCCTTTCGGATGATAATAGTATGAACGGATTTTCTCTCTTTATTCAAAAATTTTAAAAATTTTACTTTTTTTCTAATGTCTGTGTTAGAATAGGAATAAAATCAAAAATAAAAGGTGGTAACTTATGAAAGACAAAAACATTTTAAACAACAAATACTTTCTGTATGTGACGGAATTTTTCTCAGGCATGTCTGTCATGGCAGTGGAACTGGGCGCAAGCCGGCTGATGGCCCCTTACTTCAGTTCCTCTCAGATTGTGTGGACTGTAATTATCGGCGTTATTATGATTGCCATGGCTCTTGGAAATGTGTGGGGCGGCCGTCTGGCAGACAAATCACCCTCCCCGGACATGCTGTACGCAAGACTCCTCCTTGCCGCTGTCTGGATTGCACTGATCCCCTTTGCAGGAAGGTATCTGATCGGCGGAATCTCGCTGTTTCTTGCAGTGTTTATCACCAAAAACTTTCTGGTGTGGGCTGCGCTTTTTGCCTGTTTGGCTGTATTTGCTTTCCCATGCGCGCTCCTTGGGACTGTCACTCCCTCGCTGGTGAAATATGCTGTAAGCAGCCTTGACAACAATGGAAAGACCGTAGGGGAGCTGGGAGCTTTAAATACTATCGGAAGTATTATCGGAACCTTTCTGCCCACCTTCGTAACGATCCCTTCCGTGGGAACGGCAGTGACTTTTCTGATATTTTCCGGCGTGCTGGCCTGTATCAGTATGATATATTTTTTCTCTCTGCGCAAAAAAATGGTAAAATGCGGGCTGACTGCCCTGCTGATTCTTGCGCTGGGGCTGACCTCTTCTTCCTATAGTTTTGCCTTTTGGGAAAAGGATATTACGCTGGAAGATGAATCCATCTATAATTATTTGCAGGTAAAAGAAACGGATTCCTCTGTTATTCTGTCTACAAACGTACTCTTCGGCGTGCAGTCCATTCTGATGAAAGACGCCCGCCTTACTGGAATGTATTATGATTATGCGCTGGCTGCGCCTCTGATGGCTGGAATCACAAAGGATAAGCCCGGAGATATTCTGATTCTGGGCCTGGGCACCGGAACCTTTGCCAAATACTGCAGCGAATATTTTCCGGGATGTTCCATTGAGGGGGTGGAAATAGATGAAAAAATTGCAGATCTTGCAACGGAATATTTTGAACTGCCGGATTCTGTACAAGTCTCTATCTATGACGGCCGCTCTTACCTGGCAGCCTCTGACAAAACCTATGATGTAATTATGGTAGACGCTTATCAGGATATCACCATCCCCTTTCAGATGTCCTCAAAGGAATTTTTCACGGAAGTGGCAGGGCATCTGAATCCCGGCGGCGTTATGGTGGTAAATATGAATATGAAATCCGGTTCTGAAAATTCCATCAATGATTATCTCTGTGATACGATGGGAACCGTTTTTGAATATGTTTATACTGCCCCGGTAAACGGCGGAACCAACTGCGAGGTGTTTGCCTTCCAGAATTCTGAAGCGATGGAAGCCTTTGATTCCAGGAGAAACGCTCTTTCTGATCCGGCTCTTTCTGATATGATGGAAACCGTTTCCGGACAGTTATCCTTAAGGGAATCCGGGGATTTGATTCTGACCGATGACAAAGCCCCGGTGGAGCTTCTGGGAATGCGGGTCTTGGATGAAATTATTGCAGAGGAGCTGGATTATTACCGGGATCTGTACCTGGAAGAATTTTTCCCATAAGCCCTCTCTTCCTAATCGAATCCTTTCACCGCTATTCCATGTTCAGCTGCTTTAGCAGCCACTTTCCCCAGGGAGTCAAATCTTTGGATTTCCAGCCGGAGGTTTTGCTGCAGGAATCTTTCAGTAATGCAGAGCTTTCTGATTTATTGGAAAGATTCCATCCAATATAGCTTATTTTATTCTTTTTTAAAAACTTCATCCAGCGGCTGCCTTCTGTTTTGTTCAGCGTCCCGCTGCCGGAAGCGTCTGAGATTCCAAATTCCGACACAAACAGGGGCAGTCCCTGATCCAATGCCGTCTGCGCTTTCTCCCTTAAGTATTCCCCATGAGTTCCCGCATAGAAATGCAGGGTATACATCAGATTTTTATATCCTTTGATTGGGTCTTGAGCCGCAAGCTCCACATCCTGGGACCAGTTGGGCGTTCCAATGAGAATCAGGGCGTTTTTATCTCTGGCACGGATTGCCTTTATCACCTTTTCGGCATAAGACTTGATGGTATCCCAGGAAACGCCTCCATTTGGCTCATTGCAGATTTCATAAATCACATTGGTATATTTCTTATATTTGGAAGCCATTTTCTTAAAAAATGCAAGAGATTCTTTTTCATAGGTCCGGGGATTGCCGTCGCTTAAAATATGCCAGTCAATGATCACATACAATCCTGCCTTTACGGCATATTTTACGCCCTGATCGATTTTCTTTTCCAGCGCCCTGCGATTTGCCTTGTCCCCGGTGCAGTAACCGTTATATTCACTGGTATAAAGAGCCAGGCGCACGGTATTGATTTTCCAATTTTTCTTCATATAGGTAAACGCCTTCTGGTTCACATACTGAGGATACCAGGAAAGTCCATGGGTACTGACCCCTTTCAGCCGGACGGTTTTCCCTTTCTCATTGACCAGACGGGTGCCCTCTGCCTTCAGAGCCGGAAGCTTGGCCCCAAAGACTGGCAAGGTTCCCATAGTCATGGAACACACTGCTGCAAGTATGCAAATAAAACGAATCAGATTTTTCTTTTTTCTCATATTCTTTCCTTTCCGGCAGATGTGCTGCACGCCATCTCCTCAAATATGCTGCCTTGCAGTCAGTATAACATAAAATTCCTTTTCTTTCATCCTGAAATTTTCTGTTATGGATCATTTTTTATGCAGGCAGACACCTCGATGATATCTGCATGATGTTTCCTCTCCCTATATCAAATTCATTCTTTTCAATTCAAAATAAACTCCATCTTCCTCAACACTCTCACAGACAACATCTGCACTGTCTTTTAAGTCCTGGCAGGAATTCCCCATGGCAACGGCAATCCCTGCATATTCCAGCATCTGCTGATCATTCATACTGTCGCCAAAAGCAACCGTATCTGCCAGATCTGCCCCATAGTATTCACAGACGCGTTCCATGGCCTCGCCTTTATCCATATCCCGCCGTATAATCTCGCCATTATAGCAGTCCGCATCTTTTGCATAGGGATGCACCACATAATGAAACTCTTGCTCCAGATACGGTTTTGTTTTCTCAAGTTCTGCCAGGTCTGTACAGATAAAGCCCAGCTTATACGCTCCCTTGCGAGGATATTCCGTATACGGCTTTACCCCAACGTCAGAAGCCAGTTCCTTCTTCATCCGGATCAACTCTGAATTAGACAAATCTGCCGTTGCGCTCGTAAGGATTTCCTGAAGGCTATTGTCAATATAAATTCCCTCCGGGCTTTCTATGCGGCAGTAGATTCCGAATTTATGAAAAACTTCCAGGCATTTCTGAATGGTTTCTTCCGAAAGCACACTGTCACGGATCACTTTCCCATCAATTTCTATATGTCTTCCTGCGCTGGCAACCACACCGTCAAACCCTACTTCCAGAACATCTTCACTTACAATGGCCATATTACGTCCTGTGCTGATCAAAACCCTGTGTCCATTTTTTCTTGCTTCCTGCACTGCCCTTGACGCAAGTTCTGTTGGTTTTTCCAACGGGACCGTAAATGTCCCGTCGATATCTAAAAACACAATCTTTTTATCTGTCATTATGCTTCCTCCAATTTGATGAGAGGCTCCATACAGTGAACCTCACCGGACTTTAGACCTTCCACGCTTTTGTAATCGTCCGTGTTGGCAATGATCACCGGAGTGGTCACAGGATAACCTGCTTCCTGAATTTTCTGAATATCAAATGTAAGAAGCAGCTGTCCTGGTTTTACCTGATCGCCCTGTGCCACATGGGCCTCATAATACTTCCCCTCAAGCTCTACCGTATTCACACCCACATGAATTAACAACTCTGCCCCTTCTTCCGTTGTAAGGCCAATGGCATGCTTCGTATCAAACAGCGTGGAAATCTCACCCGCACAAGGCGCTGTCACTTTACCCTCCGAGGGAATTACTGCCATTCCCTTTCCTAATACTTCTGCGGCAAAGGTATCATCCGGCACTTCGCTCATTGGAATTGCTGTTCCTGTCAGCGGACTGCAGATTACATTCTTTTCTGCTGCCGGAAAAACACCCATAGACGTATCTGCTTTTTCTTCTGCAGAAACTTCTTTTTTCTCCAGTTCTTTATTAAACTTTTTCATGTTTGACATGATATATGTAAAGATAAATCCTGCCGCAATAGAAATTAGCGCACCAATCAAAAAGTTCAGCATACTAGATGCAGGCACACAGACAAACCCCACAACTCCTGCCGTTCCGGGAGCTGTATTCAAAACATTGGTCATCGTTACATACCCGCCTCCAAGAGCGGATCCAACCATAGCGCCATAAAACGGATATTTCAGTTTCAGGTTAACTCCAAACATCGCAGGCTCTGTAATACCCAGCATAGCAGATACACCTGAAGTCGCCGCAACGCTCTTTAATTTTTTATCCTTTGTCCGAAGCATGGCACAGAGTGTTGCGCCGCCCTGAGCCACATTATTACAGGACGCAATCGCAAGCAGGAAGGAGCCGCCTGCCGCTACCATCTGGATATCTACTGGAAGCAGGCTGTGATGCATACCCGTCATAGTAAGGGGAGAATATAAAAAGCCCAAAACCATACCGCCTACAATTCCTAATGTATCATGCATCCACACAAAGCTGTTTGTCAGCATATCGCCTGCCGTCCTCATAATCCCGCCTACAACTGTAAAAGTAACAAAGCCAGTAATCATAACCGTAAGAAGCGGCGTCAAAAGATTATCCAGAATCTCCGGAATATACTTATGCAGCTTTTTCTCTACAAACGAAAGAATATAAGAAGCAGCCAGAACCGGAAGAACGGTTCCCTGATATCCTACCTTTTCTATTGTAATCCCCAAAATGTTCCATACCGGGATTGTCCCTTCTGTTACAGCAGTGCCGTAGGCATAAGCATTCAGTAAATCTCCCGAAACCATAATCATGCCGATCACTGCCCCCAGATACGGATTGCCCCCAAACATTTTTGTGGCAGAAAACCCGATTAGGATGGGCAAAAAGGCATACGCAGCACTGGCAAATGTATTGATCATAGCAGCAATATCGGAAAGCGCCGGATATGCTTCTACCAAAGACTGACCCGGAACAAACAGCCCGTTTGCCGTAAGCACATTATTTAATCCCATCATCAAACCGCTGGCAACCAATGCCGGTATCAGCGGTACAAATACGTCAGACAACGTCTTTACAAGCCGCTGCAGCGGATTCATCTTCTGCACCGCCGCCTGCTTCACTTCGCTTTTCGTTGCTTCTGCGATCCCTCCTGTTTCAATGAATCGTTTATAAACTTCATTTACGGTGCCGCTGCCAATAATAATCTGGAATTGGCCTCCGTTGGCAAACTGGCCTTTCACCAGATCCACCTTCAGAATTCCATCCACATCTGCCTTTTCCTCATCTTTCAACACCAGCCTGAGCCTGGTTGCGCAGTGAGCGGCGCTGATAATATTTTCTCTTCCGCCCACCAACCTTAAAAGCTCTTCGGCAGACGCCTGATAACGTTCTTCCTTTGTCATAATTCTTAGTCCCTCCTTTGGATTATATGATTTCCTGATTCTATCATTTCATAAATGGCTGCTTCATATGGACGCAATTTCATCTGTTCCAGCTGAGTTACGCTATCCTGTCTATAATTCGACAGGATAACTCTGCCCCTCCCAGGATAGTCAAATTCTGCTGGCTTCCCATAGAAATTACATACTACCAGCCATTTCTTTCCCATCCATTCCCTCATATACGCAAAAACTTGTTCATCCTCCGGACACAGCAGCTCAAAAGTTCCATAGATTAATATAGGTTCTTCTTTTCGGAGACTGATTAATTTCTGATAATAATAGAATATGGAATCCGAATCCTTTAACGCCTCTTCCGCATTAATTTCTGTATAATTGGGATTTACCCTGCACCAGGGCGTCCCTTTTGTAAATCCTGCCTGGGGGCCGCTGTTCCACTGCATGGGAGTTCTTGCATTATCCCTTGATTTTGCACAAAGGGATTCCATAATTTCTTCCTCTGAATACCCAATTTGCTTTCGTTCCTGATACATATTGACAGACTCCACATCCATAAAATCCTCAATACCTGAAAACGGATAGTTCGTCATCCCTATTTCTTCTCCCTGATAAATATAAGGCGTCCCTTTCATTCCATGGAGCACAGTCGCCAGCATCTTTGCCGATTCCACCCGGTACTCTTTGTCATTTCCCCACCTGGAAACGATTCTCGGAAGGTCATGGCTGTTCCAGAAAAGGCTGTTCCATCCTTTCCCCTCCAATGCTTTCTGCCATTTTGCAAAAGCCTGCTTTAACTGTTTCAATTCAAGAAGCTTCAAATCCCATTTCTGTTTCCCCGGAACCTGATCCGTCAGCATCTGTTCAAACTGAAAAATCATATCCAGTTCCTTCCGCTCCGGATCAGAATATAAACTTCCATTCTCAATATCTGCTCCCCAGCATTCCCCTACCGTCATCAAATTCTTATCCCCAAATGTCTCCCTGTTCATTTCCTGGAGATATTCGTGAAGTTTCGGCCCGTTTTCCTTAATTCCCTGATCCGGGATTTTTCCAATGACATCAATCACATCCATCCGGAAACCGCCGATGCCCATATCAATCCAGAAATTCATCATTTTCCAGATTTCTTTTCGCATTGCCTCATTCTCCCAGTTCAGATCCGGCTGCTTTTTATGATAGAAGTGCAGATAATACTCCCCTGTTTCTTCCGAATATTCCCATGCACTGCCTCCAAAACAGGATTCCAGCCCATTGGGCGGTGAACCCGCTTCGCCCTTTCTCCAGATATAATAATTCCTGTATGGGTTATTCTTTGATTTTTTCGCCTCCATAAACCACGGATGTTCATCAGAGGTATGGTTCACAACAAGATCCATCATGATTCTAATACCACAATTTTCACATTCCCGGATCAGAGCCTTCATCTCATCCATTGTACCGTACTCCGGTGATATTCCATAATAATCAGAGATATCATAACCATTGTCCGCATTCGGGGAACCATAGACCGGGCTGAGCCAGATTACATCAATTCCCAGTTTCTTCAAATACCACAATTTTGAGCGAATACCGTTAATATCGCCGATTCCGTCACCATTGCCGTCACAGAAGCTTCGTGGATATATCTGGTATACGACACTCCTTTTCCACCATTTTTCTTTCACCATTTTTCTTAAACCTCGCTTCTTGTTTTTCTTCGGTGTTTTTAGTATACTGTAAAGGAGTCCTGATTACTTGCATAATTTTATCAGATAATAACATAATTTTACGATTTAGGAGTTGATAGATATGTCACGCGCTTATCATGAAGATAAAACCCATGGAACTTCCGTTTTTCCTTTACAAGTATATTCCCACCATGACAAAGATGGATTCTATTTTGTATCGCAGCACTGGCATGAAGAACTGGAATGGGTGTATGCAGAATATGGAATTCTTAATTTGACCATTCACGGGAAATCCTTTGTTTTAAATCCCGGGGAATTCTGTTTTATCAATTCCGGCCAACTGCATGAAATTAAATCTATTGGTGAATCCCTGCACCATGCCGTTGTCTTTAACCCTGGATTTTTAGACTTCGCATTGTATGACGCCTGCCAGCATAATTTCATCCGGCCGATAACCAATGGAACATTGTTGTTTCCAACCTTCTGCTCTGCATTTTCGCCGGCTGACCAAAAACAGATTCTGTTCCATATGCAGAAGATTATAAATCTTTATCATACACTCCCCACATGCGCCCTTTTAAGCATTAAACTCCACATACTGCACATGATTGAACTATTTTTTCAGGCAAATTATCTCTTAAAGAACACGTTATCATCCAAAGGAAAAGATTCTTTAAATAAATTGAAACAAGTAATTGAGTTTATTCACATCAATTACGCAGAATCAATCTCCCTGCAGACTTTATCTGAAATATGCTTTATGAGCCCCAATTATTTTTGCCACTACTTTAAACAGGAAATTGGAAAGACGCCGATTAGTTTTATCAATGAATATCGAATAGAAAAAGCCTGTGAAATGCTTTCTGAATCAAAAATGCCGATTTCTGATATCGCGCTTTCCGTTGGATTTGACAATTTCAGTTACTTTATACGGAAATTCCGGGAATATAAAGGAGTTGCGCCAAACAAATACCGTTCTCTTCGTTTAAACTTTGAAGTCAACTAAAAGGCCAGGGAATGCGCCAATCTTCCCTGGCCTTTCTTGTTTATGTTTTCTGTTTACAGCCCTCCCTCAAATTCTACCGACTTCCCGGTTCTTCCGGATTCCCTGACGGCGTCCATCAGCGCCAGCACTCTTCTGGTCTCCGGAATTTTTACCAGAAATTCCTCTTCTCCAACATAAGCCTTTCTGTAATTTTCAAAATACTGCCGATGTTTGGTATGCACTTGCGGCACCGGCTCTGTCAGGATTTTTCCTTCCGGCGGCGGCCCGAAGGAGCGTGTGGGGCCTGCTGCCGTCATAGTCCTTGTGCCGCCAACATTTTGGAGAAGCCCTGCGGTACGCACGATTTTTCCTTCCGGCTCAAATCCATCCACATAAGCGCTGCCCTGATTTCCGCCGATAAACCAATGACGTTCAAACCATTTGTCATGCATCTTATCGGTGAGGTAATAAGTGCCCAGTTCCACCTCTGCCACAATATGATTGTCAAACCGCATCAATATTTTAAAATAATCATCTACTTCAAAATTGATGACATTGCGGATATCTGCATAAATACTTGTAATCTTTGCTTCCGGCATCATCCACAAAATCTGATCCAGCAGGTGCACGCCCCAGTCATACAGCATTCCGCCGCCTTCTTTGATATATACATGCCAGTCATGCATATTTCCGTTAAATCCATACAGGCTGCTCTTGATAGTAAAAACATTCCCCAGGGTTCCCTGATCAAAAATCTCCTTTACTGTCCGGTAATCCGGATCCAGCCTGCGCTGATGGTGAACGGTAAACTTAACGCCGCACTCTTTCGTCACCTTTACCATATCGTCCAGTTCTTTCAGGCTCATAGCAACCGGCTTTTCACAGATAATGTCTTTTCCTGCCTGCGCTGCCTGAAGCACAAGCCCATGGTGCTGGTTATTATTTGCAGAAATCAGAACCACTTGAATTTCCGGATCATTGATTAACTCTTCATCTGAAGCATAACGCTTAATTCCTTCTGGAACTTCCTTTAACTGCTCTTTGTCAATGTCAGCAACGCCCACAATGCGGTAGCCTTCCAGCTCTGTCAGCATTTTTACGTGTTCATGGCCCATAAATCCATATCCGATTATTCCAATCCTGATATCTCCCATCATTCTGAAACCCTCCTTTTTTCTGACTTAAACTATTCATTCTGCATGGTTTTCAGCCTTCCCGCCAGTTCCTAAATCTCCTAAATCACAAAATTTCTGAGGTATCTGGCGCTCAAAATTACAGCTTTTTTGGCATCTTCCAAACTTTGCTCAAATGCTTTGTCCTCTACTTCAATGCAGGTGTATCCATCATAGCCGATATCCGTCAAAGCCGAGACGTATCGGCCCCAGTCCACGTCCCCAAGCCCAGGAAGCTTAGGAGACATATAGGCCAGTGGAACCGCCATCACGCCCACATCGGCAAGCTTCTCCTGATACACCTTAATGTCTTTATAATGCACATGGAAAATCTTATCTTTAAATTCATAAATGGGCCGGATATAGTCAATCTGCTGCCATACAAAATGGGAGGGGTCATAATTGATTCCAAAATTAGGGCTGTCAATTATGGCAAAAACTTTCCTCCAGTTATCCGGCGTTGTCATCAGATTCTGTCCGCCTGGCCATTCGTCCTCAGTAAACAGCATAGGGCAGTTTTCAATGGCTATCTTTACCCCTTTTTCTTCTGCATACTTTACAATTGGAGGCCATACTTCCTTCACCAATTCCAGGTTCTCGGAAACGCTTTTTTTCGGGTCCCTTCCCACAAAGGTCGTCACCATATTCACATCCAGCATGGCTGATGCGTCTATCAGCTTGTAAAGATGGCTGATATACCCTTTCCGTTTCTCCAAATCCGGGTCCATCGTGTTTGGATAATAGGCAAGGGAGGAAATTTCCACTCCTTTTTCCTGGCAGAGGTTTTTGATGCCGGCAGCTTTCTCTTCCGTCAGATTCTCTGCATCGATATGACTCACGCCGGCATACCTGCGCTGTGCGCCGCCTGCTGGCCAGCAGGCAACTTCCAGGCATTTCAAACCTTGTTTTGCTGCAAATTCTATCACTTCTTCCAATGTCATTCCATCTAAAATAGATGTAATTAAACCTAATTTCATACGATCCTTCCTTTCTCACCTGGCATCAGCAATTTTTATTCCGCATATCCTATATATGGCTTCTTTAATTCCTGTAAATTGGGGATCTGCCCCGGCCCCACAGCCTTTGTTTTAATCTCGGTGGAATGCTCCAGCTTGCCGTCCCACCGGAGCCTGGAGCGCTGCTGCTCTGCTTCGCTAAAATGCACCTGAATCCTACCATCCCGGCATTCCAGTTCTCCGTAAATCCCGCAGACCGGACATTCAATGGAAGACCTGTCTTTGGAAATGGTCAGCATGTCACAGTGGCAAACCGGACATACCCCGTCTTCCTGACCCCTCCACTTCATTCGTTCTTCCTCTTCTTCTGCGGCCAGGGCAGCGGCAATATTCTGCCCCATTTTCTTCATGCGTTCCATTTGTCTTTCATTGCCAAGCACATGCTCATACGCCATTGCGCCGTGATATTCATGCATATCAATCACATCAATTCCCATAGACATGGTAAACTCATACATGGTAGGAAGCATAAAGGACAGCCAGTTCTTCGTCATGGCGCCGCCTACGGAAAGCAGCGCGCCTACACGTTTCTTGAAGCTTCTGGCGTCCGGAAGCTGTTCCTGCGTTTTTCCTGCTGCAAGCCCCTCTTCATAAGCGGCTTTTCGAAAGGTGATGTCATGGGAAGGCCCAATGCGGTCGCATACGGTCTTAAACCTTCCGGTGGGTCCCAACACATAAGTTGGGGAACCTACAATCACTGCGTCGCATTCCATCAGCGCTTCCTCCAAAATATGAAATTCATCCTTCAGAGGACAGCCGCCTTTCCCTCTTCCTGTGGTCATGCCTACTACACAGGAGATGCATCCCGTACAGGGTTTAATATCCAAATCATCGGCATGGATAAAATGCACTTCATGTCCCGCTTTCTCGCATTCCATCAATGATGTCTTTACCATAACGTCTGTGTTTCCCATTTTCCGGCCGAAGGAAATTCCCAATACGTTCTTTTTCTTCATCTTTGTCCTCCCCCTCTATGCAATGGTCACTTCCCGTTCCCGAATTCCCTCTAATGGCACCGGAATATAGGCCGTCCGTGTGGCTACTGTCAATGTTATCTTATGGGTTCCTGCTGCAAGCCCGCCTTCCTGATCTACGCGGATGTACAGCGGTTCTCCGTATTCCCACTTATAGCTTGTCACCGTTTCCGCTTCTTTCAGCGTAAACCAGTCGGTCTGATCCACAGAAATCCTGATGAGTTCTGAGGGAACTTCTTGTCCGTCTGTGCATACTCTGATATATTCCACCATAGACAGGGGAATTCCTCTGTAATATGTGATATTAGTTTCCATTCCATATCCTGTAACCTTACCGTTTTCTATCATATTTTTACAGGTATTTTCTTTGAATACGTTATTGTCAAACATCCTATCTTCCCTCCTGTCCTTCGATTTCTTTCAGGCACTCCTTAATATAGGCGAGCTGCGCCGCTACCTGTTCTTTTTCTTTCATTTTCTCCCCTGGCAAAGTAAAGCGGTTTCCTTCATATTCTGCTGCCACATATCCGTCATAGCCTTTTTTATGAAGATACTGGAGCAGCCCTTTGTAATCCATGGAATATTCCGGCCCTTCCGGCGTCATTTCAAACAATTTGAAATGGAAATGCTTAATATACGGCATATATTCATCCAAATCTTCAAATTTATAATTTTCATAACCGTCACAGAGGGGAACAAACATCCTGTCGTGTTCTGTCTGTATGGCTTCCTCTAATTCTTTTGGATACTGATATCCGTTTTCCCGGATTTCCCGGTGAAGGTCAGAGCCTTTGTCAAAAAGGGAGTCAATATAGTCAAACACCTCTTTGCTGGTTCCGTTCTGTGTTTCATATTCCCGCACCACCCTGGGGAAACGCTTGCAGAAAATGCCGGTGTCAATGACAAGACCTACATATTGGGAATTTACCCGCTTCATTTCTTCAATAAACGCTTTTGTTTCTGGAATGTCAAAGGCCATTCCTGCATGAATTTCCAATGCAATTGCTACGTCGTACTCTTCACAGTAAGGAAGAAGCGGCTCAATCACCCAGTATGGAACCATGGACACCAATCGGATCAAATGGATGCCAAGGCGGGCAGCCTGTTTGATTTCCTCTGCCAGAAGCCCAATGCATTCTTTTCGGGTCAGCGTTCTGTTTTTATATAGGTTTGTATTTAAAAACACATCGGCAATCACTGGCGCAAGCCCTGTCTCTGCCAAAAGGCTGTTCCACTGATTCAGCGTCTCATCGGAAATATGAGGAGCGCCTTTTAACATCTGATCTGGAAGGATTTCCACCCCTTCAGCTCCCTTTTCCTTCACATAGCGCATAAGGTCCGCCAAATCCATTCTGTGATTCAAATATTCATCCTGCAGGCTGTAAAGGCTTACAGCCGGTTTAATTCTTGACATAATAATCTCCTCCTGTTACAAACGAATTTCTTTATTTTCCCTTGCGGACTTGTAAATGGTATCCAGGATTTCTGTCACCACAAACGCCTGTTCCGGTTTTACCAGCGGTTCTTTGTCCTCGATTATGGCCTCTAACCACTGCTTACATTCTTTTACCTCCGGCGATCCCCCGCTGCTTCCTTCAAAAAACGCAATTGCGCCTGTATCGGAAATATGCTCTTCCGTCAAAATTCCGCCTGTAGTCTCATTGAACACCAGATCATACCCTTCCTGGCTCATTCCGCCTATCATCTCTGCCCCTGCCTTAGTCCCGCAGAGAGTGGTGGCCGCCTCTCTGGAGTCTTTCACATTCAACGCCCATGCAGACTCCAGGAAAATGGTTGCGCCGTTTTTCATTTTGATGTAGCCAAATGCAGAATCTTCCACTTCATAGGTTTTGGGGTCCCAGGGTCCGAACATATTTCCTTCTGCAGCCTCCGGAAGATGGCCCAGCTTCTCAAATACGGAGCCTGTAATGGTCTGTGGTTCATAGTTATCCATGCACCACAGGGTAATGTCAAGGGCATGGGTTCCAATATCAATCAAAGGTCCGCCGCCCTGCTTGGATTTATCCGGGAATACGCCCCAGGTGGGAACAGCCCTTCTTCTGACTGCATGGGCTTTTGCAAAATAAATTTCTCCAAGCTTGCCTTCCTCGCACGCCCGTTTCAGCGCCTGTGCATCGGTGCGGAACCGGTTCTGGTATCCAATGGTAAACTTCTTTCCTGATTTTCTCCAGGCTTCCATCATTTTCTGTGCATCCTCTGTGGTTGCTGCCATGGGCTTTTCGCACATTACATGCTTGCCTGCTTCAAAAGCCGCTACCGTAATGGGGCAATGGGCCACATTGGGGGTGCATACGTGCACCACATCAATCTCTTTATTCTTCAGAAGTTCCTGGTAATCAGCATATACTTTCGCATCCTCTGCACCGTATTCCTCTGCCGCCTTCTTTGCCCGCTCTATCTGAATGTCACAGAATGCAATTATCTCACATTTATCTGCCTGGGACTTCAATGCCGGAAAGTGCTTCTGATTTGCGATTCCGCCGCATCCAACAACTGCTACCTGTAATTTTCCATTTTTCATGATTAATTCCTCCTGTTTTTTCCATTTGTTTCATAATTTATCGTATATATTGCTTTTTGGCTCTCCGCCGCTCTTATCTTTTTATCTTTCCTTTGGAACAACTATATCTGGCTTTTTATGCTCCGGCCTCACCATTCCTGCTTGCTGCTTTTTCTTTTAACTGCCTGCGGATATCCTCCGCATCCTTATCTGTGATATTCCATAACAGACATGCTGCCGCTGCCAGGAAAAACAGGATGGCAGGAATCAGATTAACCACAATATTGATGCCCTTTAACGCTCCGGCCGTCTGCTCTGCATTTGCCACATAACCGAAAGCCCCAAGAAGGAGCACTCCCACCGCTCCGCCTACGGCGTTACCAAATTTAGTTGCCAGACCGTAAGTTGCATAAGCTGTGCCATCGGTCCGAAGCCCTGTTTTCAGCTCCATATAATCTACGGAATCCGCCACCATGGAAAGAGTCATGGGAAATCCCACATTGAACAGTCCAAAAATCCAACATCCTGCCAGCACCATCGTTATATTGTCAAAAGGCGCAAGGTAAATCACCAAAAGTCCAATCCCCTGAATTACCATGGAACCCATCAGCACATTCCGTTTTCCAATTTTTTTCGCTGCGATTGGCACAAACAGGGAACCGATTATGCCGCCGATGGAAGGAATTGTCATAATCAGCGCAATCATGGTAAAAGAACCCAGGCAATAAATCACATAAAAGGATGTAACGGCAATCCGTCCCATAAACGCCGTCATCTGGATCGCCATCACCAGCGTCACAATCATCAGGTATTTATTCTTTACCAGACTGCCGAACGTTTCTTTAAAAGAAAATGGCTTTACTTTTTCTGTCGGCTGCACATTTTCTCTGGCGGTAAAGAATACAATCAGGAACAGTGGAACCGAGATCAGTCCGTAAACTATTGCTGTCATCATGTAGCCCTTTCCATTTGCCACCTCTGCCCCTGCCCCGGAAAATTTCAGCATCAAACCTGCAGAACAGGCATTTACAATCACCATACCCAGGTTCATGCCGATATTTCTGGAAGTATTAATCTGGTTTCTCTGGTTGGCGTCCTCCGTCATCACTCCTGCCAAAGCTGCATAAGGAATATTGGTAAGTGTATAGAGCATGCCTGCCACAATGTATGTAACTGCCGCCCAGATCACTCCTGCCGATGAACCGCCTTGAAAGGGACTGGTAAAAGTCAGAACCCCGAATATTGCCAGAAACGGGCATCCGAATGCAATATAGGGGCGGAACCTTCCAAACTTGGAACGGGTCCGTTCTGCAATAGCCCCCATCATCGGGTCGTTGACTGCATCCCACACCCGAGCCGCCATCATAATGGCAGATACAGCAATGGGCGCAAGCCCTACCACGTCTGTGTAGAAAATCGTCAGGTAAGAACCTACAAAGGTCCAGACAAACTGTGACGCCAAATCCCCGAATCCGTAGCAGATTACGGCCGCTTTTGAAGCTGTTTTCTTTTGATTCATTTTTCTCGCCTTTCTTTTCTCAAATGATTAAACTCTGGCACTGCCGGCCGCCAAAGTTCTGAGATATCTCTTTTGCATGGTCTTATTATAAGTTCTTCTGAATCTTTTTACTTCCCATCAAGCGGCAGGATTTCTGCCATTATTTTCATCCTTTCCGACAACAAAAAGGGAAATGCAACAATTGTATAGCAATTGTTGCATTTCCCTTTTACGTTCCGTCTCAGACAGGATAAATATGCAGAAATACAATCTCATGGGCGGACAGCGTTTCTTCTATCTGAAGCTCTCCCTCTGCCACTTCTGTTTTTTTCATATACAGACGGGGAACGCTGAGCTGGCGGATATATTTTACCTCCGGACTGCCCAGGTCATTGTCATACCCAAACTTTCCCCATTCTGCAAGAAGGCTCCCTTCTTCCGGACTGACCGTCCGTTTTTTCACCACATATCTGCCTGGCTGGACTCCCTGGAGGATAATCTTAAGTTCCAGCGGATTGCTGTCTCCAAAAAGATTTGCCACTTCTCCCGGATTCTCTATATTTTCCTGTTTCATGAAATACCCTTCCCCAGGCTGCCTGAAATTCGTGCCGAGAATATAATATTCCTGCTGTCCATTACTGGCTACAATGTAATTCTTCCCCTTTGCCAGAAGCTTTCCGCCAAGCTGGTTTAAAAACAGCAGGGCATAATATACGGGCTTGCAGACGGTATCCTTGGTCAGCAGGCCGTTTCCCCCGTTTGCCACGCCCCGGACATCGAAATAATTGCTTACCCAGTCAGAAGCCATCCAAACATTAATCATATCTGCCTGCCCCCACATCTCTATCAGCTTATTAATCAGATAATTTCCCCGGTAACAGCTGTCATTCAGGTAATTTCTGCTGGAAAGAGTGCCGTTCCATTCGGAAACGTACACCCTGCTGCTGATTCCCGCCTGCGCCATTATTTCATGGATTTCCTTCAACTCTTCTGTTTCATAATCCTCCTTTGATATGCGCAGCCTTGAAATTCCATTTTCTTTCTCCTTCGTCAAATACGGAAACATCAATACCGAAACAAAATCCGGGATGCATCCGCTTTCCCTGCAGCGTTCCAAAAAATCTTTGATCCGCTCCGGCTTATAATTAGTGATTGCTTCTGGCCCGCCAACCTGTGCCCCCGGCAGAAGCTTTTTCACTTCCCGGTAAAGGAACTGATAGGTATCAAAGTAATCATAATCTTCGGATTCATAATACTTTTTCTCATGAACCGGATCATAGCCTGACTCAAAAATCCATTGTTCCACATATTCTTTCCCATAGCGGCTTATGACGTGATGCAAAAACGCCCGCACCGTTGCTTCCCACGCCTCTTGGGAATGGAACAAAATAGACTCATCTTCAAAATACACTACTTCCACGGCTGTTCTGACCGCAGTTTCCGGCTTAATTCCCATATCAAGAAAGGGACAGAGGTGATATTTCCTGAGAAAGTCAAACACAATATCCAGTTTATCAAAACTATAATTGCCTGTATGGATTCCGTCTGTCAATTTCATCTGTTTGGAAAACAGATTCCAAATGCGCACATACCGGAAACCAAGATTTTCTGCAAGAAACGTAATATGATACTGGATATTTGCCATCAGCACGGAAGCCGCCGCCCCAACATTGATGGTTGTTTCCCATACTTTCCGGTAATCTTCTCCGGACTCTGTGTCCGCATAAACGGTAAGATTATGGTTTCCGGCAGGCGTTTCAGAGATAAATTCCTCCTGCAGTTCCTTCTGAAGCCGCTGCTTCAAATCCTGCTGCCCGCTATCTGCAGGAGCCAGGGCCTTCTGCTCTCTTTTACGGTATTCCGATGGCGACGCCCCATAAGTTTCCCGAAATGCCCGGTTGAATCCGGAAAGATTGGTAAATCCGCTCTCTACGGCAATCTTTGTAATATTATCACTGGAAAATGCCAGTTCCTGACAGGCATGGCGAAGGCGCATCTGCTTTACATAATCGGCAAAATAGGTTCCTGTTTTTTTCTTAAACAGCCTGGACAGCGTGGAAACCGACATATACATCTGCTCTGCCAGTTCCGAAAGGCCAATGGTTCCCTGATAATTCCGGCTGATATACTGCAGTGCATATTGCAGGCGCATATCCTCTTCTGAAATCTGATAATTGCCCGTACCTCCTGTTTCCTTCACCAGAAAATGGCTGTTCAGCTCTCCCAACAGACGGTACAAGAGGCTTCTCTGGCTGCACAGGCTTTCCCTGGCCCCGTCCACTTCATCCAGAATAAGGCTGCGGAAAATCTGCCGCATCCTGTCATATGCAGGGCCGCTGTCATTTACGCTGTTACAGTGAAAATAAAGGTTTTCACCGTCTGCCATTTCTGCAACCAGCCTGGGAGAATACCAAACAGAACAAAGGATTGCATGTTCCCGGCAGGACAGAGAATGCTCAATCCCGGAGTTTACCAGAATGAAATCATTCCTGCCAAGATGGTATTCCCATTCCCGGATCGTTACGGCTGCATCCCCTTCAATAACGTAAATCACTTCCATGTCCGGATGAAAATGCATGTGTTCTTCTGTATCCCTGAAAAGCTGTAATGTCATCTCCTGGTTCATTTCGGTCTCCTAAATCAATGATTTGCCAAATGCCGTTTCATTTTTATCTTAACGCCAGATATCCAGCCCTGCAATAAAAATTAATCTCTATCTGAACTATTTCATGCGTTTTATTACTCCAGCGGTTAAATGTCAACAAAACTCAAGCAAGTAAAAACATTGATATTTAACCCCCGAGCGATTCCGAGATGATTCGCATCGGGGCATCGTCTTTAAGGGCAAACGGCACACTATATCTTCAAATCCAAATTTGCACCAACCTGCGGATTTCCATTACCAGACCGCCCATCCCACATAAGGGTTTTGAGGAAACCCTTTTGAAACGGATAGAGGAATACCGAAGAAATTATTTTCTTTGGGTAGAATACTTTACCCTGCCGACCACCAATAATCTTTCAGAAAGGGGGCTGCGTGGAATAAAATCCCATATGAAAATATCTGGACAGTTTGAATCAGAAAAAGCGGCACAGAACTTTGCCAGGATAAAGACTTATATTGAAACATGCCGCAGAAATAACATAAATGAGATCCATGCGCTGCAGCGTCTTTGTGAAGGAACTCCATATACTGTAGAGGAAATATTCATACATAAATCAGCATAAAATATCAATCTGACAAAAAAGCGGGCAAACAATCACTGTCCACCCGCTTTTTTTGACATGCCAATAAATTGGCTGTGAATAGTAACAATGCTGATACAACAATGAAAAAAGAAGCCATTGACAAAGCAACATCCGATATAAATCCGTTATATTCAACTGAATACGACATTAATTGGAAAGATGATGAAGAACTTTTGAAGCGGCTCTACTGCTTAAAGTAAGACAATAATTATCCCGACTTTTTGACACAGATTCCTTATAAATGTAACTTTAGACTGGATATTTCGGAATAATGAAAAAGTCGGAATAACACCACTGTACATACCGTTCGGTATACAGCGGTTCAATAGTTTTCACGATACTTTCAGATAATAGTCAAGCATAGAGATATAGCCCCGCTTGGCTATTATTTTATTGGTGAGGGCTACGCTTAATATCTGCGCTGTCCTCCAGTAACCCTTCCGGCTGTTGGCTATCTGATGCACCTGCCATTCTTCAAGCTTTAATACTCTTAGGTTTCGGTACCTCGTACTTCGCTAGTTTCTGTCTTCGGTAGTCATTACTCCACCCTTTGTTTTTCTGAGTTATCTCTCTTATCCTGCCTTTCATCTTTTTGGCACTCTTGGGGTGTACCCGGAATCTGCACTTCCCTCTGCTCCTGTAAAATGCATACCCCAGATATTTTATCCTGCTGACGTGAGTTACTGTTGTCTTGGCTCGGTTTACTTTCAGGAATAATTCTCCCTCTATGAATAGAATGATGTTCGCAAGCGTCCTCCCCGTACTCTTTCTGCTCTTGCAGAATATCAGCGCGTTGTCTGCGACCTCACGAACCGGTGGCATTCCAGTTCTTTGTCCAGTTCATTTAACATCACATTTCCGCATACCGGACTTACTGGCCCTCTCTGCGGCACTCCTTCTTCCGTTTTCTCGAAGAATCCGTTCTGCAATACTCCTGCATTCAGGTATTTGTGTATCAGCGATATTACACGTCCGTCCTTGATTGTCCGTGACAGCACCTCTATTAATTTGCTGTGGTTCACCTTGTCAAAGAACTTCTCTAAATCCATGCTCACCACATACACGTACCCTTCGTCTACATTCCTCTTGCAGGCTTTTAGTGCGTCATGCTGGCTCCTCCCCGGTCTGAACCCATAGCTGTTCTCCAAAAACTGTGGTTCAAACAGCGGCGTCAGTTCCTAGGCTTTGTTTGATTTTACCTTCTTATATACCTTGTTTAGGTTGTCTTTCCGTAAAATCACTTCCAGTAGATTGTCCGTCCACAAGTCCATGATGATGTCGTTGTTTTCAGTAATCCGCTGGTAGACGGACACTTCTGCATACTCTCCCTGTTCCGCAGTTTCCATTTGCAGATAGTCTTCCATATGAAGTTGTCTGTCCTTAAACCCATCTTTGGTTACATTCATTTACTCACATCTCCTAAAGTTCAGCCCTCTTTCTCTTATACTCGCTCTATAAATACTAAATACAGTCCCGTGCAGTTATTGGACTTCGATTTGTCATGCAATCTTATCCCTGCATTTAGCCTCGAATGCAGTAAGCCAAAGTTTTGCCTAATCCTTTCTTCAGATTCCACCTCACTGTGGACTCCCTTGGCTTCGGCTGTATCCTTCCCACTGCCGGGCGGATTGGGGACTTTCACCCGTTAGAACGTGTGCCCATCGGGCACACATGAAAGAAAGCCAGCAGATAGAATTAAGTCTGCCGGCTTTCTTATCTCCTATATTTCAGCTCATCGAAATTCTACAGTCTCCATATAGTATTTTGTTATTAATTATTCTCTTAGCGCTCACTCCTTATCATACAGGCCAAACAGATTCAAAAATTTCTGCCACATATTCAAAGTCTTTGCTTCCACGGCATTGTCTTCTTCTATCTCTTCTGTATGAATTCCATCTGTTTTAATCACAAATTGCACCTTATCTATATTTGTATTTTTATCTGACACAAAAGATACGACTTCCAGATCACCTCCGGTAACAGTTTCCAGCAATTCGTCAATTTTATCTGTAATCTCTGAATCCATGCCATCAGTTTCTTCCCGCATTTCGGAGGTTCCGTCTTTCAACTTTCCTGCACCGTCATAAAGCTGCGCTATGCCGGAAATCAATTCTGCAACCCCTTCATCTAAAGTGCCTGTTCCGTCCTTTAAAGTGCCTGTTCCATTGTATATTTCCACAATACCAGAAAGCAGTTCTCCTGTTCCGCTGTATAAACTATCACTTCCGTTTTTTAATGCGCCGCTCCCAGAAACAAGTTTGGAAGCTCCGTCAGTAATCTGCGAATAACTTGCAACAATTTTTGCAACCGCATCTGTATATCCTCTAATTCCTCTGTCTAGCTTTTCATACTCTGTTACCAATGTATTTACCACTGTGGAAAGTTCCGACATCTGGTATGCCAGACCTCCGATTTTATTTACCAATTCTCCAATTTTGCTGTCAAAGGCTCCGTAATTCGCTTGTAAAGCTGTTGCGCCCTGCAGTAATGCAGACAAGTTAGAATTGAGCGCTGATAGATAACTTTCAGTTCCTCCTATGCTTGCATTATTAGCGCCAAGCAATGCAATAATATCTGACAGGCTCCCAAGCTGCGCTTCCAAGTCTCCGGTATCCATCCCTGCATTTTTCAAAGTTTCAATCTGGGAGGACAGACTGCTGATCAGTCCTTGTAAATTTCCGATTGCTGACTCGTTTTTCTGGCGAAGTCCATCAATATCTAACCCATTCTGCAGCATGGCCGCTTTATAAGCGCTAAAACTTATATTATCTTGTAGTGAAGTGATTCCTGAAACAAGATCATCAATTCCACTCTTTATCGCAGAAGATGCGTCTGTCAATGCGGTTAAATCTTCACTTGTTACAGATATGCCGCTTAATGCTTCCTGCAGTTTCCCAAGCGCTGTTCGAAAAGAAGAAGAGCCATTTACAAGTTCTTGCGACTGTCCATTTAAAGCATTCAGCGCTTCCTGCATTTGCCCTATTCCGCTATTCAAAGAATGAATTCCTTCATCTAACTCGTTTACTCCATTTTGCAGTTCTGCGGCTCCGCTTTGCAGGCTGTTCCCACCGTCTTTTAACGCATAGGCCCCATCCTGTAGTTTGGAAGCTCCATCTGTCAGGTCATGTACCCCATCTTTTAACTCAGTCTCTGCTCCATCCTGCAGCTTGGAAACGCCATCCTGCAATTCTCCTGCCCCATCATCTAATTTCCCGATTGCATCCAGCAGTTCTGTAACCTGATCCATCAGTTCATCATCATCCACTTCTATATTAAGGTTTAATGGGATTCCATTGATGGATATTCCACCCAGCTCAAAATCTGTCACATCTGCCGTAATTTCAATATCTGCCCCTTTGCCGGGTAAAATCGTATAAGTGAGCTGTTTATCGCTCCCTACATTGGCAATAGTAGCATCCCCTGCGACAATATTTTTACACTTGTCAGTATCCAGCGATAAAGACGCCTGCAATGCATAACTTTCATAGAAGTTCCCCCGGCATTTTTCATTTTTTTCAATCTGGAGTTTCATTTTCATTGCACCGCTCATGCCTGCAATTTCTTCTCCGGAATAAGGTTTTCCATCCATATAATATTGAATCTTAATATCCCAGGGCATAACTACACTGTCAAGTTTCCCCTCATAATAAAGTTTCTCCGCAGACGTATGGATTGTCACTGTATTACCCGAATAATCCGCCTCATCCGTGGTAGTCATATTTCTTATATTCTGATATTTTCCATAATCAACAACTTTTCCGCTTTCTACATTGAAAATATTGACCACATTGATTTCCTTTGCAGAGCCGCCATTATCCAAATTTACATACACTACTTCTTCTTTCTGTGAATTTGCTTCAGAAGCTGACGCAAAAACTGGCAAAACAGCAGTTGCAGCTATGGCTGCCGCCAGTAAGGCTGCCAAAATTTTTTTTAATTTAGAACAGTTCATTTTACATTACCTCCTTAATAATGCCGGTCTATGTCTGCGCTTTAAAGCCGCCGGCTTATGTTCCCTGCTTTTTTTCGGTGTTCTTGTAATCAGTTTATCAAACAAAAATAACAATCCCGGAAGAATCAGAAGCACAATCATCAACGAAAAAATCGCGCCACGTCCTACAAAAATGCCAAGCTGTGCCAATAATTGATTGGTTGATATATAGCCCAACAGTAACCCTACTGCTGTAAGCACAATACCAGATGTCAGGATCGAAACTGTCACATCTGAAATCGTGTGCCATACAGCCTCTTTCTTTTGAAACGTCTGCCTGTTTTCTTTATACCTGTCTGTCATAAGAATTGCATAATCTACCGTGGCTCCTAATTGAATAGAGCTGATGATAAGATATGCAATATAGAAAATTGTCTGATTCATAAAATACGGGCAGGAAAGATTCAGCCAGATAGCCGTTTCTATGCTCAATACCAGAATAACAGGCAAAGAGATCGATTTCATCGTCAAAAGAAGCACGATGAAAACAGCAGCAATCGCGGCTAAATTTACTTTCACCATATCCACCGTTACCGTATCCATTAAGTCATAAGTGCTTACGCCCTCTCCTGCAAGATACCACGTCCCAGGATAACAGGATTCAGCAATCTCCCTGATTGTTTCAACCAATTCAAACGTTTCCTCACCTTCATAATGGGCGTCTACGGAAAGCACCATACGGCTGTAGTCATCACTCATCAGCATTGCCAGTGTGTCTTCATCCAGATATTCCAGGGGGATTTCTGCGCCTGCCATATCAACATAAGATATAATACTTGTTATTTCAGGCAGCTCATGCAATTCGTCTGAAAGTTTTGTTTCCGTAGCTGTATCTCCACATGGAACCAGCAATACATAAGTATCACGCTGTCCAAACACTTCTTCAATCGAAGCAATATCTTTGCCTAACTGTGTTTCTTCATTAAAAATATTTGATGAGCCATAATAATACTCGTTTGCATTAGAAGCCAGATAAGCGGGCGCAATGATAATGGCAAATACGCAGACCAAAGGAACTGCGATACGGTTTACTGCTTTCCCAAATCTTTGGAATCCAGGCATAAACATCTGGTGTTTTGTCCTGTCTAAAATCTTGAAAGCCATGAGTATCAAGGAAGGCATAAAAATGAAAACTGTGATAAGACTGACTGCTATTCCTTTTGCCAAAGCCAGACCCAAATCAGGCCCGATTTTAAACTGCATCAATACCAACGCAAGAAAACCGATCACTGTTGTAAGGCCGCTGGACAAAATAGAAGTCGTGGACTTGCACAGCGCATCCACCATTGCTATCTGCTCGTCTGGCTGCTCCTTCCGGCATTCCTCAAAACGATGGATTAAAAATACAGAATAGTCCAGTGAAACCGCAAGCTGCAAAATACTCCCTGCTGCATTTGTCACAAAAGAGATCTCGCCAAACATCATATTTGTTCCGCCATTGATTAAGATTGCAATCCCCAAACCAATCAAAATAATCAGCGGTTCTGCCCATGAGGTAGTAGTCAGTATTAGTACAATAAGCACAAACAACACTGCAATCACTGTAATTTTCCTGATTTCTGAAACGGTATTTGTTGTGGCTGTAGCTGTTGAAACAGCGCTTCCAGACATCGCATTTTCATCGCCTATGATTTCCCTTATATCGGATACGGCGCTGATTCGTTTTTCTTCTTCTAATACTTCCGGAATTGATACATTAAAAGAATTAATGCGTCATAAACCTTTTTCAAAAATCACGGTAAAAGAAATCATTCAAAATTGCGGCGTAAACCGCAATACCTTCTATTACCATTTTGATGACATATACACCCTGTTGCGGTGGATGTTAACAGAAGAAGCCATTGATATTGTAAGGCAATTCAACTTATTAGTGGATTATGAAGATGCAATCCGATTTATTATGAATTATATTGACGAAAACGATTATATTATCAACTGTGCCTATGATGCCATTGGACGGGATGAAATGAAGCGTTTCTTTTATTCAGATTTTATAGACATTATATCTACAATTATCAATGAAGCTGACAAGACCAGAGAAAAACATCTCGATCCAGAGTTTAAAAATTTCCTTGCAAATTTTTATACAGAAGCGCTTGCAGGAACCTTGCTTGATTGGGCAAAAGAAAAAGCTGGAAGAAACAAAGAAAAAACGATATTGTATCTAAAAACGATTCTCCAAACCTGCTTGAGCCACTTTGACATTAATTAACATGTCAAAGTGGCTTATATTTTACTGAAGATTTTTTTCAAATTCCTTTATCTTTTTTTCACTATAAGTCTTTTGATATTCTTCATTTAGAAATGCATTTAGTATAATATCTCTGAACTCCTTCCAGCTTTCTATTTCTTTTCCTGCCAAAATTGAATAAAAACACACTCCTCTTTTGAACCCATTTCCTGTGTCATGAAATAATCTACATAATCCATAAGTCCGCATCTATGCCATTCTTCTTCAACTGCTTTAGAATTTGCGCTGGAAACCACTGCGGTATCGGCAAATTTAGAAGCTTCTGAAAGAGCTTCTTTTACGCCATCGAATGCCGTTTTTTCTTTTTCCTCCAAACCTTCAATTTCCCTATTTACCATACGGCTCCAATCCAGAACCTTTTCAAATATTCCCTGAGACTGGTAAAAAAGACCGGCATTTGAATTTTTATATGCTTCGATCGTTTCCTCCAAAGCAGCTTCCGAAAAAATTTTTGTATAGCTGCACCATTCAGAATATACGTCAATCCCCTCTATTTTCTTGTATCTATTGTCTTTTTCTGTAAGAATACGCTGTAATCCGCAAAACCGATTAATTCCCCTAATCACCACCCCCACTTCAAGGAGGCCGCTGAAAAAGTAGATACCACCGCTTATATTTGGTATAATGTAATTATCAAATACAGGCGGTGGTATCATGATTGAACAACAGCAAAAGTTATTATTAAGTCCCTATATGGAAATATACGAGTTAGTCATTCCCAAAGACAACCTGCTCCGGCAGATTAAAGAATTGGTAGATTTTGGATTTATTTATGAAGAGCTTATTGATAAATACTGTCTTGATAATGGACGCAATGCAATCTCGCCTGTCAGGATGTTCAAATATCTGCTTCTGAAATCCATTTATGAATTATCTGACATTGACGTTGCAGAACGCTCCAAATATGATATGTCCTTCAAATACTTTCTTGATATGGCACCAGAAGAAGCAGTAATTAATCCAAGTTCTCTGACAAAATTCCGTAAGCTGCGCCTAAAAGATATGAACCTGTTAGATATGCTGATTGGAAAAACAGTTCAAATTGCATTAGAAAAAGGCATTATAAAATCAAAATCCATTATTGTGGATGCAACCCATACAAAATCAAGGCACAACCAGAAAACACCAAGGCAGGCGCTTCTGGAGCAGTCAAAGAAACTGCGGCGCGCTGTTTATGAAATAGATGAATCAATGAAAGAACTGTTTCCAGCTAAAAACACAGAAGCAAAGACAGGGCATAAAACGGCAGATACCGCTTTCTTTGGATACAAAACACATATGGCAATGAGTGAGGAACGCATCATTACAGCAGCCACAGTTACCAACGGAGAAAAGACAGATGGGAAAGAACTGCCGAAACTAATTCAAAAAAGCAGGGAAGCCGGAATGGAAGTGAAAACAGTAATTGGAGATAAAGCCTATTCCGAGCAGCAAAATATCGAAGCGGCACAAGATGGCGGCTATGAACTGATTTCCAGATTAAACAGCGTAATTACGCAGGGAAAGCGGACAAAAGAGGATGAATTTGAATTTAATAAAGACGCAGGAATGTATCAGTGTAAGGCAGGGCATCTGGCAGTCCGTAAATATCTGGACAGGCGTGAAAAAGAAAAGAAGAATAAGAATCCGCGCATGATTTATTTTTTTGATATCGAAAAGTGCAAATACTGCCCATACAGGGACGGATGTTATAAGGAAGGGGCGAAAAAGAAAACATACAGTGAAACCCTAAAAAGCGATGCCCACAGTAAACAGGCAGAGTTTCAGGAGACAGAACACTTCAAAGAAAAAATGAAGGAGCGTTATAAGATAGCGGCAAAGAACAGCGAGTTAAAGCACAGGCATGGTTATGACACGGCGTCATCATCAGGCCTCATTAACATGGAGATACAGGGAGCGATGGCTATATTTGCAGTAAACCTAAAGCGGATCATTATCCTGATAAATGAAAAATAAGAGAATAAAATCTCTTGAAATAAAGGAAATCTTTATCTGAATCACAAAAAATCCATCAGTCCATTCAAAACTGGTGGATTTTTTGCGTGCA
>NZ_SRYA01000159.1 GCF_004793545.1 Petralouisia muris | reverse complement strand
CTCCATAATTATATGATACCAAATATTCATCCGGAACACCATAGGCATTGTCGATTTTTAACCGCCAAAGTAATATGAGTGGTCAATATATATGTATACCAGACATTGACGCAGGATACCCCTTGAGCAGGCTGTCAGATATATTTTGGAACAGGGAGAGGCTGTCAGCGCATATGAATGGGACGGATGCGGCAACAGTTGCGCATGCCCTGCGTGCATTATCGGGGTATACAGGAAGGGACTGGCTGTAAATATTACAGGCCAACTATACACAAAACGTCAGTTTGGCGAAGTGTGCGGGAAACGGAAAAATTTTCATAAGGGAACAGGAAAAACAGGCCGTCCGGAATGATCTGGGCGGCCTTCCTGCGTGAATTGTGTATGTTACCAGCACAATTTCATGTAAGGATATAATCTTTGGTGCCTGGAATTGTCAGACACTTTCAGGTAGCGGCCTGGGAAACGCTGTTTGGAGAGCTGCCATAAATATGGAAATGAACAGTTGTATATGCAATTGGAAGCGTGACAGGAAAATGAGTAAATCTGTGACGGCGGGTGAAGCTGAATCTGTGACAGCTCATGAAGTTATTAACGCACGGCTGATCAGTCCAAGCCGATTCACTGGTCTTATGCATTTCGCCGTGGAGAACCGTATATCAAAACGGGAACGGGAAAAAGTCAGCATCCTGGGTGCGCATGAACACTGGAATAATCCCATGGACAAGAAATACAGCCGTAATCTTGGAAAAATGGAAGGGATCGAGTTGATACAGAAGATACATTGAACGACAGGAATGGAAACAGTGTATAGCCTGCGCATGAGCCATATGGAACTGGTACAGCTTTCCGGCAAGATCATAGAGCCATGCAAGGCTTGCTGGGCTTGTGGCGGGAAAAGGAACTGTGTCCATAAAAACGATCTGTTTCAGGAGATTTTTGAAAGGATGACGCAGGCTGACGGCATATTGTTAGGCTCCCCTGTCTATACGGCGAATATTTCTGCTAATATGCAGGCTTTTTTAGAGAAGGCGGCCGTTGTAACGGATATGAACCGGAATGAAAGTCTCCTGCGGCATAAAGTTGGAGCGGCTGTCACGGCCGCACGGCGCAGAGGGGCATTGAACACACTGGATGCGATGAACCATTTTTTCATGCTGCAGGAGATGTACATGGTTGGTTCCTGTTATTGGCCGATGGCCTATGAGCAGATGCCGGGAGATGTGGGGAAGTATGAAGAAGGTCTGGGAACGATGAGGCGTTTAGGGCAGAATATGGCATATCTGTTAAAATGCCTAAAAGGAGGCGCTGATTTATGATAAAAAAGATAGCGCTGCCCTCTATGTATGAAAATACACACGGTGATAAGGAAACTTCATTCTTTATTCCCTGATTCCACGGAATGGCTGGAAGGAGCGGTTTGAGGGTGAAACTTCAAAAGATGACATATGTCAGTGGCTGTTAGAATTCAAGTAAATTAGTAATATCTGAATTTCTGATTTGTGTTATAATGTAACATAGTCTGAGGAAAACCAGTCTTTGATTATTTGAAGAAGAGCAGGTTATAAAAGCATTTTGAAGTGCTTGGATTTGGAGGGTATATGACATTACAGCAATTAAAATATATGATAATCATGGCAGAAAGAGGCTCTATTACAGAAGCTGCAAAAGAACTGTATATTTCTCAGCCGAGTCTCTCCGGCGCTGTCAAAGAAGTGGAAAAGGAATCTGGAATCACAATTTTCAGCCGTTGCCGGGCAGGCGTGGCATTGACAAAAGAAGGCATGGAGTTTTTAGGCTATGCAAGACAGGTTGTGCAGCAGATGGAACTGCTGGAATCAAAATATATGAACAAAAAGCCAGCAAAACAGAGGTTTTGTGTTTCCACACAGCATTATACCTTTACAACAAATGCGTTTGTGGAACTGATACAGCGTTTTGGACAGGAAAGGTTTGAGTTTATCCTGAATGAAACGCAGACGCACCAGATTGTAGAAGATGTGAGGAACAGGTTCAGTGATTTAGGAATTCTTTATCTTTGCGGCAGCAATGAAAATGTGCTGAGAAAGTTATTTGATGAATATAATCTGAATTTTTATGAATTGTTTCCAGCAACGCCCCATATCTTTATCAGCAAAAATCACCCTTTGGCAAAATGCGCGTCTGTCAGGCTGGATGACCTTAAGCCATATCCCCGGCTTAGTTTTGTGCAGGGGACTTACGAATCTTCCAATTTTTCTGAGGAGCTTTTCAGCAATGAGCCTGCGGAAAGGAGTATCAAAGTCAGTGACCGTGCGGCTATTGTGAATCTGATGATTGGAGTGGAGGGATATACGATTTCAAGCGGTATTTTTCCAAAATATCTGCAAGGTGATTCTATTGTTTCCATTCCGCTTAAGGAAGATGAGGTAATGCACATTGGATACATATTGAACAAGGATAAAGAACTGTCAGAGCTGGGGAAGATTTATGTGGAGGCGTTAAAACAGTATAGAGATAATAAGTGAACCATAGGATCAACCTATGCAATAGCATAAAAAACAGATATTACCTATTACATGACGTTCCGTGCTAAGATATAGAAACGGAAAGGGGGCATACAAATGCCAGGTTATGTATTAGGTAATTTTTTTATTTTTTCTGCTATCAATGCGTTTACGCCGGGACCAGGGAATATCTTAGCATTAAATACAGTAACAAACTATGGATATAAAAAAGGGCGGCCGCTTTTTTGGGGAATTTTTGCAGGATATTATGTTGTGCAGATCATATGTGCAATTTTTGTATTTGGGGTAAGCGCCTTTTTGCCAAATATGCTTGGCATGATGAAATACATAGGAGCCGCTTATATTTTATGGCTGGCGTTTCATATTGCGATTAGTAAACCATCCGCAGATGAGACAGAAAAATCAGCGTCATTTCTGAAAGGATTTTTGCTGCAGTTTGTCAACGTGAAAATCTATTTATTTGGGATTACTGCATTGACAGGATATATTACGGATTATAGCGCTTCTTTAGGGGTTTTATTTTTATTTGAGCTTATGATTGCCACGATTGGAACCATCGCAACCCTTACCTGGGTTGGAATGGGAGTGCTGATACAGAGAGCATATGTAAAATATTACAGGGCAATTAACGTGATTCTTGCATTCACTTTACTAGAGTGTGTTTATAGTATGCTGAGATAGGAGGAATTTACATGTAAGACGAAACGAAATGCTTACATTCAGGTTATCAGCCTAAAAATGCAGAACCAAGAATTATGCCGATTGTGCAAAGCACTACATATTGGGGCAGATATTATCGTTCACTCCACATCAAAATATATGGACGGTCATGCAGTACAGGCAGGCGGAACGATTGTAGACAGTGAGAATTTTGACTGGACAAATGGCAGGTTCCCGGATTTGGCAGAGCTGGATGAATCCTATCATGGCATTTCCTATACAGAAACATACGGAAAGAAGGCATATATTGTAAAGGCAAGGATGCAGCTCATGCGTGATTTTGGCGTTTATCCTGCCGCACATTCCGCATTTTTACTGAATCTTTGCCTGGAAACATTGGCTGTCAGAGCAGTTGACCGATGAACAGTTGGTGGCTGCAGGGATTGAGCAGGGATTGGTTCGTCTTTCCGTTGGTTTGGAAAATGTAGAAGATATTATTGCAGATTTGGAGCAGGTATTTTCCAAACTGTGAGTTTAAGTTTGAAAAGCCGTGCAATGAATGCAGAGATATTTTATGTAGAGGAGACAGAATGATGAAGAAAATTCCTTTAGCTACTCCTACCATGCATACGGAGGAGCGGCAGTATATTCAGAAAGCATTTGAAACAAACTGGATTTCACCTTTGGGGCAGAATGTAGATGAATTTGAGGCTAAAGTGGCGGCTTATGCAGGAGCATCTTCTTGCGCTGCGCTATCGTCTGGAACTGCTGCGCTGCATCTTTCAGTTATTTTAGCGGGGGTAAAGGAGAATGATATTGTATTCGTTCCTTCCCTGACCTTTGCAGCAAGCGTTAATCCAATTAGATACGAATATGCAACCCCTGTTTTTATTGATTCAGAACGTGACACTTGGAATATGGATGCAGCGGCATTAAGGAAAGCATTTGAAAAATATCCCCACCCGAAGGCTGTCATGGCTGTGCATTTGTACGGCACATCAGCGAATATGGACGAAATTTGCGCCCTTTGTAAGGCGCATGATGTTCCCTTAATTGAAGATGCTGCTGAATCGTTAGGTACGACATACAAAGGGAAAATGACAGGTACGTTCGGGAATTATGGAATTTATTCCTTTAATGGAAACAAGATTATTACGACCTCGGGCGGCGGCATACTGGTTGCTAAACGGGAAAAAGATGTAGATAAAGCACAATGTCATTAACTTAAGGAAAAGAACAATACCGGATGTCTTTACACCCATTCAT
>NZ_SRYA01000158.1 GCF_004793545.1 Petralouisia muris | reverse complement strand
TTCTTTTTTTATAAACCCGTGAAGTGGAAGTGTCAAGTATTATGATACAACATCACCCACTTTTTTGTAAAAACACTTGACAAATCGCTCAAAATTTGCGGCGAAGCCGATTGATTATATTTTATTTCAATCGACTGGAGGCGATTTCTTTGTTACCTACAAATCCCGGCGGCCATGCCGCCTATCAGGATACTTTCGTATCCCAGTTTCTTAAATTTTATCCTGATCCCTTTGCGCTTCCAAAAAGCACCTGGGATTATATCGTGCAGTTCTGGTATCTCGATCTTTCCCAGACGGATTCTATCATGCGGGAATGTTACTCTGTTTTTGGCCCGGAACCAAGGCTCCCTTCCTGCATGCTGCGTTCCTATCTGCTTGCTTTGAAACTAAAAGTGTCTTCTATCACTGTCTGGTGCCGCATGCTCAAGGAAACTCCCCTTTATGCTATCCTCAGCGGTTTCTCTTTCGGTGATACCCCTGGCGTCGGTACTTTTTATAATTTCTTTTCCCGCATCTGGCAGGATGACTCCAACAACCTTTCCCCGAAAGACCGGTTCCCTAAAATGAAGAAAACTCCCAAGGGGAAGAAGAAAGGTGATAAGACTCCCTGCGATTCTTCCAGCGCTGCTTCAAAACTTCTTCCCTTGCTGGAACGCTGGCATTTAAAGCCTGAGAATCCCTTTTTCCTAATTTTCCGGCTTTATCAGCAGCAGTTTCTGGACCAATCCATCCACAGGGGGTTGATCGATCCCCGGCACTTGGCTCTTGCCGGTGACGGCACCCCTGTCCGTACTGCCGCACAGCAGCGGAAAAAGCGCATTTGTCATTGTAAGGAGAAAGGCTGTTCTTCTTGTAACTGCAAACGCCATTATTTCCAACCCGACTGTAACTGGGGATGGGACTCCCACCGGGAATGTTATTTCTTCGGCTACCACCTCTACATGTATGTGGCTTCCGATTCCTTCAGCGACCTCCCTGTGTTTCCGCTTTTAGAGCGGGCCCCCCGGCATGACATGCTTTCCTTCCTGCATTCCTTTTTCACCATGAAAGCGTATCTTCCGGAATTCCAGATTGAAAAGCTCCTTCTGGATTCCGCGCACGACGCTTACTCTGTTTATGAATACTGCAGACGGGAAGATATCACACCGTTTATCGACCTCAATCCCGGTCATACCGGGCATTTTACCTATAAGGACGATTTTACAATTGATGATGATGGTGTCCCTGTCTGTAAGTTGGGCTTACGTATGTATAAAGATGGATATGAAGCTGCCAAACACCGGGCAAAATACCGGTGCCCGAAGTCAAACCGGAAACGTGGCTGCTTCTGTGAACACCCTTGTTCACCGGCGAAATATGGAAGAACCGTACACATCTTTACCGATGACAATCCAAGGTTATTTAACATACCGCCAAGGGACTCTAAAGCATGGGAAACGGAATATGATAGAAGAACTTCCGTGGAACGCTCCAACAAGCGCGAGAAAGAGGACTATAAATTAGAAGACGGCAGGCACCGCTCTACGAAGATGTGGCACTGCCGCCTCTACGGCATCATGATGCTCCAACACCTTGACGCCTGGGAAATGCCCTCTGTCGAGGCATTTCAAAAATCATTCTTAGGTTTAGCCGCCTAATAATGATATATTAAGCGATTCCATAAGATTTTTCAAGGCATAGTACCCGCTATGTCCAAAGTTTATGTCCATTTTTCTCTAATTTCTTTTCCTGCACGATATTCAGTTGTCAATCTTTGGTTAGAATCTCATTCATTGAGATTCCGAGAAGTTATTTCACATTCCCTATACATCTCTTTCCTGCCTGCTTCCCTCTGGTGGCAGAGGTGTATAACCATTTTTTACTTCACAAGCTCTGTAAGCCACGGGGCAAGCGGCCTCGAAACCACCCTGGCATTCAGGTACGCCATTTCCAGGGTCAGGCACGTATGCCCCAGATAATACCCATCCATAACCGACAGGGTCATGGCAAGGTCTGGCTTTTTCATATTTGTCAGATAAACGGGCAGAAGGTACTGCACCTTTCCTTGGTATCCCTGCGGCACGACAATCCCCGGTTCAATGACTGATTTCCTCCTTGCAAGCTCTACCGCTGTTTCCAACAAAAGCGGCAGGTTCTTTGCCCTGCGGACCTTATATGGAATCTGCTCCATATTTTCTTCATCCCCTAAAATATGTTCCACTTTAACCCTGACAAGCCAGTCCGGATTAAATCCTGTGCCATCCTGGGCAGCATGGTAATGAGGCCGCTCTGGCAGGGGCTCTATATATTTGAGCCTCGGTGAAATCTCATCGCAGAACCCCCTGAAATACCAGTCCAGCATGGAAGCACGCCTCTTATTCCGGTCAAAAAATCCATAGACTGCCTTATACCGTCCCGTATAAAGCCCTGTATGGAAGCACGCACATTCATTTTCCACATGAAAATACCGTGCTGCCTCCGCCTCATCTTTGGCTGAGTTAAAATCAATGCTCTGTTTCCTGAAAATGGTATGTATGTACCTCTCTAAAATAGGTGTATCCTGATTCTTCGTTTCAACAGACGGCCGCTTAAATTTCCATGGCTCTGGCAGCACCAGCCCTTCCAGTTCCTCAAGCTGCCCGTACCAGTCCGGCACATATGCAAACTCAAATAAATCTGTTTCCATAGCTTTGTTCCTTTCACAAAATCTCTGACTGTGTATCCCACAATGCTGTTTCATCCATCCGAATGCCCGCCATGCAGTAGGCGAACGGCACCTGGCTCTTTTATCCATAACAAAAAACAGGGAAAAGACACTCCGGCAGATGGAACTGCTTCTGTGTCTTTTCCCTATATACGGATTTCCTCTATGAGAGTATGGTACAGCCATACCCTTGATGGTGCAGATACCTGCGGATGTCACCTGGATTTTTTTGACCGCATCACTTCTTCCCTGTCCATCATAAAACACTCCTTCTCTTTAACAAGTATGGCTACACCGTCCTAAAATAGTATTGCCACGCCATTTTTACATTTGCAGGGTGTGGCACTATCATACTTTTAGGAGGTGAAACTATGGCTCTTCATCCAAAACAGTTCGGCATGGTGCTGAAAAATGCACGCATGGACAAAAAGCTTACCCAGGCTGAATTAGCTGAAAAACTGGATATTTCCCTTTCGTACCTGAAAGACCTTGAACGTTTCCGCAACAGCCCAAGCTACGAGGTCTTTGAAAAGGTCATCCGTTACTTCAACCTGTCAGCAGACACTGTGATCTATCCCAACCAGAACCAGGCTGATGATACATACCAGAAAATAGACCGTCTGCTAACCCGCTGTGACGAAGGACAGCTCAAGGTCATCCTCGCCACAACAGAGGCACTGCTGTCCGTAAGTGAAAAGCCCTCAGAATCAGAGTAACAGATGAAGGCGGTATTCAGGCGGTGTTTTCGTCACTTTTTCCCTACATTTTAAAGGCTCATTCCTGCAGCGGGATCCCCGTGCAAAAATGAGCCTCTTTTACTGTCTGATCCATTTCCTCAATTCTTCTGTGGACAAATCCTGCCGCAAAAGCCCCATACCGCTTAACAGGAGGATGCAGTCCACATATCCCTGGCAGTATGCTTTCTGTCCTTCCAGCGAATTCATATCTTCCAGCTTTGCCATCCACTCCAAGAGCAACTGCCGCTGTTCCTGTGGGAGCTGCTGCACCGCTGTTTCGCATTTTTCACGAAGCCTTTCCATTTCCTCCTGGGTTTCCTTATATCCCGGCACATCTACTACAGTATTCCTTGCCACATTCTCACAGCGCAGCCGGTTTAAAAACTGCCCAACCTGTTCCCATATTTTATTCTGCATATCCATGCCCTCCTTCAAATCTCATTATAATTATTAACATATCCGCAGATATTACTCCATCCCAAATTAAACCGTTTCTTAAAAAGAAAACAGGCAGTGTTCCAAGCCTTTTGCTTAGAACACTGCCTATTTCTTTTTTATCCGGTTCATTTTATATCCAACCCCACGTACCGTCTGAATATATTCTGGCTGGCTGGGATTGTCTTCAATTTTCTTTCGGAGACGGCGAACATGGGAAGTGATATTGCTGTCATCCTGGAGATATTCCCCATCCCAAACATAATTGTAAATCTTTTCTTTGGAAAGCGTCATCCCCTGATGAAGTGCCAGAACATACAGAATACGGAATTTGATATTGGTAAGATTTACTTCATGGTTCTCTTTCAAAACTTTATGCTGATCTGGCAAAAGAACTAAATCGCCAATTTGTATCACTTGCTGTTGCCCATCTATGGTTTCAACCTCACATTTCTTTGTTTGATTAACAATTTCGAGAATTTTATCAAAAATACTTGATTCTGATTCCTCCAATGCCACCACTATTAGTTTACTCATACCTGATACCTCCTTCTATATCTGTGTACTCTCGGAAACTCGAATCCCTTGTTTTATAAGGCTTCAGAAATTTCCGAA
>NZ_SRYA01000157.1 GCF_004793545.1 Petralouisia muris | reverse complement strand
TACCATTGGACTTATAAAATGGATGAAATAAGTCAGGATGAAGCCGTTAAAGCTGCCATAAAATCAAATGCTAATTAGGCCAGTTATTAATTATTCGATGTACTAGCTTTAAAACACAAGAGTCTGATAATAAACCTGTAAGAATAGTAACTCTATCGTCAATATCACCTTTTATTTTTTCAATCAAAAGAGATACCATAATCCCGCCAATAAATATTTTTTCTGGCGAAATAAGCTTTTCATAACTTTTTATAGTTTTAATTGTCTGACTATAATAAAAAGTAAACAAAGATGTTATATACACTCTGTCATACTGGTTTTCTAAAAAACTCTTTGAATCCATAACTCCCTTAAAAAAAGTCACTTCATCTCCTCTTTCTTTATGATATGTACTTATCTTCATCAATCCCATTGGTGGGTATTTATTCTTGTAATTAGGCTCTACTAATAAAATTTTCATTATTGTTTCTCCAATTTTTATCAAGTTCGTGTAAAATAAAACATTTTAAAATGATAAAATTTATATATCTGTTTTACTCCCCTCAAATATCTTCAATCTCTCCACAATCTCCTCCGGCTTTGGCAACAACTCCTTCATATCCTCCGGCAGAGAATCACTCAGCTTATAAGTCGCCACCCCAATCGGCACATTCGACTGTTTCAACGCATATTCCACATATGTCTTGTCTTTGCTCTTACAGATGATAATGCCAATAGATGGATTTTCCTCCGGCAGTTTTATCTGCTCATCCAGTGCTGTTAGGTACAGTTGCATTTTCCCTGCATACTCTGCCTCAAACTCGCCTATTTTCAATTCGATTGCTACCAAACTCCTCAATCTTCTGTGAAAGAGAAGTAAATCAATATATAAATCCCGGTTTCCAACGGTCAGGTGGTATTGATTGCCGACAAAAGTAAAGTCCCCGCCCATCTCTATCAAGAATGCCCGGATATTGTTTACTAACTGCATTTCCAACTCATGCTCAGAATATTCCGGCGACAGTTCCGCAAAATCAAAAGTATATTCATCTTTTACTGCCAGCTTTGCCTGTGCCCTGCGTTCTTCCGGCAGTGTCAAATCAAAATTCGTCTGATTTAATAGATACTTCTCATAAGTCTGTGCCTCAATGAAATTTGCCAAAATACGTTTTGTCCACCCATACCGCTTTGCCATCTGGATGTAGAATTCTCTCTGCAAATCATCCTTACACTTCTCCATAATGACGATATTATTGCTCCAGCTAATTTCTCGCACCAGTGGTGCGAGTTTTTCAGAATTGCGGTAACTCAGGTAAAAGTTCCGCATTCTCCAGAGGTTTGCCGCAGAATATCCCTTTGCTCCCGGAAACTCTTTCTGCAACTCTTTTGACAAAATTTTTACAATGGATTTGCCCCATCCGTTGATTTCCTGCTGTCTGTATATCTCCTCGCCAATCTCCCAATAAAGGTTGATAGTCTCCGTATTCATTATTTTCAGGACATGATACTGCTTTTTATGTATCAGTTCCTTCACGTCATTTACCAAAGGCTCATAGCCTGCAATTTCCACTCCGCCCATTCTTTCTCCAATTCTCGCACCACTGGCGCGAGTTTTATAAATCTACTATCTAATTGATATTTTCAATAACGACCTGGTCTGGTTATTCTTCCCCCGGCGGATGGAATACCAGCAAATCTTGTATCTCACACCCTAACACCGTACAAAGTTTACACAGTACATATACGTCCAACCGGGTAATGCTGTTCGTACAGTAATTATCTATCTGTTTCCAGTTCATTTCTGCCTTGTGCGACAGCTTGTTTTTGCTCAGCCCTTTTTTCTTCAGCAGTTCATTCAGCCTTATTTCCAAATATCCGTAATCTTCCTCCACGTTCCCACCTCTGCATTTTCATATTTGTTTCATGCTCACAGTTTCATTCTATATTTATTGTAGAAACTCGCTAACCCTAAACAAATATCAGAATACTAGATGCAGAAACATTAGTTCTTTTCTCTAAAATGCAGATTATGCATTTATATCTATTCTCATTGCTCTTTCTCTGCTGGGACAAAGACAAGCAAATCTTGAATTTCACATTCCAAAGCGGTACAGAGCTTGCACAATACAAAGGTGTCCAGCCGGGTAATATCATTCTCACAATACCTGTCCACCTGCCTCCAGTTCATTGCCGCTTTCAGTGACACTTTGTTTCGGTTCAGTCCTTTTTTCTCTATAAGCTCTGCCAGCCGGATTTCCAGATGACCGTAATTTTCGTCCACCTTGTCGCCTCCTGTCGAAAAATGATACCCTGTTTTCCTTGCATTTTCATTCTATACTTGTTATAGTATTTTTGTAATCTCAAAGAAGTATTATAACACTTCTAACATAAACAAATGTTTTGACAGGAGGAAAGGAATGGGATTAGACTACTTTAAAGACACTGTCTTTGAACTGCTTAACGATTCTGATGATATGGCAGTCAAAGACATTCAAACGAAAGACAAAGAAAATATTTTTACGGTACTGCTGATGGGTGGAAGTCATTTTGAATTAGAATGCCGCCAAATATACTAATTTAAAGGGGAACAGGTGATGTTATGGATATGAAAAATTTTGCAGCCATGCTTTTAAAAGTCATTAAAAAATCTGGACTTCCTATTGCAGAAATAAAACGCATACAATCGGACAAAGGTTTATTTGCAATAGAAACTTCTGATAATAGCGAGTTCCTGATTAAAATTGCAAACAGGGATGCCAAGCGCGAAACATTTTTTCTGGAGATAGACGAAACAGAACGTAGAATCCATGAGATTTACGAAAAGTACGTCAGCAGTTGGGAATATGACGAGATTCTTATGAACAACGATTTCGACATTGACTGGCTGGAAGATATTTTGGACATGAAGGATTACCGCAGGCTGGAAAATATTATCTTACAGTATAGCTCAAGGAATGACGAACTGTTGTTTACTTTGAGATTCAAATATGCCTGGTCTTTATTTATGGAATGTGCCAAAAGTAACGAAAGTGCAAATTCTGCAAAGTTGAATTCCAACACTGATTCTGCAAAAAAATAACCTGAATTTTTCCATACATTAGGCTGGAACATTTTAAAAGCATGATTGTCAAAAAGGGGTTAGGGGATTTCCCCTGACAAGTGCCGAAGGTTGCCGCTGCCCATAGGGGCGTGGCAATCCAAAAGCGTTGCTTGCTGGTATTGTGTATTGATTTTCCAGTCGCTTTCTGTTCCCAATATAAACTATTTTACCAGCCGAAAAAGAAATCTTTCACATGCTTTCCCACCAACTTATTCCACCAGAAATACCCCTATTTTAAATCTATATACGGATTCTCCCCAAAGAAAATAGAGCGGTTTCCCGCCCTACTTCCTTATCAATATATCCTTTTCTCCAGTATGATTTTCCCCGTCAGTCTGCCAATTCTTCCAGCACCATCTTCCTTTTATCAGCATAATTTTTCGGGCAATCTACCTACTCCTTCAGCAGTATACCCCTTTCCGGCACGACTTTTATCACAAATATACCAGCTTATCCGACACGGATTCACTAACAATATACTAACTCTTTCAGCACAATCTCCTCCGCAGCAGAACGGACATTATTCATTAATCCAATCCATTTCATCTGTTCCTTTGCCTTTAATTCCTCCGTAATCCCTGCCCCGGCTTTCATCTGTTCCGTGAGAAATTCCATCCTCTCCCTGCATTCCTCGTCGCATTCGTGCAGATGCCTGTTAAGATTTCCGCTTGTCAGCAAATGCAGATACATCCCTTTGCGGTGGTTTTTAAGGTATTCCAGCCTCATGTTCCCATATCTGCCAATCTTATAATCTTCCCCCTCCGGTAACTTCAAATCCGGGTAATAAATCCCATCCGTTCCCTTCGTATAGCTGATTCCATTTTCACCAATGATGTGTTTTCCCATGATTTCCTCCCATCCGGCGACCTGATATTATCCCGCTATTTGTCGCCTTGCCTGCAAATTTTCCCATTACAATCAAATTTTTTTCTTTCCCATCTGTCTAACTGAATGATTTTGATAACAAAAAACGCGTATTGTTTAAGCAAATATTTTCTATGATTTTTTCTTTTTCGGCTGGTAAATATAGGGTTAACTGCAATCAGTTTTCCCCTTTCAGCCCATTCATGGTTTGTGCAATTAACTGGATGGCATAAAGCAGTTCATCATTTTCACCACTGCACTTTTCCAGACGTTTCAGTTCCCCATAGATTTCTGCCATCTGGTTGCGCAGTGCCTTATATACCCTCGGACTGCCCTGAACCACCACGTCCCGGCACTGTAAACGCCGGATAATATAGTCCTGCTTGGTAAGTCCCGACAGGCTCACACAGCGGTCAATCAGTTTTCCTTCTTCCTCAGAGCCATGGAATGCCACTGTTTTATTCCTCCATCTTCCCTTGTAATCAAGCCTTTTTTCCATAATTTCAAGTCCCCTTTCTCCGTTCCGGCTCAAACTCCTTATCCATATGAAACTGGATGACTGTGCAGTTATCTGGCTGCGCAAGGCTCTCCATGCGCTCCATATCCAGCTTAGGAACTGTCGCAAAATAAAATGTACTATTTGAACCCACGTATTACATAGTTCCAT
>NZ_SRYA01000156.1 GCF_004793545.1 Petralouisia muris | reverse complement strand
AAGATAATCATTCACATCTAACTGCTCATTGCTGAAGAAATACACATCTTTGCTGGCCTGTAGCATATTATTTCGATTTCTAATATTGCACAGTGTCGCTACTGCTTTGAGATACTTGCCCTCTGTATCAACATTTACCGCATATCGGACAAGTGCATCTGATAAAACCTTTGCTGACGCTCTCGCACTCAAACCCTCAATATCATCAATCCACCGTTTGCCGTCATACCTCATAAAATCTTTTCGTGACGGGTTATATCTGTGCCTGTCCTTAAAAACATCTGCAAATAGCCGCCCGAAGCCTTTATCTGATGTTTCATACCGTTCAGCGTGTAAATCCTTTAACACCTGTTCTAGCGGCTTTCTTGCCGTTTCTGCGGCTCTATAGCGGTACTGTGAACCGCCGTACACTCCCTTACGGTTTTTTTAACGGTACTCTGTTCTTGCTGTAGCATCTTCTCAAACTCCTGTTTGCTGTGTCCTGCGCTGAAATAATCCGTTATATCCGCTTTAGGCGTGTCTGGCATAGGTACAATGATTTTACTGCTCTTTGCAGCCGTTTTAATGTCGTTCTGAATAGTTTCAGCAACACGCTTTCCGGCTTCGTCATTGTCTGCAAGAATATAAACATCTGCCCCCTGCACCAATGTAGCAAAATCCGATTGCCAATCATTCACACCGCCATAAGTAAAAGCTGTGCAGCCTTGCTTTATGAGCGTATCGGCGTCTTTTTCGCCCTCTGGTATGAATATGGGTTTATCCTCTGCAATCGCCTTATTTATGGCTTGTAGGCTTCCATAAATGGCTTTATAACTCTTTCTGCCTACATCATGCCCCGAACCATATGTAAAACGGTCATTCTGCAATTTGCCATAAACGCACATCTTTAATCCGGGCATAATCTCTAATATCTTTATTTTTCAATAAAAGTTACCTCTCTTTCTTAGATTGTGATTGACATTCCTTGCAAGATAATGTATATTCTAATTGATAACAATATTGTTTTTGTTATCTGATTAAATCATATCACGCTATTTTAATCAGAACAAGTGTTTTATCGTATAATTTTAATTTTGATAACTTTTATATTTTTGTTATCAAATAAAATTGAGAGGTGCAGAATATGAGTTATAATGCCGACACGTTAAAAAAACTGTATCAAAAAGAATGTTTAGAACGTCGCAAAATAAATCTTGTGAGATTGCGTAAAGAAATTGCCGAATTATCTCCAACAGAATTTAGTAAACAAATAGGAATACAAAAGTCTAATTTATCTTCTTTGGAAAATGGCGATAGGGATTTATCTCTGTTTAATATCCAAGCATATAAAGCCTATTTTCTTGAAAGGTATAAACTAAATATATCTACCGATTATTTGCTAGGATATACAAGCGTTATCGAAAATAAAGAAATGAATACTAGTGATGATTTAGGATTAAGCGGAAAATCAATAGAAGTATTAAAAAGTTGGAGAAAATTAAAAGAAAACCCTGAACGGTTTGCGGTTGCTTATGGTGCTACAGATATTGACACCTTAAATCTATTACTTGAAGACTACCACTATTTACAATCTAATGCCAATAAAAAAGGACTTTACGCAGGATTTTCAATTTTCCACTATATCGGGAATTATATTTTTTCTGAACACTTTAAAAGATGCCCAACTGAAACCATTAAATATGAGCATAAATCCACTAACCCGGAAATAGGCAATTCTTTAGATGATTTGAATATTGGAGATGTTGTAAGGGTCAATGGTAATGAGCACACTATTTTGAGTTTACATGCTTATGACAAATGTAATCTTAAAGCAGATTCTGATAAATTGGCTATTTACAATATGCAAGACAGCGAAGAAATCTATAGCATTACTTTTCAAGATATGCTTAAGGCTTATAGCAAAGAAAACATTATTAAAATCGTTGATAGAGTAAAAAAACGAATACAAGGGAGTGACGATTGATGAAGTTACCTAATGGCTTTGGCTCTGTCTATAAGCTATCTGGCAACCGCAGAAAGCCTTATAGAGCGATTGTAACGAAACAATGGCAGATAGACACAGAAACAGGCAAATGGAAGCAGAAACGCAAAACCATAGGCTATTATGAGAATAAAAAAGAAGCCTTGCAAGCACTGGCAGATTATAATAAATCTCCATATGATGTAGACTCTTCAAAGGTTACATTTCAAGAAGTTTTTGAGCGTTGAAGTGAAGAACACTTTCCCACCGTATCAGAAAGCAATGCAAAAGGCTATCGGGCAGCTTATTTATTATGTGAGCCTATCGCAAATAAACGCATGGTAGATGTGAAACTGGATGATTTACAGTATATTGCCGATACCTCCGGCAAGAATACGCCTACCCTACGCAAATACAAGGTTCTTGTAGGTTTGATGTTCAAATATGCGGTTATCCATGACATAATACCGCCCGACATGAACAAAACACAATATATAGATATAAAGAAAGCAGGAAACCCCAACGCATACAACAGAGAGCCATTCAGTAAAGCAGAGATAGAAAAAGTTTGGAAATGGAAAGATACGAACGGTTACTTTAACGTGATTTTAATGCTGATATACTCCGGCTGTAGAATATCTGAATTACTGGATTTAAAGAAAGAACACGTTAATATAAAAGAGCGTTGGTTTGATGTGACTGCATCCAAAACAGAAGCCGGAATAAGGAAAGTGCCAATTTCGGATAAAGTGCTACCTTTCTTTGAATACTGGTACAATCTGAATGATTGCGAATATCTTTTAAATACACCAGAGGGCAAGCATTTTGAATACAGAAATTATTATGACAGCTACTGGAAACCGTTAATAGAACAGTTAGGAATGAGCCACCGTCCACACGATACAAGGCACACTTGCATTTCATTACTTGCTGAAGCCGGAGTTGATGATAGAATGGTTAAAAAAATTGTAGGTCACAAAGGGCAGGGGGTAACGCAACAGGTATATACCCATTTTGAGATACAAGCCCTTTTAGATGCCATAAACAAAATTTGAGGAAAGGAGTTGATGCAGATTGATTGTAGCAAATAAAAAGGCTCTACAGTACCGCAAATACCATAGAGCCGCTACCCAGTAACCGCCTATCAAAACAATTAAAGGGAGTATGTTCATTGTAGCATACTTCCCTACCAAAAGAAAGGAAGATTTTACAATGAGTAAGAACGAAATAATTGATATCGCTTTTACGGCACAGTGCAAATTGGAACTGATACGAACAGTTATAGAAACGCTTATCAACATGGTAAAGAATAACGGAAATATTAAGACACCAGAACAGGCTATGAATTTTGCATACATTCAAGGCACTATTGATGATTTTCTCCATATCACGCATGACGGTGTACATTTTGCCATCCAAACATTGGACAACTTACAGAAAGGCAGTGTTGCTGATGAATAGAACCGACATAGCAAAGGCAATAGCCGAAGATTTACTAAATAATGATGCACTGGACGAACATAATTTCTCTTATGATACTGCTGCCATTCTTGAATATGTCCAGAATATCATTTTAGAGCATTTAAAGGATTATTCCTTGCTGTCTGGCACAATTTTCTAAATATAAGGAATAACCGTTACATAAAACCGTATTAGAGGGTGTCTGTAAAATGCAGATGCCCTTTATTCATTCCAAAAAGAAACCGCTACCTCATTTTGGATAACGGTTTCTCTTAGCTAACGGCTTTCACATCACTTTTTAACTAAAATTTTTACACTTAACAAAACATTTACTATCAGGGATACTAAAAACGCCATAGATAAAAATCTTTGCTTTTTCAAAACTGTGTGAAGAATTTCAGTCGCTAAATTTTCTTGCTTTTTCATCATCTTTCACCACCTTTCCTTATTGATATTGAAATTATCTCATAAAAAAAAATTTATAAAAGTCCGTTATTGGCTCAATAATGGACGCATAATGGGTACATAAAGGACACTTTATGTTATTTCTTAATCATCTAGGAAATCACCGCTTATGCGTTTTCCCTATAATCCGCCGTACTTCTGATGTTTTCATACAATGTATATTCCTGCTGCCTGTCACGTCATTTACATAACCCTTTTTCAGATAAATAAAATATCCCTCGTCTTTGGTATAGGATAAATCTTCTATCATTTCATAATATTTTCTTGGCACTTGCCACTTTTCAAGCATCCGCTCCTGTTCCGCACTAAAGCCCTGCTTTTTCTCTGCCATTCTGCTTGTACCGTCCGCAAGGTCATTACACACAAGCATATAAAGATATTCATTGACGCTTGCCCCTATTTCAGAACATATTTTCTTTATCCTGTCCTTTTCGCCTTTGGGAATCACAAGGTTTATCCTGTCGTAATGCTCTTTGATATGCCGGTTCTTATACGCTGTTCTATCCATGAAAACACCGCCCTTTTCTTAATAACCGCATTATACAAAAGTCTTACGCAAGACACAAGGTTTTTATGCTCTCGTTTGTGTGCTACTTGTGTGCTATGTGTGTGCTACGCTTCAAAATTCAGCACTTTTTACCACAATTTTAGAAAACTTTAGATTAAAGAAAACCCTTGAAAATACTCAATGTCATTAACTTAAGGAATCTTTTACATTTGAATTGTAAAAGGTTCCTTTTT
>NZ_SRYA01000155.1 GCF_004793545.1 Petralouisia muris | reverse complement strand
AATCCCACAAAGTTACAGGCTTTGTGGGATTGTTGTAGAATAATATTTCTGTTAGAATAAGGCATTTTATTTGAGATTTAGAATAAAAAGCCTACCTTGTAATCTTGCCGGATGCAGGTAGGCTTATATAGCTATTTGCGGAGGCTAACCACTTTGTGGGCGGCTGCTCCTTTTCTATAATATAACATTTCTAAACCTGAAAATCAACATTCTTTTTGAAGCTCGGCAGAATACCTCATATCATACTAAAATGCTTAAACGCCGCCATGATACCTTTTTCTTCTTTTAGTTCAAAAATATCGCGCTATTCCAGTTCCATTTTTCCAAGCTCCGATAACTGGTTTCGTTTTCTATATGCAACTGCTGTTATATGGACTGTCATGTGTCCGTCATCTGCCCAGTAATACATGATAAAGTTTTTTACCATTATTTTCCTGACTCCCTGTTTTCTCCATTTTTCAGCATCAACCAATGGATTACGCTCTGGCATGTTCTCTAATGAAGCAGCCGTTTTTTTCATTTCTAAAAACAAATCATATGCCGCCTGCGGAGCAAGAAGTTCATCCGCAATATAGTCCCTTATTTCCTTCATCTGCGACAGGGCGTATTTTGTAATTTTTACGTTATACTGTTTTTCCATGATTATCAAAGCCCTTCCATAAGCTGGTCAAAAGCTTCTTCATAAGGAACTGATTCTCCCTTTTTTGCCTGCTTCAGTCCGGTCTGCATCATTTCATCAAACTCTGCATCAGTCATGGTATCAAGGGTTTTGATTTCTGAAGGCAACTCAACCGAAAACGGAATCCCCCTTTTCATAATTACCTGCCTGTAGGTCATATTAATAAAAGCCGATGCGGATACACCTAGTTTTTCCAGTATATCTTCCGCCTGTTTCTTGACATCAGGTTCTACTCTGACATTTACGTTTGCACTTCGTGTTGCCATGTTTCCTCCGCCTTTCTTTTTTTCTTTATTATATCCCATTTGTGCCGTAAAATGCAACACAATTACTACCTATTACTTTCTCATTTTGGAATGTAGGATTGAGAGAGAGAGTAAGTATGATTCCATAAAAAATAATATATGAATCAAAAAAGCCTACGATGAAATGCCGTAAGCCATTTTTTGATTCATATATGTTTTAATAGAGAATATTTAACTCACTTTCCTCCCAAATTTCTTCAAAGGAAACCTCATTAATTTCAGCTTTTTCTATCAATTGTTCCATGCTGTCAAAATACTGTTCTTTCTTTTCAACCCATATAGATACAAACCCGCTCGAATTATCTTTACTAAGGAAACATATTTTTTTGTCATATTCAAGTTCTAATTCTCTTCCATGTTCAATTAGATAAGATAATGCTTTTAAAGACTTATTGTCAAATAATTCCTTTGCCATTTTATCATGCATATTCATAAAATCCTCCGTAAGCAACGAATAACAGACCGGATTGCAATCCTCCGTCGGGCATAGGATAATTGTATCTATCAGGAAGATTCTCGCAGGACAAGTCTTGTTATCATACGGTTTCTGCTCCGTTTCATCGGTGCTGCCGTTTACTGTCTTCCCAATACAATACGATGGAGGTAACATATGATGCAGCATCCCCGCCGCTCCAGCCAAAATTGGCTGGCGCTTATCAACAGCTGCCGCACAAGCGGTATGACGATTACAGCCTGATGCCAGGCAAACACAGTCCCGAAAGGTTCTTATGAGTCTGCTGTGAAGCGCCTTGTAACTGAAAACCGGACAATCCGTCTGTTAAGAGGAAAAATAGTAAGCCAGTAGCAAAACCTCTTTCTTTTCTTCTTGGTATGGAAACTATTGGTTATCCCCTTCTCTTTTCCAATATTTCCGAACCCATGCTTCCGCATCGTTTTCTTCAAGTTTATATTTTCCAGCTACTTTCTTTATAGTTTCTGAAATAGGCAGTCCCATCTCCTGATATATCTCAATTGCTGAAATCACTGTCGCTTCCTTTTTCTCACTTTCCACATAAGCGCGCATTACCTGCTCTTCATCAAACAATGTCATCATCATGTCCACAACCTCCTTTTCTCTGCTCAATAAATACTCTTTCAGAACATCCCTGTCTTTACAGATATTGATTGTATTGGTAACTGCTTCCCTGGTTCGTCCATATAATTTTATCTGTTCGTCATATACCTTTGTAAAGGCGACATACTGGCTGATAATATCATTGTCTTTCCCGTCGTATATCATTTTTACCTTTACATCAATGGCACATTCCTCCCCATTGAAAAATTCTTCTGAGAGAGAAACATATTCCGGCTTGTTTACCCTTTTTCCAGTGAATATCACGTATAATTCTGGCTTTGGCACCTTTACTTTTTTACTGCCATAAAGGTTATCATTCCTGCGTTCAAAGTACTCATGATAGGACTGCACCAGATACATCAATGCCCGTATAATGATATTCATTGTCCATGTGGTTTGTGCTTCCGTCAGAATCATGATTTTATCTCCGACTGTGAAGCCCAAATCATTATAGCACGCATCCACCAATATATTTTTAATCGTAATGTCCTTCAGTTCATCCTCTGTAGTCTCCGTATCTTCCGGGTGTAGCGCCCTATATAACTGTATCAGGTATTTTTTATCCTGAAATAAATTCGTAAAAACACTGTCTTTAATAGTATATTTCGCAATATCCGTTTTTTCCATTCCTTCTTCCTTTCATCCCCGCTTTTACAGCGGGGAAACAATCGGGTTATCTTGGTTTCATTATACAAAAAAACCATCCTATATTCAAGGATGATTCCTTACTGGTTTATAGTATGGCTACAGTCCAGCCGAAAAGCTGAACTGCAACGATTATCTCATATCATATTAAAATGCTTAAACGCCGCCATAATCGCTTTTTCTTTCTCCTGCGGGCATTTAGGCACATGGCTTTTATTTTCGCCCATATTATAATTCAGACGTTTATCAAAACCACACTTATCTTTTATCTGCGCCACATACAAAGACGATACCTTCAAACCATATTCTGACATTATCCATTCTTTAATTTCCGTATAGGTTGCACAACCTTTGACATCCTTCAGATATTCATTATCTTTTGGCTCATAATCCACATACGCATAGACTGTTTCAGCAGTGTTACTATTTCCTACCCAAAAGGACGCACGTCTCCACATGCATGGTAAGGGTGAGGTTGTCATCAATGTCCAGCAGCTTCTTAACCATCTCGTCCGTAAACTTCGGCGCAATCATGTCAAGGTAAGACACGCTCCCGTAAATGCTGCCGGACTTAAAGCGGCTCGGATAGCGGAAGTCAAACCCCGGCGGGGCGATATAGTCCTTAACCGACTTCCCGGATTCCGACAGCTCCTTAAATGAAAAACGGAAAGGCTCCATTGTACCCTGATTGAAATACTCATGCAGGATACGCAGCCTTTCCTTCCCGTCAAGACCTCTGGCATTTGTGCCGATATTGTTTAAATTGTGTACCACGTCCTTCTCGATATTGCTTAACTTACTTTTTGCTTCCCTGTACCCGGCGCTTTCCATGCCGAAAATCAGATATTTTGACTTGATGATGCCATTGTTGCCCTTTGCCGACTGGTGCTTTAACATCTGCGTGTACTCATCACGAATATCATCAAACGCATCCCCCTGTAAGGAAATGTCGAACTGCTCCGCAAGAGCCTGCTCGCTGACCTGCCTGTTAAATAAGAACAACTGGAACTTTATGGACGGATCGAAATAGTTAATCAGCTTGCTATATTCCTCCAGAATATCCGCCTGATCCTCCACTTCCAGCAGGTCATAGTTAATGTCGTAAAACTCCACCATTTTCGTGTAATAACTGTCCGCCACCTGACAGATGCCGTCCCGGTACATTTTTTTGAATGTAATGGTTTTCTGTGCGGTATCCGGCTTCGCCTGCTCTTTGCTGTTCCCGGCAAGCACACGTTTCAGCTCCGCAAGGCGTTTCTTTTCCGGTAAGGTCAGCCCCGCCTTTTCCGGCATCCGCTTATTTTCCTGCGGTTTTGGCTTTGCCGCCCCCGCCTTTTGCTTTTTGTTCAAGGAAACATACCTCCCTCCTGATTTTTTCCCTCTCCTCCAACTGCTTGTAGAGGTTTTCCGATTTATACGGTCTGATTCCCGGCGTGAGTACCTTCTGCCGGAGCATAAAGTATAAAATCTTCTCTGCCGGGAAACCGTCTTTTTCATACATTGCCAAAAAGAAGAATGGCAGCATTGCGCCCACCATGATAAGTGCCGCCCCCTGTGTCCCCAATACCCCTTTGGTAAGGAAATATAAAGGCACTCCCACAAGGGCGGCTCCCGAAAAGCAGATAATCTGCCTTTTGGTGAGGTTCAACGCTACTTTTGTCTTGATTCCACTCAGGTCTTTCGGCACTGGTACGGATATTGCCATAGTCTGCTCCTTTCGTGGGAAATGCCCGCCAAGTACAGTATTTTTGTACTCAATGGGCATTGAAAATTGATTTCGATAATGAGCCTGTCTTGAATAAGCTGAAACAGAGGATTACGGTATATCAGGAGGCTGGGAATACACTTGCGAACCTGCTTCACCAGTATCCGGCCAGTGTGGAATTAAGGAACTGTCGCAAAATAAAATGTACTATTTGAACCCACGTATTACATAGTTCCAT
>NZ_SRYA01000154.1 GCF_004793545.1 Petralouisia muris | reverse complement strand
CAACGGAAATATTTTTTCTCATGGCAACCTCCGGAACTAAGTGTTTTTTCTGATTTCAGTATACCATAAGCAAAACAAAATGCTCTGATTTTTTCACCTGGCGGGTGAAAAAATCAATCCGGTAAAATAACGTATAAGTGCCGGAATTATATGATTGGGGTGTCAAAAGGGTAAAATAAGAGGCCCCTTCTTAAATTAGGAACCTTGAAAATTGAATATATTGCTGTAATTATGGAAGCTTTTTATCAGTTCCTGCTCCTTATGGAACATTTCACTACTTTGGATTGGATTTTACCGAGTTTCGATTCTGTTATCTTCACGTATTTGCTGCATAATGGACACACAATCCCATGCCCTGCATTGCTCTGCAGAACTTTTTGAAATTTAATGCAACGATTTTGTTTCCAAAAACGAATTTACTCCGGATTAAGCCGCGCACTGGCATACGGTCAATCCTATACTTACGACGCAGGATTGATGGAATCGTTTCCACTCCATTTCGAAAGCGTGACAGCTTCTGGAAAATCTCTGTTTTTCGCATCCGTTGCCGCTCTGCCCGTTGCTTTGCATTTACAGATACTGTTTTCCGGCATACCCGCTTAAATGTTTTTGGATGGCAGTCCTTATAATGAGGGCAGACGATACACTGGCTTTTGTAGAAGGACACGGTACACTGACCGGTCGATGGATTATAACTGCAGCTTTTGGGCTCCTGGCCTCCAGGACATTTTGTCACTTTCCTGCCGTCCCCGCTGTATTCAAAATCACCCATAATGTCTTCGGTTTCCCGCCCGGTAAGGTTTGTCGTAACCAGCTCGATATTTTTTTCTTTTGCACGTTCCTGGTTCTGGCTTCCTGCATATGCCCCGTCTGTAACTATGGTTACTGGTTCTTCATGTACTGGTTCCGCTTCCAGTGCTTCTTTCAGAAACTGACTGTCACTGTGCGTATTTTGTTCATATTGATAGTCAATCACAATGCTTCCCTTTTCACCTGCAGCTTCTGTCACATTTGCCACGTAACCACGGTTTTGTTTCCCTGCTTTTTCACGGTATGTTGCATCTGGGTCTGCCGGATTCTGCAGCATCGACGCATTCATACCGCCGTCTTCTTTTGTACGCAGGCGATAGCTTCCATCCTCTTCCTGGACAGCCTGTTCCCGCAGCACGCGTAAAAGGAGCTGGTAATTGCTGGATTCGCCATAAGCTTCCCCGCAAAGCTCTTTTAAGGCTGCGGCATCTTTCAGAATGTCTGCAATCTTTTCCGAGGTCTCGTCACTGTGGTTATGGCAGATCACCCGGTTCCTATCGTCTGCTTCTATATAATGATGCATGGATTCCGGAAGCTCCGTTCCTGTCTTCGAATATTCTTTTGCCAGATTCGCCACGCAGGTATAGAGAAGCTCCAGACGGCTCATTTTTCGGATGTTGGAAGAAACCATCAGGCTGTCCATACGTCTCAGGGAAACATCAACCTCCATCAGTTCGGCCATTTCTTTCGAAAGGGAAGTCACCGTCTTATGGAGCAGATCAATCCCAGATTCTGCCTCATAAGTACTGCACCGTTCCCGGAAGCGGCTGAGTGTCCTGTCACTGAGCGGCTGTTCTATATAAGAGGTTGTATGGAGGGCATACTGGAACCGGATATCAAACATCAGGGCAGTTAAAAGTTCTTCATCTGACAGGCTAAGGAATTCTTTTAAGATCAATGCCCCAACCTGGATATTTACCGGAGTGTTTGGCCGGGAATCTTTTCCACTGTAAAGGACAGCATAAGGCATTTCATCAATCTTTGGGAAGATATACTCTGCAAAATATTTTGCCCAGGATTTATTGAGGAATTTCTTTTCTCTTTCCGTAAGATTTTCATAGGAATCAAATAAGGAAAGCTGCTGTTCGTTTACTGGGTTCAATACGAATGACATAAATAATCCCTCCGACATTTACATTTTCATTTCGATTGTATCAAAAAAATGGGAATATGTCTTGGGTTTTACAACAATATATTCAATTTTCAAGGTTCATTTCGTATTGACAGAGCAAAGGGGGCTTTTGACACCCTAATCATTATATGGGATTACAGAAAATAATTTGTGGCAAGGCTCACGGATTCAGGTTATAATCTGTGTAGTTACCGCCCATTTTCATAGTTGTTATTCCATAGTTATAATATCGCTTGATAAAACAGTCCTCTTGTCATCCTCAATCACTCCCTATAGTCGAGTAGACAGGCACCTCACGATGCCAGCCCCTCACAGATCCGTGCGTGCGGCTTTCCCGCACACGGCTCTTCATAATAACATTTACAGTTTCAGAATAAGCTGACATATATCTTCGGCATTACCAGTGGATAATATTTCAGCATTTCTATGAACCCTTCCCGTGTATAGCTCTTCCTGTTGCTCCTTCGGTTCAGAACCTTGAACAGCATTTCTCTTACCTGCTGTTTGAAGTTGCTTATCATCCTTCCGTTGAAGCTGATGCCATAATACCTGTAGTGCCCTGTCAGTTTCAGATTGAGCATTCCCATCAGTTTCTTTAGTTTCTGGTCTCGATTAGCGTACAGCCAGACTTTTATGTCCTTCAGTTTCTGCCGGAATTTCTTACTGCTCGTTTTCGGCATCATCCATGCGGTTCCTTTCCTTGTCTGTCCACAGTAAAATGTAAATCCCAGAAAGTCGAAGGTTTCCAGCCTTGTTGATTCTCCGCGTTTCTGCTTCGATTTTGCCAGATATCCTCCGCTTTCCAGCATCCTGCTCTTGCTTTCCTCCAGTTCCAGTCCGAACTTTTCCATTCGTTCCTTAAGAAGCTTATATTATTTCTCCGCTTCCCATTTGCACTGGAATCCCGCAATGAAATCATCTGCATAGACAATCAGGAAGTTCTCGCCCCTGCTCTCTTTGGCTATGATAAACTTGTACCATAGTGTAAGGACATTGTGCATATAGATGTTCGCAAGGATTGGACTGATGATGTTTCCCTGTGCTGAACCTTCCTCGTTTTCTACCAGCTTTCCCTCATCCATCACCCCGGCTTTCAGGTATTTGTTCACCAGCCAGAGGATATTCGGGTCTTTGATGTATAGATTCAGGAATTTCATTATCCAGTCGTGCTTCATATGGTCAAAGAAACCTTTAATGTCTGCATCCACGACATAGCATATCTTCGTGAAATTCAGCCTCTTATACAGTTCCTTCACTGCCCCATGGCATCCCCTGTTTGGTCTGAATCCGTACATACAGTTTAGAAATCTCGGCTCATAAATTGCTTCAAGCACCTTCTTCAAAGCCAGCTGGACTATTTTGTCCTCGTAACTTGCAATCCCCAGCGGACGCAGTTTCCCATTGCTTTTCGGAATGTATACCCGGAGCGATGGCTGTGGCTTATATGACTTCCTTTTCAGCCTTTCTACAAGCCCCTCGATGTTCTGTCCCAGGTTCTCCCCGTATTCTTTCTTCGTCACTTCATCAATCCCCACTGCCTTGCTGCCATCCAGTTCCCTGTGGCATTGCATTAGCAGTTCTTTATTTATCAGATGGTGCAAAGATGTGAATTCCGGTTTCGGCTCATGAGCCGATTTGTCTGCTATTCTCTCCAATTTCGTTTCCATCAGCACCTCCGCCCCTGAGTACGGCTGATGCGCCCTCAGAGAGACCGTTATTATGCAGCCCCCTTCCCTCCACCGGAATTACCCGGCTTCTTCGGTACTATGAAGCTATCCGACTGCCTGACATCCGTTTGGCATCCTCCGTTTCAGCGTTGTCCGCCATACTTGAAAAACAAGGGACATCAGGCTCTCCCCAGTTGACTGGACAGTCGCAATGTAAAACATGAAAAGCTCTTTGACCCCGCAGAAGCAGGCTGCATCTCACCATAGCAATGCCGCCTGTGTTGCTTTCCGCCGAAATTAGAGCGTCAGCCCTCCGAATGTCAAAATTTCGGGGCTCAATCACTTTCCCTATTTTCTCGCTGTCTACGCTTAGCAGGCAACATTACTGCAGCCCACCCAAGACTCGCTACTGCTGGTTGGTTAGACCTTCGCAGACAGGCTTCTCACCTGCCAGACTACCCGCCCTTCGTCTGGGCGCACAATTCCGATTTTTCAGTATGCCAAACTGTGATTGCTCACTCATTTATCGGCTCTGCGTCTGTGCGTCTGGCTCTTTGATGATGTTAAAATAATGTTAATATTGCTCCGTCAATGACTGCTATAATCAAAAAGGCGGCAATCCCTTTCAGAAACGACGCAAAGTGTTTCTTCGGGTTGGAATACAATTTCTTTCTGTCTTTTGTGTCTGCAAAACGTACCCTTTTAGAATTTCTCCACCACAGCATATCAATGACAAGAAAATCAAAGGCGTTAAGACATTGCCCTAAAATTAGCAAACTTATAAAATTAGCCTTAAATCCGTTCTCTTTCACAAACAAACCGAAGATAAAGAGGACAGTGCCAAAAACAACAATATTTGATATGAACGACACAAAGGGCGAAACTGTCTTAATTTTGAATTGTAGCGCAGGATTTTTCTTTACCATTTCCTGCACTTCATCGGGATAAGAAGCATAGCTTTTGATATTTTTATCATCGCTCCCTGTGTTTAAGTAGCATATTCCCCAAAACAGGATACACAAAATGACTAATTCTACTATCAGCATATTATCTACTTCCTCCGATTTTTCTTTATATACACTATCCCGATAAATCGTTAAGGAAAGAATCGAAGGTGGTGCAAACGAAAAAGCAGCTTTGATTTT
>NZ_SRYA01000153.1 GCF_004793545.1 Petralouisia muris | reverse complement strand
CCACTCAGAAATAAGCATTTTTTATTCCTCCCCGTCACTCCCATTCATATAACATAATTCTTTTCTGTTTCTTCATGGACTTTCCGAGACTACACTAGTAAGTATGCTTGATACCGGATGCACTCCCGCCAATTTTTCACCTCCTGCCAAGCCTATGATTATATATATGAATTCTAAACTTGTTATTAAAACTGCGTTGGACTTGGTAATTTGTGTAATCAATATTATAGGCATCAATGACATAGGCGTTAGTACCGCTAAAGCACCGCTCTTCACCAGGATACCCATCAATATTTCAACACTGATTCCTGTCTTCAGCACAATCGCAAACAACAACATTACTGGTACAATAGAACTAATATTATGAAGAGGACAAGTATATTTAGCATTACTTTAACGAACAGCAGCCGGTTCATACTAATGGGTATCTGAAGTATTTCTTTTATCGTATGGTACCTATATTCACAGCTTATTTGACTGATTAGCAGCATACCTGCTAAAAATGGAAGAAGCATACTGATGACAGACATACATCTCTCAGTGAATTTGCCGAAGCTGTGAAACCACGGCTCTGAGACAGAAGCAAAGTGGAAATAGACACCTATTAAACTGACGGCTGCTGCTAAAAAGCAAAACATTGCCAACACCATCTTTTTCCTTTTCATTTTAATAAATTCGGCTTCAAGCTGAGCCCGCATCATGATTCCTCCCTCCTATAAGAATTGCCACTGATATCATAAATATTATGATAATGGAAGCACATCCCCAGCCTGCTTTGTATAAAGTGAGTTTTGAGTCATAGTGGACGATTGCCAGACCGGCGGTAAGGGGATAAATATTTACAAGTTTGGTGTTGGCTACAAAGATGCCGCATATTCCTACTGCAAATGCCAAAACAACGCCTCCTAAGTAATTATTTCTTTTCATTGATGATAGAAGAACGATTGGCAGCACTGACACATAGCACCCAAAACTTGTCACAATAGTTCTAAAAAAATTAGTTGATATAGAAAAAAACGTATATCCCAGGAACTCTGAAATTATTATAGTTAATACAAAATTAGTTATAGCAACAATCAGCATGAGAAGAAAATTTGTTATAACTTTGGCTGCCATCATTTTTTGATACGTTACACCGACTACCAAATTATTTTTCATGGTATCATCTATATACTCCCTGTTTATCGTATATCCGGTCATTAACGTCAAAAGTGCCGGAAAAAATAAGGTCACATTGTTCCAGATGACACCGTCATTTAATTCCTGGAACCCACGCTGGCTGCCCTCTGCTCCAAGAAGCTGTACCACCGCCAATATTACCGAGCAGAAAGAACCCAATATCACAATACCTAAAATCGAATTTCTTTTTAATTTTATACACTCTGCTGCCACCATTTTAGGCATCGCTCACACCTCCCGATTATTTAAAATGACTGTTGTCAGACCAATGGATACCACACTCATAAGAACTATTGTTCCAATGCAATAAGGCAAAGTTACAATCCATTCCGAAATTCTTCCGTTTCCCGCAGTATTGATGAACCGGGAGTTATTGGATATATGTGGCAATGCCCACCGGAATACCGTCGTCAGCGGCAATGGCAGCCTTACCAATTTTAAAGATGATATAAAACAGACTATTGTGTATGCAATCGTAAAGACAGTTGGAATTATATGCTTCTTTGCTGCTAATACCGTAACAATATAAACTGGGAGAATGGAAAGTGCCACCATGAAAGACAGTAGAACCGCCATTCCTAATTTACTCAGGACTGATGCATAATCTCCAAGAACTACACCCCCTATGATCACCGATACCATAGCGCCTATCCCATATAAAAAAGACATAAAAATCAGGAAAATAATCTTTGCCCACAGCATCATCCCTTTTGATATGGAAATTGAGAGCATATTTTTAAATGTCTGGTTATCATATTCCACATTTATGGAAGAGCTTGCAATAATCCCTAATACAATAGGAAGTATGAGGAAAAAACCAAATTCTATGGCAAACATAAATAAAATATCAAATGACAGTTTCGCTTTTACAACTATAATAGTTAAAGGAACCGGCAATATCCATGCTGCCAATAATGTACCCAAAACGAATTTTTTTCGTTTTACTTTCATAAACTCAGCCAATATGCACTTAAGCAATCCCCTCACCCCCTGTAATCTTTTTAAAGTAATCCTCCAGACTGTCATTACAGATACGGGTTTCAAAGACGTCTATCTCGTTTTCCATCAAAAATCTGTTAATTATATTTGTCTCAACAATATTGGTCTGATAAACTTTCAAAATTGCTTCATCTTCCACTTTATACTGTTTAATCCCAAACTTCTGCTCAATCAGCATAGAAGCACGGGATGAATCCGAAACTCTGAACAAAATATATTTCTGGTTTTTGTCCCTAAGCTTTTGTACACTGCTTTCCTCAATCAGATATCCGTTGTTAATGATTCCAATATCATCTGCAATCAAATCAATTTCTGACAGTATATGACTCGAGATAATAATTGTTTTTCCCCTCTCCTTACAGAGCTTTTCAAGGAATTCTCTTATTTCGACAATCCCTATTGGATCCAGACCATTGATTGGCTCATCCAAAATAAGTAATTCCGGGTCATGCATGATTGCGTTTGCAATTCCAAGCCTTTGCTTCATACCCAATGAATAGTTGGAGTATAATTTTTTGTCCTTATAGGGGAGCCCAACAATTTCCAACGCTTTTTTTACTTCATCACGGCTCACAGTTCCCCTTAACATCGAAAAAATTTTAAGGTTTTCTGTTCCCGTAAGGTTTGGATAAAACCCCGGGGCTTCTATAATGGAACCAATCCGTGGATATATTTTTCTCTTGTTTCCATCGCATAAGCTTTTTCCAAATAAGGTAATGCTCCCCTCCGTTATCTTTGTAAGTCCAAGCATCATCTTCATAATTGTGGTCTTTCCTGCCCCGTTTCTTCCCAAAAGACCATATATTGTACCCGGTTTTACATGTAAATTCACATTCTTTATTACTGTCTGAGTTTCATATTTTTTGGTCAACCCATTTGTTTTAACTAAATACTCCATTAAACATTACTCCTTTTTTTTATATTTAGTATTATAGCACCCAAACCTTGCCAAAACCTTGCCAACTGATTATTTTTCCCTTAAAATAAAGAAAGCTGCCAAGGATGATATGGTCCCCCGGCAACTTTTTTTATTCATTCTGTAATTGTTTGTTACTGTTTTTAAAAAACACAATTTTAAACCTCGTGAATTCTCCTTCCATGCTTTCCACATAAATAGATGCATGGTGCGCTGCCAATAGTTCCTTCACTATAGCCAGCCCCAATCCATTTCCCTCCATAGCCCTTGCTTCGTCACACCGATATAATCTTTCAAAAATAAACGGAAGTTTTCCTTCTTCAATTCCCGTTCCCCAGTCCGTAATGTCTATACAAACCTTTTCATCCGAAATTTCCATATCCAGTTTCATCTTGTCCGCATCACTATGAACAACAATATTTTGAAACAAGTTGTTGATAATCCTTTCATATGATATCTTATCCAGAAACATAGAACACTCCGTCTCGGGGATTTGAAACTCATATGTTATTTCTTTCTTTTCAAACACATTAAGCCAGTCCAATATTATAGTTCTCGTCAATTCCACAATATCAAGTTTCTGGAAATGAAACACCTTTTCCTTTGCATCCAATTTCACCCATTCAAACAAGGCATTTGTAAAATCTTTTAACTGGATTGCCTTCATAAGCGCAATATTCACATATCTGTCCCGTTTTTCCTCTTTTACCATGCGACCATCAATTGCTTCAAGATAACCAATCAATGATGCCAGTGGCGTCTTTACATCATGTGAAAGTCCGGTCATCAACCGTTTATATGACTGTTCGGATATCTTCTGCTCAATAATTCTATTCTGCATAATTTCTACAATTTCGTTGATTCCATAGCAGATTTCTCTTATTTTACCAGCTTTCTGCGCCAATATCCGTCTGTTAAGGTTCCCATCCTTTACGTCCGCCAGTACGTCACATATAGTATCTAATTGCCGATTTGTTTTTACCATACCTGAGCATAAAATAAAACAGACAATGAACAATAAACTGCAAACAAGTATTAAAAAAGTAACCATATTTTATACCTCCGTACTGAATCTATATCCCACACCCCTTATCGTCTGTATGTACGACGGACTGCTTTCATCCAATTCTATCTTTTTTCTGAGTTTACTTATAAAAGCGATCAGGTTATTATCATCAAATGAATATTCTTCTGCCCATACCTCTGCATATATTTGCTTCTTGGTAAATGCTCTTCCTGGATGAGATGCCAAAAAAGCCAATAAGTTGAATTCCTTATTTGTTAATTCTATCGTTTTTCCGTCCACATGAACGACTCTCGTCTCTAAATTAATACTCAGGTTTTTAAACTCAATCTTGCTTTTTTGTTCAGTCTGTTCGCTAAAAACAGTATAGCGGCGAATTAGGGAATATACTCTGGCTTTCAATTCGTTCATCCCAAATGGCTTAGTCAGATAATCATCTGCTCCCATCCGAAGCCCAATTACCTTATCCACTTCCTCGTCTTTAGCTGTTAACATTAGAACCGGTATGTTACTATTTTTCCTTAATCCTCCCAGTATTGTCAACCCGTCTATTTGGGGGAGCATAATATCTAAGATTACTAAGCTATACACCAGTTTACAACTTTTTTAATAAAAAAATGCCGCACAGGACTTTCTGTTGTA
>NZ_SRYA01000152.1 GCF_004793545.1 Petralouisia muris | reverse complement strand
AAGCTGTGCGATACGGCTCCCAACCCGTCATCGTCCTATGCCTATTATGCAAGCCTGAAAAACAACATCAGCAAGTCTTATAATGCGATAAGACCGAGTTTTGCAAGCAGGACACAGAGCGGTGCGGAAACTTATGAGCTGAAATGGAATGAGGGGAACCAGCGCTTTGAGAAAACCCTGACTGACAGCAACGGCGTACTTGGCAGTTTTGACATTTCCCTTAGCGGGTACACGGTGGAAAAGAACGGGAACAGCGTCACCATTTCCAGTAAGGAAGTGAACACGGCGGCAACAATGGCAACCATGAACTCCACGGCAGGAGAGGTAGAGACTACTTCAAGCTGTGTGTTCTGGCTTACGGAAAAGGCAAACTATCAGGAGTTTGTTTCGGAAAGACCAAGCGCCGATCCTATCCATGCCTATTTTAAGGTAAAGACGGAAAACATCGGCTACGGGGAGATCATAAAGACCGATGAGTCCAGCGGCGTGAAGCTGGCAGGAGCCGTATACGGGATTTATTCCGACAGCGGATGCAGCAACAGGGTAGACACCATGACTACGGATTCCAATGGTTATGCAAAATCAAATGCGCTTGTGGCAGGAACCTACTATGTAAAGGAAATTACCGCCCCGAAGGGATATGTACTCAGCGGTAAAGTCCACACACTGACCGTAAGGGCAGGGCAGACAACCGGGATCAGCGCAACGGACAAGGAGCAGCTTGGGGCGATTACCATTTATAAAGAGGGGGAAGTCCTGACCGGATGGAATGGCAGCAATTTCACTTATGAGAAAAAGAAACTGCCGGGTGCTGTTTTCAGAGTGACGGCAGGCGCAGACATTTACAGGGCAGACGGCACAAAAGTCTACAGCAACGGGGATGTGATCGCTGAAAACCTTGTGGCAGGAAGTGACGGGCAGGTGGTTCTTACAGACCTTCATCTTGGGACGTATGTGGTTACGGAAACAAAGAGCATTGACGGATATACCATCAATACAGAGCCGCATACAGTGAAGATTGAATATAAGGATCAGATGGCAGAGGTGCAGTATGAGGCAACAACGGTCCTGAATGCCAGACAGAAAGCGGAAGTTTCCGTTACAAAGAAAGATTCCGAGACAACAAACCCGCTGGACGGCGGACAGTATACGCTTTATGCGGGAAATGACATCAAGAACTATGCAGGACAGGTCATTGTGACAAAGGGGACTGCATTACAGACCGTTACAACAGGGGAGGATGGCAGCGCCGCTTACACGGTAGACCTTCCGATTGCAAACAGCTACTATATTTCAGAGACACAGGCTCCTTACGCATATTACAGGAACAGCTCTGACGTATACAGCTTTACGTTCAACTACCTGCCGGAAACAACCGCAAAGGCAGCATTTACCCACACCTTTGCAAATGACAGGACAACGGCAAAAATCCATATCTACAAGGAGGATAAGGAGACAGGAAAAGCCGTTCCGCAGGGAGACGCAAAACTGGAGGGCGCAGTCTATGGTCTGTATGCCCGTGACGATATTGCACACCCGGACGGTGCAACAGGCATTATCTTCCATGCAGGGGACCTTGTTGCGACAATGACAACGGACGAGGGCGGCAATGCAGAGGTAAAGAACCTTTATCTCGGCAACTATTATGTAAAGGAAATCACACCGTCAGAGGGGTATCTCCTTGATGAAGAGGAACACGATGTTATCTGCGATTATGAGGGCGATCTGGTAGCGGAAGTGTCAAGAAGCACAACATCGCCGGAGCAGGTCATCAAGCAGCCGTTCCAGCTTATCAAGGTATCCGACAACGGGGACGACACCGAAGCGCCTGTATTATCCGGCGCAGGCTTTACCGCATACCTGAAATCTTCCTTATCCGTATTGGAAGATGGAAGTTATGATTTTGACAGCGCAAAACCTGTTGAAATCGGCAGCAAGGGTGAGACTACCCTTTTTACGGATGCAAAGGGGCATATCGTGACACAGCCAATCCCTTATGGGACTTATGTGGTGGTTGAGACAGTCACACCGCATAACATGCAGACGGTAAGACCTTTTGAAGTAAGGATTGTGGAGAACCACCCGGCAGAGCCGCAGGTATGGCGTGTATTCATTGACCGTGAATTTACCGCAAAGCTGCGTGTGATCAAGAAGGACGCTGACACAAAGCAGACAGTCCTTATCCCTAATACAGAGTTTAAGATTTTCAACCTTGACAAAAACGAATATGTCAAGATGGTTACAACTTATCCGTCAAAGGTTACACACACTTCTTTCTTCACGGACGAAGATGGCGACTTGATCCTGCCTGACGTATTGAAGATTGGGAATTACCGCATTGAGGAAGTGAAAGCGCCTTACGGGTATGTGCTGAACACAAATTATGTGGAAGTGGCGGTTGATTCCGATACGTTCTATGAGACTGATCCGGACACTTATGATGCAATCATTACCGTGGAATATGAGGACGAACCTGTTGTCGGGGAACTGACAGTTGAGAAGAAAGGCGAAATCCTTGACGGCTACAAGGGCGGCTTGTTTGCTGATTCTGAAGAAAAGGAGTTCGTTTACAGGGAAGGCTCCCTTGCAGGGGCAAAATTTGAGGTCTATGCCGCAGAAGATATTTATACTGCTGACATGCAGACAGACGGGGACGGTAACAGGACAAGATATTACAGCAAGGGCGATCTTGTTGCAACGCTTACAACCGGGGAAAATGGGAAAGCCAGCATTTCAGGGCTCCCGCTCGGACAGTACCGTGTGGTGGAAACAGAAGCGCCTTATGGATATGTGCTGAACGGGGAAGAGCAGCTTGTAACATTCGTTTATGTGGACGATAAAACCCCGGTAATCTATGAAAGCGTGACATTTACCAATGACAGACAGAAACTGGATATGTCAGTATTTAAGAAAGATGCAGAGGAAGATACCCCGGTTGCAGGTGCAGTGTTCGGTCTGTTTGCCGCAGAGGATATTGAAAACATTGACGGGGAAGTGATCGTGTGGGCAGGAACACTTCTTGAAACTGCCGTATCTGATGAAAACGGCAGGATCGCTTTTGGGAAGGATTACCCGTTTGCAGTTTATGAGGCAAAGGAACTGGCAGCGCCCAAAGGCTACGTTTCCAGTGGGGAAGTAATCACTTTTGAGACAGAGTATCAGGGACAGCATGAAGCAGTTGCAGAATACAGCAGCGAATTTCTGAATGAGCCTACAACCTTTGAGTTCACTAAGGAGGACATTGCAAGCGGCGCAGAGCTTTCCGGCGCAATGCTTACAGTCATTGACAAGGACGGCAATGAGGTTGACAGATGGACTTCCGTGGCAGGAGAGGCTCATGTGATCAAGAGACTTGTGGCAGGGGAGACTTATACGCTCCGTGAGGAATTTGCCCCTTACGGCTACCTGAAAGCAGAGGAAATCCAGTTTACGGTGGAAGATACCGCTGACATTCAGAGTGCAGTGATGAAAGACGAAGTTCCGACAGGCGCAATCATCATCAACAAAGACGGCGAATTTGTAACGGACACTACCCTTATGAAAGGACACTGGTATGACTTCATTTTCAATTATTTTAAGGACAGTCTTGCAGGAGTTGAATTTGAAGTCTATGCGGCAGAGGACATTGTAAGCCCGGATGGTCTTGACACGATCTATTATGAGGCTGACGAGCTTGTGGCAACAATCGTTACTGACGAAAAAGGTTATGCAAGCATTGACAGCTTACCGCTTGGGAAGTATTACCTTGTGGAGACAAAGACTCTGGAAGGGTTCGTCCTGGACGATACGCCAATCGAAGCAGACCTTTCCTATATCGATCAGGAAACAGAAGTGGTTTATGCAGGAATGAACATCAGCAATGAGAGACAGAAAGTGCAGATCACTGTGGTTAAGAAAGACGCAGGCACGAAAGAGGTTCTGGAGGGAGCCGTATTCGGACTGCTTGCAAAAGAGGATATTGTGAACAAGGATGGCAAAGTAGTTGTAAAAGCCGGAACTGAAATTGAGCGTGGCGTGACCGGAAAGGACGGAAAGCTGACCTTTGTATCTGACCTCCCGCTTGGAAAGTATTATGTGCAGGAGCTGACAGCGCCAAAGGGATATGTGAAGTCCGATAAGGTATTTGATGTGGATGCGTCATATCAGGGCGATGATAAGGAAGTAATCGAATTTGAGGCAGAATTTGAAAACAAGCCGATCAAGGTGCAGATTTCAAAGACGGACATTACAGGCGACAATGAGCTTGAGGGGGCTGTCCTTTCCGTCATTGATGCAGACGGCAATCTGGTGGAGAAGTGGACTTCCGGCAAAGAGCCGCACATGATCGAGAAGCTGCCTGCCGGAAAATATATTCTCCGTGAAGAAACAGCGCCGTTTGGCTATGTAATCGCACAGGATATTGAGTTTGAGGTGAAGGAGACAGATGAAATCCAGAAAGTAGCAATGAAGGACGAAGCAGCAGTTGGAAAGATCATCATCAGCAAGAAGTCTGAGGACGGAAAAGCGCTTGCAGGCGCAAAATTTGAAATCCGTGACACGGACGGGAAAGTGATTGAGACACTTACCACGGACAAGGACGGTCATGCAGAGAGCAGCGAACTTCCGATTGCAGCATTTAAGGACGGGAAGTATGAGGAGGCAGTCACTTATACCGTAGTGGAAGTGGAAGCTCCGAAAGGCTATCTCCTTGATTCCACGCCAAAGGAAGTGAAGTTTGAATACAAGGATGGAAAGACAAAAGTGGCCCTGTACACCCTTGAAGTGACAAACAAGCCTACGGAACCGAAACTCCCGCAGACCGGGGACA
>NZ_SRYA01000151.1 GCF_004793545.1 Petralouisia muris | reverse complement strand
ATGAATGGGTGTAAAGACATCCGGTATTGTTCTTTTCCTTAAGTTAATGACATTGAGTAAAATCAAGGGGTTAAGCCTAATTTAGTCCTATTTTTTATACCTAATTGGGGTTAAGAATGGGCAGCGCTGAACAATTCAAAACCTACATTACGAAAGTCAGATATGGTCGATACAGATATGGTCGGGCTTTGGCTTTTAGTGGAATGAGAGGTGAAAATTTAATACAAAAATTATTTAGGTAGGACTAAATTGGCTCTCAAAACGGATATTCCGTTTGTGTATTGCTAATCTGGTCCTGCCTTTTTGTTTTGAGAAGGAGGATTTACAGATGGGCTTTACAAGAAGGGAGCTGATTCAGTTCTTAGACGGACTGGTGGAGTTAGCCAGTGAGGAAAACAGGGCAAGAGCAGTATTGGTAAAAGAAAAATTCCTAAGTGACTTTGAAAAGACTTACGGATACGAAAAGGAGGTAATCACAGAAGTTTCAAAGCTGCCGCCACACTATATAGCAGCAATGCCGGATTCTGTGCAGGAAGAAATCAAGCAGAAAGTAATAGCAGCACTGACAGAACATGGCGAATGTACCCCTGAAAATGTTGACCGTGCCATGAGTTCCAAAATCTATGATTTAGAGGATTTAATAGACATTCGTGAGTATGTCGAGCGGATGGAGGCAGAGCAGAGGAAGAAAGCGGAGCAGAAAAGGAGGGGCGGCAGATGATAGGAGCAGGAATTATAGTGGCAGTGGTGCTTTTGCTATACTTTTCCCTTGCAAGATCGGCAGGGTTGGCAGACAGAAGAATGGAGGAGATATACAGGCTTTCCGCCGCAAGAGAGGCGGGTGGCATGGATGGGAATTAACGTAAGGGTGCAGGATGCTCCGAAACAAAAAGGAATTATTGCTGCACAGGTAAAACTTGAAAAAGACCTGAGAGACTGTATGCGCTGCAAGTTCTTTTACGGAAACAACAGTCAGTGTCTTGCCAAGAAGTGTGTTAAGGAAGAAAGCAAGCCTGAAATCACGGAGCAGGACAAGGAAAATATGTGTTTTGGATGTCCGTACAGACAGTCGGAAAGGTATTGTTTCCCCTGCATGAGAAAAATTCTAAGGAGATAACGCAACATGAAAAAGATATGGAGGAAAAACGGAATGGAAAAACATATTGAAGTAATCGGGATTGATCACGGCTGGTCAAAGATGAAAACAGCTACACAGATTTTTACGACAGGAGTAAAGGAAATCACAACGGAACCCGCATTTTATGATGATGTTGTGGAGCTGGACGGAAAGTATTACAAGGTAGGCGGGAAACGTCTTGAGGTCAGGGACACGAAAGTTGAGAATGACAACTTCTATCTGCTTACCCTTGCGGCAATCGCAAAGGAACTGAACAGACGGGGAATGAGAAATGCGGATGTTCTTTTATCGGTAGGACTTCCCCTGACAAGGTTCGGTGCAGAAAAGCAGGACTTCATTGATTACCTGTCACAGAAGAAAGAGGTCGGTTTCCTCTTTGAGAAAGAGAGGTATACGGCAAGGATAGCAAGGGTGTCCGTGTTCCCTCAATGCTATGCGGCGGTTGCGGAGCAGTTGAAAGCCCTGCCGGAGCGTGTAGTGGTAGTGGATATAGGGAGCTGGACCATTGACATCATGCCGATACAGAACGGCAAGCCGAATGAGGCGGAATGTATCACAAGCCAGCAGGGACTTATCCGCTGCATGAGGACGATCAATGAGGAATGTAACAGACAGATCGGGCAGGAGCTTGAGGAAAATGTGATACAGCAGGTCATGTCAACCGGAGAAGCAGCATTGCCGGATAAGTACATGAACATTATAAGGGACTGCCTGCGTGATTTCGCACAGAAAGTCTACAATACCCTGAAAGAACACGGTTACAACCTCGATGTGATACCGATTGTGTTCGTGGGCGGCGGGGCGGCAGTCATGAGGCTGTTCGGTTCACATGACGGCGGGAATATCCGTTACATTGAGGACATCAAGGCAAATGCAAAGGGGTATGAACAGCTTGGCAAGATTTTCCTTGCAAAGCACCGTAAACAGATAGGATAGGAGTGGGGCATATGGCAAAATCAAATATCTGCTATCATAATGTCCGGCTTAACCTCGATAATGAGCAGCATTGCAGGGTACACAAGGTGTTGGCGGAACTGAATACGGAAATACACAAATCTGTCAATCAGTTCATCGTCGATGCGGTAGATTACTATATCCGCAGCCTGAATGATGAAAGCCTTGTGAAAGGGGCAGGAGAACCGAAGAAGGATGCAGGGTACATTACAAGGGAAGATTTGGACGGTATACGGTCAGAACTGAAAAGCGAAGTCAAAAGTGAGATTATCATGCTGCTTGGGGCAGCACTCGGAGCCGGGACAGTGAGGGTGGTGGAGGGAGCCACGGGCAGGGGCGGCATGGATAGCACGGCAATGAAAGTGGCAGACGATAAAGAGGGAACAGATGATCCAACCATGATGGAACTGGTTGACAACTGGGGATAGGAGGAATGTTTTATGGCAGGAATAGTTTTAAGAAAGACCGGAGTGGTATTGCTTACCATATTGAAATGGATATTGCAGGCGGTGCTTGTGGCATTGAAGCTGGTGCTTGGGTTAGCGAAACTGTTCCTGCTGTTACTTGCCCTTGTTATGAGGATTGTGCTGACTATGGCAGGTGTTTCGGCAGGCAGACGATGAAAGGAGTAAGAATGGATAAGAAAATATTTGAGGAGTCTTTAATCAGATTGTTCCCTGAATGTGGCGGGGAAGTGGTGCAGGGGTGGTTTGCCTTTGCAGAGGAATGTATCAAAATGGATCAGTCCCCCGATTTCGCTCCGGTATCTGATAAGGATGCCGCCGTAGGGAAATGGCTGGAGGCGATTTACAAGGGGCTTTACAGGGCAAAGCAGGAACATGGGGCAAAGCCTGCAGAACTGATCTGCGGACTTTCCGTAAAACATTGTCTTTACCCGTGGGAAATGATGGAAGCTGCCAAGTATCTGAAAAACGGCGGCGGTATAGATGATGTGATACTGCAGAGCGTGGAAGGGCTGCTGGATGAATGCGATGCCGGGAAAGAAGCCTGTCCCCCCCGAAGAAAGGGAAGGGACGGTAAAGGAGGTGAGCGATATGTGGATGCTGAAATTCTACAAGGCATATGCAAAGGACAAGAGACTGAAAAGAATGCTTGCATATTGGGGCAAAATGAAGTAGCCTTATAGGAGGAAACAATGCACAGAATACGGGACAGACCTAAACACTGATATGTGTCCCGTGTAAATGATACAGAGTCTGCCCATAAGGGAGAAGACAGCGGTACACGGACACAGCCTGCCTTCCCCTTATGGGGAAAGGATAGGTGATTCATATGAAAAAGAGATTATTTCTGATTTTATCCGTAACCATCATGCTTGCTGCCGGATGCGGCAACAAGGACAATATCCTGACTGATATGGAGACGGAACCAACTGAAACAGTGATAGACACCGAGGAACCGGATATGGCGGAGGATGAAGAAATCCCCGCTACAGAACAGGCGGAAAACGGGGTGGCAGGAGAACGGCAGACCGGAAAGGAACCGCCGGAAGAAACGGAACCGGAAGAAGGGGACAAGGAGGCGGCGGAAACACCCGAACCCCAGTCTGTAAGCCAGCCAGAGCAGAAAGAGGAAACGGAACCTGCACAGGGCAGTACAGACGTGCCAAAGCAGGAAGAAACGAAACAGGAAGAAACAAAACCGGAAGAGGCGGAACCGGAGTGCGGAGCAAAGCCGGAAGAAACGGAACCGGAGGAAACGAAGCAGCAGGAACAGACAGTGACCGCAGTATCATATGATCCTGTTTCCGTATGCAGTCAGGCAGTCGCAAAGTGTCAGGCGGGAGGGATGATAACAACCACGGACAACCTTGCAAGCCTGCTGGCAGAGGGGAGGATAACGCAGGAAGAATACAATTCCTATTATCCGTATGACGGACTTGGTTATTACAGCGTTTTTGTGGAAACAGACCTGAATAAAGCGTCCACCACGTCCGGCAGGAAACTTGGCAGTGAGGAGGAAATAGCGGATTATATTGCAGGAATGATGCTGCTGGAAACGGAGCCTGTGTTTAATATCGAGTATGCAGGAGTGTATAACCTGAACGGGACAGATTTTTATGAGTTCCGCTGTTACAGGTAAGAGGGCATACCGATGTATGGATGAAGATGAAAAGAATAAAACAGAGTAACAATAAACGGAAAATGACAAGCCAGTTTTCATGACTTGTCATTTTTTTTGCCCTATTATAAGGAGGAAATCTGAATGAAACAGAAAATGAAAAGATTTATGGCAGGATTCTTAGCCCTGCTCACGGTCTTTACAACGCTGTTAGGCAACGGGACAACTGCATTTGCGGCAAGTTCCAGCGCAAACATCTCGTTCTGGTATGCGTCAACAAGGGCGTCCGGCGAAGTAAGCGAGTTAAAGGCTGGCTATGACCACGGGAAAATCCTGTATGCCATACTGGACGGTAATGCCGCCTACTGCATGAACTTCGGTCTGGCGGCAGACGGCGGGCAGCTTATGAACAGCTACCCAAATTCAAGCACTTCGATGACGGCACAGCAGGAGAAACTTTTAAGCTACTGCCTGTATTTTGGCTTTAACAGCAACAGCGCAACACCGCCGTCAAATGACCAGTGTGACCAGTTCATAGCGACACAGGCAATGGTGTGGGTGATCGTAGGGAACCTGTTCGGTACAGACAGCGGGGATTCCGCAGCAAGGAAGCTGTGCGATACGGCTCCCAACCCGTCATCGTCCTATGCCTATTATGCAAGCC
>NZ_SRYA01000150.1 GCF_004793545.1 Petralouisia muris | reverse complement strand
CTTGCGACAGCGAACAAGGTCAAATCTGTGACATCTCATGAAGTTATTAACACCAGTGCCTTCAAAATCAAAAAGGACGGATTCATCTGCCCTTTTTCAATCTTGGCAATCTGCTTGACAGATACATGGCTCAAATCAGAAAGCTCCTGTTGTGTCAGGCTTTTTCCTTTTCGGGCTTCCCGCATTTTTTGCCCTAAAGCGGTTAAATCATCAATCAGCATAATCATTCACCTCGAATATATTCTATCGTGCCGATTTACACAAAGGAATAACCTTATTATGCCGACTAACAGGTATGATTATGCCGTTTTTTTAGTGAGATATAAACGCTATCCTTGTATCACTAACCAAATCAAATTATAATATAGGTGGATATTTTTTTGAAAAAATCCGTCCGTTGTAACATTTCGCGGACATTTGCCTGTTATACTATCTGCAAAAAGCAAAGGAAGTGAGGATATGAAGCAGATTTTAATTGTCGAGGACGACAGTTTTTTGAATAAGATGTTGGCCTATAACCTGACCGCAGACGGCTACGGCGTAACTTCTGCCCTAAATGCCAGAACCGCAGCCGACACCATCCGCCAGCGGGAATTTGATTTGGTGCTGCTGGACATCAACCTGCCGGACGGCAACGGTTTTGAGCTGTGCAAGCTGATAAAGCCCCAGCACCCGGACACCATTGTAATCTTCCTGACCGCCAACGATCAGGAGAGCGACCAGATACGGGGCTATGAAGTGGGCGCGGTGGATTACATCACAAAGCCCTTTGTGATCGGGGCCTTGCAGCGGAAAATCAAAGCCATGTTTGCCATGCTGGAACACCACAAACCGGCCAAAGACATTTACGACGACGGGCGGCTGTTTCTGGACTTCCCGGAGCAGACGGCTTCCCTAAACGGCAAGCCCCTGACCTTATCCCCGATGGAGTACAAAATGCTGAACCTGTTCCGTAAAAATCCCCGGCAAGTGCTGACCCGTGGGCAGCTTCTGGAAAAGCTGTGGGATATAGACGAGAAGTTTGTGGATGAACACACCTTGACAACCTCCATCAGCCGGATTCGCAGCAAGATCAAATCCGACGGCGGCACGCCCTACATCAAGACCGTTTACGGCATGGGCTATCAGTGGACGGGAGGCGAGGCGAAATGAAGTTTCAAAACCTATCTGTAAAGCGGCTGTTTGGCCGGGTGGCAATAGGGCTTGTCCTCTCTATGTCCGGGATTACCATAGCCCTGTTTTTTGTGACAAAACAGGCAGCGGTGCTGCTGACTGGTGGGGCGGTGCTGCTGTGCGCCCTTGTGGGGATTTTTGTACTGACGCAGACGTTTGGAAAGCGGCTGTCACAGTTTACCACTGACCTGTGCCAGACTTTAGACCACATGATCGCCGGAAATGAAGCGCCCCAGCGCCCGGAGGACAGCGAAACCCAGCTTGCCAGAATCGGACATCGGCTGGCAAGGCTTTACCAGATCATGCAGGAGAACCGCCGTCTTGTGGACGAGGAACGGCAGGAGTTACAGACCCTTGTATCGGATATTTCCCATCAGGTGAAAACGCCGGTAAGCAATCTGAAAATGGCGGCGGACACCCTGCTGGAAAAGCCCATGGCCGAGGCGGAGCGCACTGACTTTATCCGGGGAATCCGCAGCCAGACGGATAAGCTGGATTTTCTCTTTCAGGCCCTTGTGAAAACCTCCCGGCTGGAAACGGGCGTGATCCAGTTGGATAAGAAACCGGGCCGCCTCTTTGATACCGTGGCGCAGGCCATGAGTGGGATTGTGTATGCAGCGGAGAAAAAGGAAATCGCCGTGTCTGTGGACTGCCCGGAGGATTTGGCCGTTTCCCATGACAGCAAATGGACATCCGAAGCCCTTTTTAACCTGCTGGACAATGCGGTGAAGTACACCCCGGCAGGCGGGAAAATCGCTGTGTCAGTGGTGCTGTGGGAAATGTATGTGGAGATCAAAGTTGCCGACACCGGCAAGGGCATTTCCGAAAGCAATCAGGCCGCCATTTTCCGGCGCTTCTATCGTGAGGAAGAAGTACACGAACAACAGGGCGTGGGCATTGGCCTGTATCTGGCCCGTGAGATCGTAACGCGGCAGGGCGGCTATATCAAAGTGGTTTCGGAGCTGGGAAAGGGTTCGGAATTTTCCATTATGCTGCCGACAAAATAGAATGCGGCGGACGGCCATTTCCGGCTGCCCGCCGCAAATTTTTTCGCAGTAGTGTGCCGATAAAGCTGCCAGTGGCAGGTTTTCGGCTGAAATGTCCGAGCTTTGTAACATTTCACCCCGATTTTCAATGAAATTTTTTGGCTGCTGTAACATTTCGCGGACATTTGGGTTTTACAATAGCCTTATCAAATATGGAGGTGATACAACTATGACATGGCCTTTTGAGAACGATACAAGCGCCATTGTAAAGAAATTAGCAAAACGCAATGTATCTTCAAATCGTATTTTTTGCCTTTTTAATGTTTTGACGATTGCACTGGCAATTAGTTTGATTGTGGGAATCTCCTTATTCCAACAAGGCAGCAAAATTAGTGAACAAAAGATTTTGAATCAAATGCAGCAAGCTACCATCGGGGGGCTTACAGCAGAACAGATAGAAGTTCTGAAAAAAGAACCTGATCTTGAAGATATTGTACCCTATAAGCATAGTGATAGTTTTCTGATGGATGGGATCAAATTTGAAGCGGTTTATATGCCGACTGGTTTTGGAATTATAAAATCCTATGAATTAGTCAGTGGAACCTGTCCAGAACAGTACAATGAAATTGTAATTGATAAAAATGTTCAGTTAGAGCTGGGGTATCAGCTAAATATAGGAGATACTATCACTTTACCAACTGCGGGGAGTAAAACAGAGGATTTCATCATTACTGGTTTTACTGATAATGTGGAAACAGGAACATTTTACTTTTATGTTTCCCCAGCGTATGCAGAACAGGGCGTGTTATTATCTGATATTCCATATAGTGCCTTGATTCGTGTAAATGGCGCCACGGAAATGGGACTTGTTGATTTTGAGAATACAGTATATCGTCTGGCTTCATACCAAGACATAAGTAGGAATCAACTTTATTTTAATAGCAAGTTCTGCTCCTCACTTATTAGTGGATCAGGAATGGGAGGTGTTCTTTTAGCCACTCTTTTTATTGTTTTTTCAAGCGGAATTGTCATATACAGTGTGTTCTACCTTTCGGTATCAAATCAAGTGTCGCAAATTGGACAGCTCAAAACTATTGGCATGACAGAAAAACAAATTAAGCGGATGATTCGTAAAGAGGGGTATCGTTTCTGCCTGTTCGGAATACCTGCCGGTATTACAGCAGGTATCATATTTGCATATTTGTTAGAGCCGAATGGAATAACGATTATCCATGCCATAGCCACAAGTATTTTCGCAATAATATTAGGCATTATCATCATACAAATTTCCGTATACAAGCCCGCGCAAATAGCTTCAAATATTTCTCCTATTGAAGCAACAAAATATGTTGGAAACGCTCCAGAACTAAAAGAAAATAAAGTACGGAACAGGAAAAATCATATTCGCCTTTCACCGTATTCTTTAGCCGTATTGAGCAAAAAGCAGGATCGAAAAAAACACAATCTGACGATTGCCTCGCTTGCAATCGGCGGGATTTTATTTATGGTTGGAGCCACTTTTATATCATCATGGAATCCAGATTCCTTTGCGAGAATGGGGAATTTGGAAGATGGAGAATATTATATTACGATTAACCACAATACATTAGTCAACCCCAAACCGTATGGTATTTCGGAGTATCAAGTTGATACGCCTTTTTCACAGGAACTCATGGAAGAATTGCAACAAATCCCGGAAGTCAAAGAGATTTATACTACGGAGAGAACCGCAGCCATTATTGAGTATCACGATGAACAATTAGAAATTCCCATTATTCCGATTACGCCTGATAATCAGGAGGAAATTTTGAAAACGCTTCCTGTCCATTGGACATACGAAACATTGGTGAAACAAGACGCTATGGTTATATTAGGGACAAGCGTACAGAACGAAGTCTATCATACTTGCCCGTCAATAGGAGAAAAAGTGACATTACGATGGTTCGATGGAACTGAACACAGCATAGATGTTTTGATTGCCGGTACTTCCGAAAAAAGTATGAAGGAGGGGTTTTATCTTCCAAAAGAAACCATAGAAAAGTTGTGGGGAGATATGGATTTAACAGCTTCCTTAACTTTGTCCGTACCCGAATATGAAAAAGTGGGTAAATCAGTAGAAAGCAAGTTAAATGAAATACTGTCCCAACACCCTGATTTGGTAATGGAAACCTTACAAGAGGTAAAAGCATCTTCAGCAAATACGATTCATAATACCAGCGTACAAGTTTATGGGGTATCTGCCTTTGTCATTATTTTTAGTATTTTTAATCTGACAAACACCTTGATTAGTCGTATCAGTACAAGGAGAAAAGAATTTGGAATATTGGAGTCTATCGGCATGACAAAAAAGCAGATAAAGAAAATGTTGCTGCATGAAAGCGTCTTACTGATTATTCCATGCTTGATTATTACGCTTGTGGCAGGAACCTTAATGGGTTATTTGTTAGTACGGATATTGTCTGCGAATGGATTAACTTATTTTCAATATACTTTTCCTTTTATTCCATTACTGATTTACGGTGTCTGCTTAAAAATAACATCTATTATAATTTCTGCTATCTGTCTAAAAATTCAATGCAGAAATTCATTGGTAGAACGGATCAAAATGGCAGACTGATTTTGAAATGTCCGAACGTTGTAACATTTCACCCCGGTTTTCAATGAAGTTTTTTGGCCGCTGTAACATTTCGCGGACATTTGGGTTTTACAATAGCCTTATCAAATATGGAGGTGATACAACTATGACATGGCCTTTTGA
>NZ_SRYA01000014.1 GCF_004793545.1 Petralouisia muris | reverse complement strand
GGAAACTCTTTGAATCTTTCAAGGTTATTCCACTGTTCAGTTGTCAAGGTCGTTTCGTTGTTTTTAACAGCTTTTGTATTCTATCACAATCATCTGTGTTTGTCAACAACTTTTTTTATTTTTTTTGCTGTCGTTTCAAGTCATTTCCTGTCTTTTCACAACCAGCTTGAATATTTTATCATGCTATTTTCTATTTGTCAATACCTTTTTTTAATATTTTTAAATATCTATTCATGATAAAATATCAAAAACGGAGAAGGAGGGATTTGAACCCTCGCGCCGCTATTAACGACCTGCACCCTTTCCAGGGGTGTCCCTTCGGCCAGCTTGGGTACTTCTCCATGTGGCAAAATAATAATTGTTACTATTCTGTTGGCTGTTGCAATTCCGATAAAACGGAGAAGGTGGGATTCGAACCCACGGTCCCTTTCGGAATCACTGGTTTTCAAGACCAGCTCCTTAAACCACTCGGACACCTCTCCGAATCGTCTGTTTTCAACAGCGCATGTATGATTTTAGCAAAACATTTCCAATATGTCAATAGGTTTTTTTACTTTTTTTACATTTTTTTACTTTTCAGGCATTTAACCGCTTTTTCCTGGGCTACTCCGGCAAAAAAGCCTTTGCCAGCTTAAGATCCTCCGGCGTTGTTATCTTGATATTCTCATAGGAACCCTCTACTAATTTAACTTTATGACCGTAAATTGCCTCCAGCACCATAGTATCGTCTGTCACAGAATAAAACTCTCCGCGCTGTTCCCGATTCAGCAATTCTTCATATGCCTGATATATCAGAGGAAATGCAAATGCCTGAGGAGTCTGTATCTGCCAGACATATTTTCGCTTTGGCGTTTCCCTGACAAATAAGGACTCATCCGCAATCTTTATAGTGTCTTTCGCCGGCACCCCTGCTGCACAGGCTCGAAATTCTTCCGCTGCCCTGGCGCACCGCCAAATGATTTCATCGTTAATAAACGGTCTGGCGCCGTCATGAATCATCACGTAATCCGGCCGGTTTTGTTCTTTATTCAAGTCCGTCAGCCCACAAAATACCGAATGATACCGTTCTTTTCCTCCGGCTGTCACAGATATTATTTTGGTAAATCCATATTTTTGCACTATTTCTTTCCGGCAATATTCCACATCCTCTTCACCTGTTACCAAAACAATTTCATCTATCATGCTTTTTTCAAAAGCATATAAAGAATAATACAGCACAGGTTTTCCTTCCAACATCATGTACTGTTTGGGCACTGCACTGTTCATACGCGTTCCTTTGCCGGCAGACAAAACTACTGCCGCATATTTTTTCTCTGTCATTACCGTTCCCCCAGCTTCAAATTCGGCACTGCGTTCAGATCCCATCCGGCAAATTTTCCTGCAAGATATTCATAATAAGCCGCTGCACCAATCATTGCAGCATTATCCGTGCAAAACACAGGCGAAGGATGATAAAATTGAATTCCCCGCTCCCTGCAGGCAGCCTCCATTCCGCTGCGCAATGTGCCATTGGAAGCCACTCCCCCGGCAATGGCAAACTTCTCCATCTGAAATTCTGCCGCTGCTGTCATCGCATGTTCAATCAATACATCCGTCACTGCTTTCTGAAAAGCCGCCGCAATATCCGCTTCCACAATGGGAATACCTTTCATATGGCATCCATTGATATAATTGAGCACTGCGGACTTTACCCCACTGAAGCTGAAATCATAGGGGTTATCCGCCACTTTCGCCCTTGGAAACGCAATTGCCTGAGGATTTCCTTCTCTGGCAGCTTTTTCAATTTTGGGTCCTCCGGGATACCCAAGCCCTATGGCACGGGCTACTTTATCAAATGCTTCTCCCGCTGCGTCGTCTCTGGTTCTTCCCAATATCTCATATACGCCAAAATCCTTCACTTTTACCAGATGGGTATGTCCGCCCGATACCACAAGGCACAAAAAGGGCGGCTTTAATTCTTTGTTTTCAATATAGTTGGCACTAATATGCCCTTCAATATGATGGACGCCAATCAATGGTTTTCCTGCTGCATAGGCAATGGCTTTGGCCTCCGCCACTCCTACCAGCAGCGCCCCTACCAATCCAGGGCCATAGGTAACAGCAATGGCGTCCATATCTTCTAAAGCCATTCCGGCCTCTGCCAATGCCTCTTCAATTACCTGATTGATTCTCTCTATATGTTTTCTGGATGCAATTTCCGGCACTACGCCCCCATACAAAGTATGCAGCTCAATCTGGGAAGAGATAATATTGGACAATACCTCTCTTCCATTCCTTACCACTGCCGCCGCTGTCTCGTCACAGGAACTTTCAATTGCCAGGATCACTGCATCCTCCCGATTCTCTCTCACCATTTTAGTTACTCCTGATAGAATCCCAGTATCCGCCAATTGCTGTCTTCGTCTTTCCGCAGAATATAGGTCTGGGAAACGCGCCCTGACTTCTCGTTCTTATTATTGCTTTTCAGGAAATAAGACACGTCTACATAAGCGCAATCCCTGCCGTTTTTCGTCTTATATTCTACTTCCTTACTGCCCTCCACGGTTACATTAGATATCATCTTTTTATCATCTTTATAGCTGGAAATATCTGCTTTTACTGCTTCCAGATAAAGATCCTGAGGGTTGATTTCTTTCAGTTCTTCATCCATAAGAATTCTGGCCTGCTCCGTCATTTTTTCTAATTGCTCCTGAGTATAATCCTCACTGTAATAACACTCCAGAATCCGATTATAAAATTTCACCACTTCTCTGGCTGTTTTAGGATATGACTTTTCCAAGTCCTTGGAAATAATCATTTCCACCTCTGACAATCCTGTTTCCTTCCCACTGTCCCGCTGAGTCAGGTAATAATAATACCCCAGACATAAAGCGGCACAGACAATAACGATTATAGCTGATTTCACACCATTTTTCTTCATAAAAATCCCTCCTCACCAATCGGGCTGAGCATACCTGGACTTTTCTGCGGAAGTTTTTGCTTGCTGCCGTACAGATGAACAGACCATCGTCCAGCATTCCTGCAGAATATTTACGCAAAATCCAATTCTGCTGTTTTTCCGTCTTTCCCCAGTTTTGCCGCCGGATAAATGCTGCGCACTTCATCCATATAATCCTCTGCATGCACCAGCGAAGGGCTGAAATGAGTGAGCCACATATCGGAAACCTCTGCTTCCCTGGCAATTTCTGCCGCCTCATAAAAGGTCATATGCTTATACTGTCTGGCCTTCGCTGCTTTTTCCTTTTCCGCATACATTCCCTCTATAATTAATAAATCGGCATTTCTGGCATTTTCCGTAATAGCTGCCACTGGTCTGGTATCAGTACAATAGGTCAGTTTAATTCCTTTTCGGGGCGGTCCTAATACCATGTCAGGGGTATAAGTCTTCCCTTCCTGCTGAAGGGTTTCCCCTTTTTGCAGCCTGTTCCAGAGTTTCATCGGAATCCCCAGATTTTTCGCCTGTTCCACCTGAAATTCGCCGGCTCTTGGAATTTCTATGGTATATCCATAACAGGTAATATTATGATTGACACGGAATGCGGTAATGTGATACCCCTGTTCCTCCAAATGCTCCACCGGCTGGGTCAGCTCCACAAAGCGGATCTCAAAAGGAAGCTCCGGCGCAATGACCTTCAGTGCACTGACTACCCGTTCTAATCCTTTCGGCCCTATCATAGTCAGCGGCTCTGTCCGCTCTGCATTTCCCATAGTGAGCAAAAGTCCCGGCAGACCGCTGATATGATCTGCGTGATAATGGGTAAAACATATGGTATCAATGGGTTTTGCGCTCCAGCCCTTTTCTTTCATGGCAATCTGTGTGCCCTCACCGCAGTCAATCAAAAGGCTGCTTCCATGATACCGGGTCATCAGCGCAGTAAGCCAGCGGTAAGGCAGCGGCATCATTCCTGCAGTTCCCAACAAACATACATCTAACATAATATTTCCTTTCAAACTATATCTCGTTTAAACCAGTTCTGTTACTTCTATTGTCTGTACAGGAATCTGAAAACTTTTCACCCATTTATCATAGCAAGCTTCACAAATATCAAATTCCTGCCTTTCCCCGTCCTTTCCGGAAAAATATCCCCATTCTTTCTCTACATGAAGAAATTCTTCTCTGGGTATTCCGTTCTCTTCCCGAATTGTTTTTTTACAGCAATTGCATATAATTTTCTTTTCTTCTGTTTTCATCTGGCGTCCTCCCTGCTCTGCGCTTCTTCCGTACGCCCTGCGGATACAGCCTGAAACGGAATGCGCTTAATGAAACCGGCAGTAAAATCTGCAGTAAACTGACAGTTTCTCATTCTTATTATAGCGAAAGGACTCTCACGTTGGAAAGAGGAAATTGCAGCCAAAAACATACCGTCCAATTACACGGAAACTATGAATCATACCGCCAATCCTCCCCAAAAAATCTATCTGGCAAAAATCTGTCATTCCAATACCATTATTATGCCGTCTTCCCTGGGCAGTTCGTACAAATTCTTTCGGATTCCGCAGCTTCTGAAACCTGTTTCCTCGTATAAATGAATGGCATTTGCATTGGAGACGCGAGCCTCTAAAATAATACGGATGATTCCCCTTGTCCGCGCCTGTGCCAGCAGATATTCCATCATCTTCCGGCCGATCCCCTGATTCTGGCAGCGGGGAGCCACAGCCACATTGGTAATCTCCCCCTCTCCGCCGGCATAACAGTACATTCCGCAATACCCCACGATTACACTGTCCTTTTGCGCTGTCACAAACAATGTATCCTGATTCAGAGATTCCAGAAACGCCTGCTCAGACCATGGACAGGAAAAAAGCTGCCGTTCCAGTCTGACAGCTTCCGGGATATCCCGGACATCCATTTCCCGAAATACTAATTCTGCCATTTTCCTCCTGCTCCTTTGTCCGCCATTTTCTTCTGCAAACCGTATACTGCACACCAGTTTATTGCTCCTGCCGCTCCTTTTCCTGCCGCTCCCGCTCTGCCTGGGACAGACGCAGATAATCCGGGCTGTGTTCTGCTGCAGTTTCTGTTTTGCCTTCCTGATAATAGAGACAGGCCAACGCCGCCACAGAGGCTGCCCGCTGTTTATTCATATGGGCCGGCGCAAAAGAATATTCTGTCTTACAGTTTTCTTCCAAAAACGGCCGAAACACCGGTACGCCGTCTCCTAAAAACACAACCGGACGGCTCCGGTTATTGATTTCTTTCACAATTTCATCAATTCCCACTGCACACTGGCATTGCAACGTCTTCATGCCTTCTGCCGTAAATTCATACAGGCCGGTATAGGTTTGATTTCTCCTGGCGTCCATCAGAGGACATACCATATCCCTGCAGCCATAAAGATTATAGGCAAGGCCGTCTACGGTAGGAATCTGTATCAACGGTTTCTGCAAGGCCAGCCCCAGTCCTTTGGCGGTGGCGGAACCGATCCGCAGTCCAGTAAAGGATCCTGGGCCTCCTGCCACGGCAACTGCATCTATGGTATCAAAATCCAGATCTATCATTTTGACGATGGCGTCCAGCATGGGGAGCAATGTCTGGGAATGTGTTTTTTTGTAATTTACGGTATATTCTGCCAGCAGGTTATCTTCTTCCACAACAGCCACACTGGCCACAAGGCCAGAGCTGTCCAGTCCTAATATTTTCATCTCGTTACCTCTCTTACCGTAATTTTGCGGTAGTCAAATCCTTGCTCCAGATCTTTTTCTATCTTTATTTCCCAATAGTGTTCCGGAAGAATCTCCTCAATCAAATTGGCCCACTCGATCATAGTAAGGCCCTGTCCGTAAAAATAATCTTCGTAACCGATTTCCTCCATCTCTTCCACGCCGCCAATCCGGTAGACGTCAAAATGATAGAAGGGCATTCTTCCCTCCTCATACACCTGCACAATCGTAAATGTGGGGCTGCTGACTGGCTCTTCAATTCCAAGTCCTCTGGCAATGCCCTGGGTCAGCACGGTTTTCCCGACGCCCAGATCGCCGATTAGTGTATACAGTTCTCCCGGCCTGGCCTGCTCTCCTAATTTGTGCCCAAGCTGGTAAGTTTCTTCTGGGGAAAATGTTTCTATTCTATGCATATTAACCTCGATTTTTTGCTGTTTTTATACCCGTGAACCACATAATTTGCCAACAGCTTCTCACTATTATATGTGAAAAGGATTCAACTTCAGCCGGTAGCTTTCCAAATGGTTTACGGCAAGGCCCACTAGTTTCTCATATTGATCCCCTACCGCTTCCCGGGGGATGACATAGGCATTTATGCGGTTGCTGTAAATAAGCAGGCTGTTCTTTGTAGATATCATCTTGTAGATCTGCTTCCATTCCAGATCTGCGGTTTCTTCCCCCTGGGACACATGGATTCCTGCATCATCAATTTTATAGTGAAGGGCCTGTTTTAATATCTCAGAGCTTTTTATCTGCTGTTTGGAACGCAGATAAAGACTTACGGGCACATAAACCAGAAACGCCACCCCGAACGCAAGATACAGCAGGGTATACATTAGCTCTACTTTTCCGAAGGTTATTACTGCCATAATCAATACCCATACGCCCACCAGGGTTGCCACAATTCCCTGAAATCCATGATAGGCATGGTACAGGTTAAACTGGTACATGTCTTTCTCTGTGATGGTTGTATCAAATTCAACTGACATTTTGTATTCTCCTTTTCTTTACTTTCGTCATATTATACTATGTTCCGATAAGCAGTACAAGAGTTTTTTCCTCACACAGGTCTTACGCATTTTTAGATATGTTAATTCTAACATGCCTGTCAACCAAATATTCCTTACTATTTGTGGTTTGCAAAAAGCAAGGAGCTGCCATGAAACATGATTTCACAACAACTCCTTCTATTTTTGAACCCCATATATAACTATTAAAAAGGGCCATTTCTTTCACAAATATTTTATGCTATTTCATATTCTGAATCAGATTCACCATCTCAATTGCTGTACATGCTGCGTCATAACCCTTATTTCCAGCTTTGGTTCCGGCGCGCTCGATGGCCTGCTCAATATTGTCAGTAGTGACTACTCCAAAGATTACAGGGATTTCTGTCTTTAAGCCTACGGCTGCCACACCCTTGCTGACTTCTGCGCACACATAATCGTAATGGGTGGTGGCCCCTTTGATCACTGCTCCCAGACAGATGACTGCATCGTAATTTCCTGTCTCCGCCATCTTCTGTGCCGTCAGTGGAATCTCGAAAGCGCCCGGCACCCATGCCAGAGTGATGTCATCATCATTGACTCCATGGCGGATCAGAGCGTCCTGTGCGCCGCCTATCAGCTTAGATACGATAAATTCATTAAACCTGGACGCTACAATTCCTACTTTTGTTCCGTTTGCAACTACGTTTCCTTCTAATACTCGCATAACTTTCTCCTTTTTCTATTTCTAACATGATTCGAATACTGTAAGTTCCAATCAGTAATTCGTCATATGCTGCATCTTACTCTGCTTGGTTTTCAGATAAAATACGTCTGTTTTTTTTGCCGGCATCTGTATGGGAACCCGTTCTTCAATGGATATTCCATAGCCGGAAAGTCCTGCAATTTTCTTAGGATTGTTGGTAAGCAGGCGAAGCTTTTCGGCGCCCAAATCATGCAGAATCTGGGCGCCGATGCCGTAATCCCGCAAATCCGGCGCAAATCCCAGCTCTACGTTGGCTTCTACGGTATCAAGGCCCCGTTCCTGCAATTCGTATGCCTTTAGTTTGTTAATCAATCCGATTCCGCGGCCCTCCTGGCGCATATAAAGAAGAATGCCTCGGCCTTCTTCTGCAATTGCTTTCATGGCCGCATCTAATTGTTCACCGCAGTCACAGCGGCCGGAACCAAAGACATCTCCAGTCAGACATTCGGAATGAACCCGGCACAGCACCGGCTTTCCATCAGCAACCTCTCCCATCACCAATGCTACGTGATGCTCGCCGTTTAACTTATTAACATAGCCGTAGATTTCAAATTCCCCATATTTTGTGGGAAGCTTGGCATGGGCTTCCTGGCGCACCAGACTGTCTATATCCATTCGGTAACGCACCAGATCCGCAACGGTAATGACCGTCATCTGGAATTTTTCTGCCAGCTCTAACAACTCTGTGGTTCGCATCATAGTTCCATCTTCCCGCATAATTTCACAGCAAAGGCCGCAGGGCTTTAATCCAGCCAAAATTGCCAAATCTACGGTGGCCTCTGTGTGGCCGGTGCGTTTCAGCACTCCTCCTTCTCTGGATTCCAGCGGAAACATATGGCCCGGCTTGCGGAAGTCCTCTGGCTTCGCATCGTCTTTCACCGCTGCCAGGGCTGTTTCTGAACGCTCAAAAGCAGAAATTCCTGTGTCTGTATGTACGCCGTCAATGGATACGGTAAATGCTGTCTGATGGTTATCTGTATTTTGCTCCACCATCTGCTTTAAACCAAGCTTCTGGCATAAATCCTTGCTCATGGGCATGCAGATTAAGCCTTTTCCATGGGTAGCCATGAAGTTGATATTTTCCGGCGTGGCAAATTCTGCGGCGCAGATGAAATCTCCTTCATTTTCCCGGTCCGGATCGTCAATTACCATAATGATTTTTCCCTGTCTGATATCTTCAATTGCCTGCCTAATGGTATCTATTTTTTTACTCATCTTATTTCTTCCTTTCTAAACTTCCTGCAAAAGCCTGCTGCCATTGTAAACTAAACCGAAAGAATTTTCATAATATAGCCCGACTATTTTTACAAAAAACCATGCTCTATCAAAAAACTTTCGGTGAGATGTGATTTCTTTTCCTCCGGCTTCACGTCTGTAAGAAGTTTTTCCACATATTTTCCGATAACATCACACTCTATGTTGATTCTGCCGCCTGGCTTTTTCTCCGTCAACGCAGTTTCCTGGCGAGTATGGGGAATGACAGATACCTGAAAATCCTCTTCTGTCACCTTCGCCACAGTCAGGCTGATCCCATCTAAAGCGACAGAGCCTTTTTCCACGATATAACGAAGCAGCTTTGGTTCTGCAGCAATCGTATACCAGACCGCATTTTCCTCCTGACGGATTCCGGCAATGGTTCCGGTTCCATCAATATGACCAGAGACGATATGGCCGCCAAACCTTCCGTCTGCCGCCATGGCCCTCTCCAGATTCACGATCCCGGGAATCCTCAGCTCTGATAAACTGCTGCGGCGCATGGTTTCTGCCATCACATCTGCAGTAAACCCGTCTTTTGCAAGGGACGTCACCGTAAGGCAGATGCCGTTGACTGCAATACTGTCGCCGATTTTCGTTCCCTCTAAAACCTTTCGGCAGCGGATTTTTATCCTGGCGGAAAGGGTTTCTTTTTTAATTTCACAGATTTCTCCTGTTTCTTCTATGATTCCGGTAAACATTTTTCCTCCCGTCTGCACAAATTTTGTTTTTCCGATACCTGCAGGCCAAATGAACGATATGATGCAGATTTTCCTGTAAGCCTGCCGGTCATACATACATCCTCACCAAATCTGATAACTTCTAAATCCTCCAGCCTGACTGCATCTTTCATCCGGGAAATACCGCTGCCTTCAATGGGAGATTTAGCATCGGCCCCGGCTACCAGTTTCGGAGCGATAAAGGCATAGACCCGCTGTACCAGATTTGCTCTCAGCACAGAAGCATTCAGGGTTCCGCCGCCCTCCAGTAATATACTGTCAATCCCACGTTTTGCTAATTGTCCAAGTAAATAGGAAAGCTCCAGTTCTCCGTCTGCTCCCGTGGGAACCTCCAGCAAAAACAAGCCATGGCTTTCCAACTCCTGCTTTTTCTCTTCTAAGCCTTCGCCCTGGGCTCTCCATGCAATTGCTTTTGCCGGATTCCAGACTACGATGGTTTCTATCTCAGAAGCGGTTTTTACAATCTGGCTGTCCAAAGGAATCCGCAGCCTGGAGTCGCAGATAATCCGTACCGGGTTCCTGCCTCCTTCCATCCGGCAGTTCAGCATAGGATCATCTGTCAGAACCGTTCCAATGCCTGCCATAATTCCCCGGCAGCGGTTACGCAGAAATTGTACATAATTTCTGGATTCTTCTCCCGTCACCCATTTGGAATCCCCTGTTTCACAGGCAATTTTCCCATCCAGGGTCATGGCGTATTTCATTGTAAGGAAAGGCATGTTTGTTTCCATGTAATGAAAAAACACTTCGTTTAAAGTTCTGCATTCTTGTTCTAAAATTCCGGTTTCCACTAAAATCCCATGTTCCCGTAAAATCTGAACGCCCTTTCCGGCCACCTTGGGATTGGAATCCAGACAGCCTACATAGACCGTTTTGATCTTCTTTTCTATAATAATTTCGGTACAGGGCGGCATCTTGCCATAATGACAGCAGGGCTCCAGAGTCACGTAAAGCTCCGCCCCTTCGGTATCCTCTTTGCAATTTTGCAGAGCATTGCGCTCTGCATGGAATCCGCCGTATCTCTCATGGTAACCTTCGGCAATGACAATTCCATTCTTTACCACTACGCAGCCTACCATAGGATTGGGCGATACTTTTCCTTCCCCTTGCTTGGCAAGCACAAGGGCCTGCCGCATATAATCTTCGGGCGTTTTCTTCTGCTGCATGTTTTCCTCCTGAGATTGATGCTCAACAATATAAGGTTTATGCAAAAACTTTGCTGGCGGTCTAAGCGCTGTATCCTGTGTTCTTCCCAGGCGCTTTGGAACCTCTGTAATTTCCTTTCAAAAATGGAGACAGCGGCTTATAAACCAGCACTGTAATCACCACACTGAACACTCCTTTTACAAAAGTAAAGGGCGCATTAAAAACAATCAGGCACTGCAGCATATTTTTCACACCCGGAAAAATCATCTGATAAGCTGCCAATACCGTTTCCTCCGGCATAAAATTATAATATACGGGATATACAATAAAATAATTGGAGAAGACACTGATCACCGCCATTAAAACAGCTCCGGCCAAAGCTCCTGCAACTGCACTTTTCTTCCCTTTCCATTTCCGGTAAATCAGCCCTGCCGGAACCACAAAGGAAGCTCCAAGAATAAAATTAGACAGTTCCCCCACACCTCCGGTGGTGGTCATAAACAGATGGAGCAGATTCTTAATCAGACAAATCATCGCCCCGCTCACCGGCCCCATGGCAAACGCCCCTATCAACGCCGGAAGCTCCGACAAATCCATCTTGATAAAAGCCGGCATAATGGGAACGGAAAATTCCAAAAACATCAGAAGAAATGCAATGGCTGACAGCATGGCGGTCATAGTCATTTTCCAGATATCCTTCTGCCTAGTCTGTTTTCCTGCTGTTGCTGTACTCCTTTGATTCATGACAAAACACTCCTTTATAAGTTAATCATTTCGTGTCTTCAGAACCGCTGTTTCAGATTTTACAAAATCTTCCTTGGGCGGTATATTTTCTGCGTAACTACAAAAAAACGCCCTGAATCCAGAGATCCAGGGCATATAAAATACACGCATTAATAAATATTTTCTTCTCCCATCCAGACTGTACTGTCGGTTTTGGATTCTCACCAAATCATGCCTTGCGGCTCACGGACTTGCCCTCCTGGGGTATCACCGTCGGTCGGGAATTCCTTTTCTCCAGAATCCTGTGCCTGGATTCTGCCGGGAAAAAGTCACCCTGCCCTGAAGAACACTATTTAATTTATAGCTCTATTCTACTCCTGCCTGCTGTATCTGTCAACAGGCATATTTTTCAAAATGTCAGATTTTCATTGTAAGCTGAATCCGTTTCTTTTGTAAATCCACACTCATAACTTTCACTTCCACAATATCTCCTACGCTGACTGCTTCCAGAGGATGTTTGATATACCGCTCTGTCATCTGGGAAATATGTACCAGTCCGTCCTGATGGACTCCGATATCCACAAAAGCTCCAAAGTCAATCACATTGCGTACTGTTCCCTTCAGAATCATACCCGGGGTCAGGTCCTTCATTTCCAGTACATCACTGCGCAGAATAGGCTTTGGCATATCCTCCCTGGGGTCTCTTGCAGGCTTTTCCAATTCCTTTACAATATCCTGCAGGGTCATTTCCCCGATTTCCAGCTCTGCCGCCAGTTTCTTATAATTGGATACCTTTTGGGAAATTCCTGCCAGTTTTCCTTCCCGAATATCCTCCGGCTGATAGCCCAGTTTATCCAGCAGCTTCAGCGTTGCTTCATAGCTTTCCGGATGGACGCTGGTTCCGTCCAGAGGATTTTTCCCATCGGAGATACGCATAAATCCTGCACATTGTTCATATGCCTTGGGGCCTAATTTTGCCACCTTCAATAACTGTGCCCTGGTAAGGAATCTGCCGTTTTCTTCCCGGTACGCTACAATATTTTTGGCGATAACCTTTGTAATACCGGAAATATACTCCAGCAGAGAAGCAGAAGCCGTGTTCAGATCCACCCCAACCTTATTGACACAGTCCTCCACCACGCCGCCGAGGGCGTCGCTTAATTTTTTCTGGTTCATATCATGCTGATACTGGCCTACTCCGATGGATTTGGGATCAATTTTCACCAGTTCCGCCAGTGGGTCCTGGAGACGCCTTGCAATAGACGCCGCGCTTCTCTGGCCTACATCAAAATTAGGGAATTCTTCTGTCGCCAGCTTGCTGGCAGAATATACCGAAGCACCTGCTTCATTTACAATCACATACTGAACCGGAACGGGAATTTCCTTCAGCAAATCTACAATAATCATCTCCGACTCCCGGGAGGCGGTTCCATTTCCCACAGAAATCAGGGAAATTCCATATTTCTGAATCATTTTTTTCAAAACCGCTTTGGATTCCTCCACTTTATTCTGGGGAGCCGTAGGATAAATTACTGTGGTGTCCAGCACTTTTCCAGTAGAATCCACTACTGCCAGCTTACATCCGGTACGAAAGGCCGGGTCCCAGCCCAGCACCACTTTTCCGGCAATGGGCGGCTGCATCAATAGCTGCTCCAGGTTCTTTCCGAATACCCGAATGGCTCCGTCCTGCGCCCGTTCTGTCAGTTCATTTCGAATTTCCCGTTCAATAGCCGGGGCGATCAGCCGTTTATAGCTGTCCTCCGCCGCTGCCTTTAACACAGGGGAGGTATACGAGTTATCCCTGGAAATCGTTTTCTTCTCTAAATACTGTAAAATCTGTTCTGCAGGCGCTTCCACTTTCACAGTGAGAACCTTCTCCGCCTCTCCCCGGTTCAGAGCCAGAATCCGGTGGCCTGCCAGCTTTGCCAGCCCTTCTTCGAAATCATAATACATCTCATATACGGACTCCGCTTCCTGATCCTTGGCAGTAGATATAATTTTTCCGGTACGCATGGTAAGCTCCCGGATGTATTTCCGGTAGTCCGCTTCATCTGAAATATTTTCCGCCAGAATATCCATGGCCCCTGCAAGGGCGTCCTCTGCAGTATTCACGCCTTTCTCCGCGTCCAGAAACGCCTCTGCTTCTGTTTCCAGCGGTTTCTCTGTCATCTGCAGCAAGATAATATTTGCCAGAGGCTCCAATCCTTTTTCCCTGGCAATGGTGGCTCTGGTCCGCCGCTTGGGACGGTAGGGACGGTATAAATCCTCCACTGCCACCAATGTTTCTGCTGAACGTATCTGCTGCTTTAACTCTTCTGTCAGTTTGCCCTGTTCTTCAATGGAGGACAATACCTGTTCTTTCTTCTCTTCTAAATTCCGCAAATACAACAGCCTTTCATTGAGGCTGCGCAGAACTTCATCGTTTAAGGCTCCGGTGGCTTCTTTCCGGTATCTGGAAATAAAGGGGATAGTGTTTCCCTCATCAATCAGCTTTACCGCAGCTTCTGCCTGCTGCTTTCGGATCTTTAATTCTTCTGCTAATTTTGCAATAATGTCCATCAATAATTCTCCTTATCTCATTTCCCTTTTTGCAAGAAAGCATTTTCTTTCCTGCACTATGGAAAGTTTATCTTATATTCTTCAAAAAATCAAGAACCCTGCCTACAGCCGTTAAAATTCTTTTTGTTGTATTTTTCTGGTGCACGTGCTACAATAAAACACAGTGAAAAAGATTTTTAAGGAGGTTTCTTATGGATTATGAATCAAATAAATCTTATATAGAGATGCGCTCCGCCGGCATGTCTGTGGCTGCAATGATCATGGGTATTCTGGGCCTTGTGATGAGCTGCTGCGTGTATCCGGCAATTGTTTTCGGTTCCCTGGCTATTATTTTTGCACTGCTTTCCCGCGGCGGGGAAATGCATACCAATGGTTATGCCAAAGCAGGGCTAATTCTGGGTATTATCGGCATTGTCTGCGGAATTCTTTTCTTGATGTATTCCTTTTTCACGTTGCTGGTACAATTCGGAGGATGGGAAGGTTATCTGAATTATATTGAAGAGCTGATGCAGGAAATGGGTTATCCTGACTCTGTCAGCCCTTATGATTTCTATGATACCCTGTAACATATCGGCATCTCAAGTAACTGATACTGTAATCGGAAGGAGACAGGCATGTACTACCCACAAAAGCTAATGGAAGAATATCAGAAGATGGCTCCTGGTGAAGCCAGGCTTTCCGGCATCCGCCAAGCCATCCAGGAAGCAGATCTGGAAAAAGACTACGGCTACATGATGTTTTTCCGCTATGAATATGCCTGCGCCTGTGACAACAATTATCTGCTGTACCTCTACGTAATTTTCCCGGAAATTCTGGATCTCTTTGAGGCTCATCCGGAGATTGAGATGCCCCCAGACTGCTATATCACTGCAGAAGAGGCTGTCAAAGACGTTTTTACCTGGGTGATAGACTGTGCAGATTTCTTTTATCAAATCTCTGTCTCAGATATGGAAAAATATCTTGCAAAATATAAATCTTTTTGTCAGAAATACGGCTATTCCCTTTGCATGTACCATATGGCGGCTGCAAGATTATACCGTGCGGCAGGTAAAAAAGAAAAGGCCATGCAGAGCCTTCACGAGTTCCGTCTTTTTAACCGCTCTCACCATATCAGAAATGCAGATACTATAGCATTCGAAGGGGAAATGGCTTGCTGGTACGGGGATCTTGAGCATTTACTGAAAGCGGGAAAGCTGCTGGAAACAAAATATTATGATGAATATACCCTTATCTTTCAATACGGAAGGCTTTTGTATCACTATGCGGTACGGCTTCACGATGTAAAGCAAGCAGAACCTTATTACAAAAAAATGGAACATCTCCGCCAAAAGCAGCAGATGCATTCCTGCTATTTCGCAGATACCATCGTTTATCTAACGCTGACTAACTTGCAGGCTGCATGGAGCTTTTTCAAGGAAGAAGCCCCTTATCAGGCTTTGACTTACACGCCTTTGGACAAAATGGAATTCTGCACCGGAGCTGAGATTATGATGCGGGCCCTGATGAAGCAAGGCAAGAAAAATGTCCGTCTAAAGCTGCCCTCCAAGCTTCCTTATCATCAGCCAGATGGATGCTACCGAATTGAAACGCTGGCAGAATATTATGGAAAAGAAGCGCGGGATATATCCAAAAAATTTGATATCCGAAACGGCAACGACAACTCTATGAAGGAATATCATTTATTTTTGGATGCTGTGAAGCATTGCATCGCACTGCCAACAGGTTCCGGTAAAGCATAAATCAAACTTGAAAAAAATACTGGAGTTTGCCCCTTCTTCAAAAAAGGAAAACTCCAGTATATTTTCTCACTTCTTCTGAATCAATATTGTCCCTGAGGAACGGTAAATTCCGGCTCCGCTTTCTGCATCCTGTCAAATTCTCCTGTCAAATCCAAATAGAAGCTTATAATGGTCTGATTCATATAAGGAGAAATCCAGAGGGTTCCTATTCCGCAGGAAAGCATAGCCAAAATACTCCAGCCAATATAACTTAGGTAAATATACAGCAAGCGTCCCTTGTTCCCATCCATCAGCCGGGAACTTTCCCGAAACGCCGTTACCGACCCCATCTGCAAATGATCCACCATCAGCAGAAAAACCAAAGCATACCGAAAAGCCAGTATCAGCCCCACGATCATTCCAGCTATATAAAGGACAAACGCAATGATAAACGCCGGAAGCATTCCCTGCATGGCTGCCACTGTCCAACAGATAATCGCAGGCAAAAAGCAGACCAGTTCCATACCAATTATCATTAAGATTCCCAAAATATAGCGTTCCGGCCTTTGGGCAAATTCTCCGAACAGCATACCAATTCCGGTGTTCTGTCCCCGTGCAAATCCAAGCTGCATTCTGCTGATTCCGCACTGCATAATTACAGATACAATACTGACAATCAGCGTTGCGGCCATGTATGCAAAAAACTGCACCATCCCGCCTCTGCTGATAAAAAACAGCGCATAAAAAGGTATCAGCACCGCAAACATAATCAGGCTCAGCAGCAGCGTTGCGCCAATCACCAGACCCCAGTGCCCTGTCAGCTTCTCCCTTGCCAGTCTTTTTAATTCTGCCGATGTACGATTCATTCTCTGTTACGCTCCATTTCCACTCTGTTACACAATTTAACGAAACATGCTATCCTGTTCTCCTTCTGACGTTACAGGATCTAATCATAAATACTGTCCTGATCCCGCTCCAATATTGCGCCTGTCTTAGCATGAATCTTGAATTCATATTCCCAGACGTCCTTTACCAGCTCCACTTCATAAACTGGAATTCCGTCATCATTATCAAATTCCGCTTTGACCACTGTTGCGCCGGGAACCTCTTTCAGGGCAATCTGTTTTGCTTTTTCCACTCCGATATAGCCGCTGTTGCCCGGCTTGGTCTTCAGATTTTCTTTCCACTGGTATCCGATTAATTTGCCGGTACGGGCATGGTACTCCAATTCATACTTTTTGCTGCTCTTCTGCATCTTAACCTTATACTCTTCAATTCCATCATCATATTTCAGTCTGATACTGGTGATTTGCGCTCCTTTTACCTTCTTCCTGGCCAATTTTTTGCATTTGCTCTCACTGATCAGCTTCTTGGAGCTTGGCCTTACCCGCATTTCTTCCCAGCCATATTCTATCAGCTTTCCATCGGAAGCGCGGTAAGTCAAATCATATTCTTTGGTTCCCTTAATCAGCTTCACCTCATAGACGAGATTCCCTTTCTCATAATCTCTGTCCACTTCTACCACGGTTGCGCCTTTCACTTTCTTCTTAGCCATCTTCTCAACCTGCCGGTCACTGGTAATTTTCTTGGCGTATGCAGTGCTGGGAACGGCAAGAATCCCAATCAACGCCAAACAGCATACCATAAAAATCCTTACTGATAATTTTCGTTTTTCCATAAGTCATTCCTCCTGAAATTACAATTTGATTATTCTATGCTGCATAGTCAATATTTTTCCCTTTGGTCTCTTCTGCGCCAAGGGTCTTTTTGCTCTCTTCATAGGGGTTGGCCGGATATTTTATCTTCGTGGAAGTGGTTCCGCCGGACACGTAGGTTCTTCCGCATTCCGGGCAGACAGATGTATGTATGCTGACGGAAGCGGAAAGCACTTTTCCATCCTTCTGAGCTGCCTTGGTATAGGCGTTGGACACATGCTCTCCTTCATGGGCGCGCACCGCTCCTCCTGCCGCTTCAGGAGAAATATGGGCCGCAGCCTTAAAAGATACATTCTCATCGGAACCATCCTGATATTTGCGCTTTGCACAGGTCTGGCAGCGTTCTTTGGATATCTCCTTCTCAGAACCGTCTTTGCTCTCCCGAACCCCGGGAATTCCCTCTGGATTCTGAGCCCCATTATTGGCCCGTTCTCCGGCGTTGCCGTATATTCCGGCATAATTCCCGTAATTGCTGTAACTGTTTCCCCCACCGATTGCTCCTACCATAATAAACACCTCACTTCTCTTTTTACTTTCTGAGCCTGTATCATCACTATATCACATTTTTTTCTTTTTGACAAACTGAAAAAAAGAGATTATACTGCATTACAGACAAAATATTATGACTAACTTTTCGTTTATATGCTATCGTAAGGACGGATTTTATGAGACAACAAGAAAAAGAAGAAACTGCCCTGTTCTATGTCGGATGGGCGCTGCTTGCTATGACAGGCATAATCTGGGTTCTGCTTAAGCTGTTTCCCATTCCTTTCCATAAACTGCTGCTTCCCTGTGCAGTGCAGACTCTGCTTGGAATCTACTGTCCTGGCTGTGGCGGAACCAGAGCTGTGTCCGCTCTCCTTCACGGAGATTTTCTGACCTCTTTCCTCTGCCACCCGCTGGTGCCATATACTGCCGCCGCAGGCGGCTGGTTCCTTATCAGCCAGACCATAGAACGGCTTACCAGGCACCGGATAAAAATCGGATTAAAATACAGGGACGGCTACATATGGGCCGCCCTGGTGATTGTCGCTGTGAATTTTCTTATAAAAAATCTGCTGCTGATTGTCTGGCATATTGATTTACTGGAAGGAATCAGCCTGTAACGCCGCCTAATCTTCGATAAACTGGTCATGAACCGCCCGCATTGCCTTATCCACATCTTCTTCGTTAATCAGTACGGTAATGCGGATTTCTGATGTGGCAATCATACGAATATTGACGCCCACATTATACAGCGCCTCAAACATTCTGGAGGCCACTCCAGGATTGGACTGCATGCCTGCCCCTACAATGGATACCTTTGCAACCTTATCATTTACTTCAATCTCTCTGGCTGTGATCCGGTTTTTATACTCTTTTAAGATGGCAACCGTCTCCTGGGCGTCCTCTCTGGCCACGGTAAAGGAAATATCTTTTGTTCCGTTTCCCCCGATTGACTGCAGAATAATATCTACATTGATATTATTTTTAGCAAGCAAATCAAATATTTTAAAGGCAATACCCGGTACATCTTTTACCCCGAACACTGCGATCCTGGCTGTATTTTTATCTACTGCAACTCCGCTGACAAGCATACTCTCCATGTCTGTCTCCTCCTTTACAATGGTTCCCTGGGCATTGTTCAGGCTGGAACGCACCACCAGCTGAACTCCGTATTTTTTTGCCATTTCCACAGAGCGGTTGTGAAGCACCTTTGCGCCCAGCGTTGCCAGCTCTAACATTTCATCATAGGTAATCTCTGAAATCTTCCTGGCGTTCGGCACAATTCTGGGATCTGCAGTGTAAACCCCCTCCACATCTGTGTAAATTTCACAGGCGTCCGCATGGAGCACTGCCGCAAGAGCCACCGCCGTGGTATCCGATCCGCCCCGTCCCAGGGTGGTAAGATCGTCATATTTATTCACGCCCTGAAACCCTGTGACAATGACAATCTTACGGTTCTCCAGCTCATGGCGGATACGCTGAGTATCAATTTTCTTAAACCGGGCGTTGCCGTATCTGGAGGACGTCTGCATCATTACCTGAAAGGCGTTCAAAGAAATGGCAGGCACGCCCAAAGCCCCCATTGCCATGGACATTAAGGCCGCAGAGGTCTGTTCCCCTGTGGCCAGAAGCATATCCAACTCCCGGCGGGAAGGATTTGGGGTAATATCCTTTGCCAGTTCCAGCAGGCCGTCCGTGGTCTTTCCCATGGCGGACAATACCACCACCACATCATTGCCCTTCTGATACTCTTCTATGCAGCGTTTTGCCACATTGTAAATCCGTTCTTTATCTGCTACGGAGCTGCCTCCGAATTTTTTTACGATTAACATAGCGTTCTCCTGAACTATTTTTGAATGAAATAATCGATCATTTCACAGCCTTTTGAGATACGATGGCCGCTTTCTGCAGCCTCTTTTTCATTATATTTCCAGGTATTTTGCTGAATCCTGCTGCTGTCATACAGAAGATAAGGCACATCATCTCCCGTATGGGTGCGGATACAGATCGGCGTAGGATGATCCGGCGTCACCAACATTCGGAACTCTTCTCCTGCCTGTTCCAGCCCCTGCCGGATGGGAGCGATGACCCGCTGATCCAGAAACTGGATGGCCTGCACCTTTTTCTCAATGCTGCCCTGATGCCCCATTTCATCCGGCGCTTCCACATGCACATACACAAAGTCACAATTGTCTTTGGTAAGAGCATCCACAGCGGCCTGAGCCTTGCCTTCATAATTGGTGTGAAGCCCGCCGGTGGCTCCGGGAACGGAAATATTCTTCATAGAGGCCCCTACGGCAATTCCTTTCAGCAAATCCACGGCTGACACCATAGCTCCCTTCAGTCCGGTTTTCTCTTCAAAAGAGGAAAGAGACGGCCTGGTGCCTGCGCCCCAGAACCAGCAGGAATTGGCCGGACGGAGTCCCTGCTTTTTCCGCTCCAGATTGATGGGATGGCTGACCAGAATGTCATAGCTTCGTTTCATCATTTCCCGGAGAATATGATCTTTGGGCAAATGCTGTCCAATGGTCTGTCCCAGCACATCATGGGGCTGTGTCAAATCTATCACAGAGCCTTTTTCCCAAATCAGAAGATGACGGTAACTGGTTCCTGCATAAAAATGATAGCCGTCTGTCTCCAGCTCTCTTTTCACCGCCTCTAACAGCACGGCGGCATCTTCTGTGGATATTTCATCAGAGCTGTGATCCAGAATTTTTCTGTCCTCGTATCTTTCCTCTTCCTCAGACAGCGTCACAAGATTGCAGCGCAGCGATACGTCATCCTGTTTCATATCCACGCCAATGCTTAAAGCCTCCAGGGGAGAGCGCCCGGAATAGTAAATCTTCGGATCATATCCCAATACAGACAAATTCGCCGTATCGCTTCCTGGTGACATTCCGTCAGGAATGGTATGAACCATCCCAATCTCACCTGCTGCTGCAAGCTGATCCATTGCAGGCGTTTCGGCATATTCCAGGGGCGTCATTCCCTGTAACTCTTCCAGAGGACGGTCTGCCATTCCGTCCCCCAACACAATCACATATTTCATACTGTTCCTCTCTATTCTAAACTACGCGGATTCTCTGCAAAATGTTCTTAAGTCCCAATGCTTTTTCTTCATATTCCTCTTCTGTCATGATTTCTGTCAAAAATCCGTTCTCTCCGGTAATCCCTTCTGCCTCTACCCATTCCACCTGGCCAAACTGTTTTTCCACTGCGTCTTTCGGTTCCTGGGTTCTCACAAAGAACCTGCTCTTTGCTTTCTTATATTCCACCAAATCCATTTTCCGGGAGCTCCAGGAAATCAGAATATTCTTGTGAAGATGCTTGGCAATATCCACAATATCTGCAACTACAGCGCTGGCTGTGGGGAGTTTTCCTGCACCGCTTCCGTAAAACATCGCATCACCCAATACATTTCCATGTACAAAAATCGCATTAAAGACGTCATTAACATTATAGAGGGGATGTTCACCAGACAGCAGAAAGGGCACCACCATGGCACAGTAGCCCTCCGATGTCTTTTTGCTGGTTGCCAAAAGCTTGATCACCCTTCCCATTGCTTTGGCGTAACGAATATCCGTCGCTGTAATTTTGGTAATTCCTTCAGTATAAATCTCTTCAAAATCCACCTGCTGACCGCATACCAAAGAGGTGAGGATTGCAATTTTCCTGCATGCGTCATAACCCTCAATGTCTGCGGTAGGATCTGCCTCTGCATAGCCCCTGGACTGGGCGTCTTTCAACACATCTTCAAATTCCAGCCCTTCAAAGGACATTTTGCTTAACATATAATTGGTGGTACCGTTTAAAATTCCCGTTATTTCCTCGATCTCATCTGCGGTAAGGGAAGAATTCAGGGGACGGATAATGGGGATTCCCCCGCCCACGCTTGCTTCAAACAGAAAATTGATGCTTTGTTCCCTTGCAATGGCAATCAACTCCGCTCCGTGCTTTGCAACCAGCGCTTTATTGGAAGTGGTCACACTTTTGCCAGCCAGCAACGCCCGCTTTACGAATGTATAGGCCGGTTCCACACCGCCCATGGCTTCTACAACCACCTGTACCTCCGGGTCATCTGCAATGATATCATAATCATGCACTACTTTCTCTTCCATAGGGTCCCCTGGAAAATCCCGCAGATCTAAAATGTATTTCACTTCAATTTCGTCTCCTGCCCGCTTTGCAATACTCTCTTTGTTGGTATGCAAAACCTCCACAACGCCGGAACCTATGGTTCCGTATCCTAAAATTGCAATCTTTATCATAACTTCCTCCATTCTGTCACTCTCTGGCTAATATTTTTAAATAATGAATCCCTTCCTGCTGCTCAATATTCTCCACCATCTGGGACACATTTTTCGTATCTGGCAGCACATCAACGCTCAAGGTCAAAGACGCCACCCCATTGACCGGAATACTTTGATGGATGGTAAGGATATTAGCGTGAAAATCCGCCACAATCCCAAGCACCCGGGACAAAAGCCCTGGTTCGTCATCCATCTGTATTACCATGGTGATGGTCTTCCCTCTGGCATTGTCATGGAATGGGAAAATATCATCCTTATACTTATAAAATGAGCTGCGGCTGATCCCCACCATATCTGTGGCTTCCTGTACTGATTCCGCCCGCTCTGATTCCAAAAGTCTCTTTGCCTCCACCACTTTCAGCAAAACTTCCGGAACAGCTTTTTTCTTCAGCACAAAATATTTGGTCTTTTCTTCCATTATTTCCTCCGGTCTGCTGCTTTTTCTGTGTGTCTGTCAAAAACATCTGTAGTCACAGGGAAGATATTAGCATATTTATTTTCCAAATGCAACCTCTTTTTAAAATTTTCTGCTGCCGCCGCTGGAACTGCGCCCGCCGGCGCCTGCATGCACCGTACTTTTCCCTCCGCCGCTGCTGCTGCCGTTGGAGCTCTCCCTATGAATATGCCTGCGGGTCACAAACTGATTGACAAAATAGTCTTCCTTTTTCCTAAGACGGACGCTGCCGTTTTTTTCAATGGGATATTGATAAGCGCCCAATTTGAAACGATATCTTCCAATAATTCCCCCTGCAGTAAAGCCGCCTGCTGCAAGAGCTGCAAAAGCTGCTATCAAAATCTCCAGTCTGCTCAAGCCCCGGTGTCCCTGACGATAGTTTGTCACTTTGCCGGTATCCTCATCATAAAGATAATTATCCTTTGGATTTTCTTCCTGAAGGACACGGTTTACCTCACGCAGCATGGCTTTCAAAGCATTTCCGTACTGCTCATCACTTACGTCATCATATCCTGCGTCCAGAATTTGCTCTGTTCTGCTGTCGGTGATGTAATATCTGCCTTCTCCAAAAGCCCGGATTACAATTTCCCGGTTGTCCATATCAATTCCGCAAATAATTCCGTCATCCGAAGTGGTATGTTCATCAAAAAAAGTCTCGGTGTAAGTCCTGGCGCTCATATTCCCAGCGTCTCCCGTCGTGTAAGCCATAAGGTCCCATCCAGTATTTTTTTCCAGTTCTGCAAGCTGCTGATTAATTTCTGCTGCTTCTTCTTCCGTTAAAAGTTTGGCGTCATCTGCAAGCTGAATATTTTCCTGCGCCTGTACAGAAAAAAAAGAAAGCTGCAGGCAGAACACAAATGCCAGAAACATCCCCAATCTATGTATTTTTTTCCTCATATCAGAAAACCTCCCACCAGTCCCAGTGCAAATACCAGCAGGGACACAAGTCCGCTGACTGCCCACACCTTTTTATAATCAATCGGAAGTTCCCCGCATACTTTACCGTTCTGCCCATTCATGGAATAATAATACACTTTGCCGTCCCTGCCGGGATAAGTGACCGTCCACACAGGAAGCATCATATAATCCCAGTGTTCTCTCCTGCAATTCAGACGGCAGTTTTTCACAGATATGGAATTGTATCCTTTCACAGTTTCCCGAAGAAGCTGCCTGCCGTGTTCCTCTGCTTCTCTTTTTACCCCATTTTCCAGTTCCGCCCGTTCCATATCCCGTTTTTCTGCCAGAAATCCGGACAGATAACTCATCTGAAAGGACTGAACCTGATTCACATCATAGGGCAGGACGCCCTGGGCCAGTTTCCCGTTTGCCTTCCTTAAGGCATTTCGGGTAATATCCTCCAGATGAATTTCTTCTTCCCGTTCCACCCGGTAAACTTTCGTCTCGGTATACTCTGTATCGCCGCTGCGCCACACCCGCACATTCCTGCCTTCCGCCTTCAGTTCTCCTTCCATATCCATATCTGCCATCCAGTAAGGAAAGTAAACGCCGGAAATTTTCTCAATCTGATTTTTATGAAAAAATGCTTTAGGCACAAATTTTTTATGATGTACATATTCCAGAAACTTTTCTACCGCCTGTTTCCGGTCGATGGCAAAGGGAATGATTTTATCCGGCAGAAATTCTCCGGATACCCTTCCTGACAAAACAACCGGATTGTGGCAATAATAACAGAAGGACGCTGCTGTGGTTTCTTCTGTGACGATTTGGGCGCCGCAGCTTGGACAGTGATAAACACTGCCCTCTTCGCCTTCTGGAACACGGGTATTTTCCTGTTTTTCTTCTTCTGTTTCCGGCTGGAGCTGGTTGATTTCTTCCTGAGAAAACGCAGAAGCACAGTATTCACACCTGTACTTCTGCGTCCTTGGATCAAATACCAGCTCGCCGTCACAGTTTGGACATTTATAACTGACAACTGCCATTTGTATTCTCCTTATCTGATAAAAGCCGCAAATTATTGGGCTGCTGTGCCGGCCGGTTTCCCGCATTCCGAGCAGAACTTGCCTTCGTTTACCGCTCCGCACCCACAGGTCCATGCACCGGGCTGTGCGGGTTTTGGCGCACCGCATTCGGAACAGAATTTGCCGCTGTTCACATGGCCGCAGCTACAGGTCCACTGGTCGGTTTGTTTCGGCTGGGGCTTTCCGCATTCGGAACAGAATTTGCCGCTGTTTTGGGCGCCGCATTCGCAGGTCCATCCGGCAGAGGGATTCTGCATATTCTGATTTGGCTTAAACTGCGCCGTATTCTGGTTCTGCATATTGGAATTCTGCTGCATATTCTGCATCTGCATTTGCTGCATATTGGCCGCGGAAGCCGCAGACATAGCGCTGCCTCCGGCCTGCATACCCAAACCCATTCCCATAAATCCGGCCATGGCGCCGTTGGCGTTGGAGCCTGCCGCCTCCATTCCCCTTGCCACATGGCCCTGCATATAACCTTCCCGCACCGAAGGATCGCTGAGCATAGCGCCTTCGTTGCGCATATTAATCAATTCTGTAGATTTTTCATCATAGGAGACGCTGGCAATTCCCACTGCCTGGATCTCCATGCCCCGCATCCGGTTCCAATCTTCGTCCAAAGTGTCCGCCATGTATTTGCCAAGCTCTCTGCTCTTAGAAGCAACATGGGAAATGCGGATTCCGTCTGCGGACATCTGATTAATGGCAGACTGCAGGGCTTCCAAAAATTCAGAAAGATATTGACCATTGATATCTTCCATCTCCACCTGTCGGGCATTTCTTGGAATCACTTCCCCATAAAACCGGATGGGATCTGTAATCTTGATAGAATACGTTCCGTGAGCCCTTAAAAACAGCTCCGCATTATAAAAGTTATCAAAATAATTTACAGGATTTCTGGTTCCGAATTTAATTCCTTTAATCTCCTGTAAGTTGATATAAAATATTTTCTGCTTTGTAGGCGTTTGGCCGCCGAATTTAACACGGCGAAAGGATTCCTTCACTGTATCCTTTAATTGTCCGTTGAACAGGGACGGCAGGGAAGAATTGTCCACCTTGTAATATCCCGGCTCTGCCGTATAGTCTACCACTTTTCCCCCGTCCACCAGCATCATAAACTGGTTGTCGTATACATGGATGACAGAACCGTTGCTTACGGTATCGCCGCTTCCTTTGGTATTCTGCCCTTTTCTGGTCTTTACTCCTTGAGTAAAGACAGTCCGTTCTCCCATATCATCCGGCTCATACACTTCCAGCCACTGGTCTGCCAGCCCGCCGGATACGGCCTGGACTGCCGCTCTGATAATTCCCATTCTGATTCCTCCTGTATTTCCTTACCTCAGAGCCTGATATCTGGCTAATCTACAATTCTAACAGCATATCTCCTTTTTCTTCCACTGTCATATCCTGTAATGCCTCCATGCACATCACCCTCCTATGCTTTTCCACTTCAGATAAGCATTGATAAACAAATCCAGTTTTCCGTCCATAACGCTGTCAACGTTTCCAGTCTCTGCATTGGTTCGGTGATCTTTTACCATGGTATAGGGCTGCATGACATAGGAGCGGATCTGGTTGCCCCATCCGATTTCCGTCACTTCTCCCCGGATATCTGCCGCTTTTTTCTCATTCTCTTCCTGTTTTAACAGATATAATTTGGCTTTTAACATCTGCATGGCCTTGTCTTTGTTCATGTGCTGGGACCGTTCGTTTTGGCACTGCACCACAATTCCGGTGGGCAGATGGGTAATGCGGATGGCCGAGGAAGTTTTGTTGATATGCTGACCGCCGGCTCCGCTGGAACGGTAAGTGTCAATTCTCAGCTCATCGTCCTTAATCTCAATATCCAGATCTTTTTCAATATCCGGCATCACATCGCAGGAAGCAAAAGACGTCTGCCGCTTGCCTGCTGCATTGAAGGGAGAAATCCGCACCAGACGGTGGACGCCTTTTTCTGATTTCAGGTAGCCGTAGGCATTCTCTCCCCGCACCTCAAAGGTAATGGATTTAATGCCCGCTTCTTCTCCGTCCAGGGAATCCAGCACTTCCACATCAAATCCTTTATCTTCCGCCCACCGTTTGTACATCCGGTAAAGCATGGAATTCCAGTCGCAGGATTCCGTTCCGCCCGCCCCTGCATGAAGGGATACAATGGCGTTTTCCATATCGTATTCTCCAGACAAAAGCGTTTTAATTCGGATATTTTCAAAAGTTTCTTGAAATTCCTGTAAAGCTTCTTCGATTTCCGGGATCAGGGAGGCGTCGTTTTCTTCATAGCCCATTTCCAGCAGTGTTTCAATATCCTCGTACTGGCCCAAAAGCCTGGCGTATGTCTCCACATCATCCTTTAAGCTTTTCAGTTCTTTCATTTTTACCTGGGAAAGCTCGGTGTTGTCCCAAAAATCCGGGGCTTCCATTTCCCGTTCTAATTCCTGGATCTTCTTTTCTTTATTTGCCAGGTTAAAGTGAATCCCTCACTTCCACTAATGGTTCTTTGCAAGCGTTCAAAGTTGTTTTGAACTGGTCTAATTCTACCATTGTGTCACCTTCTTTCTAAAATATAATATATGCTCAAGGAATATTATACGGGTTTCCTGAGATATCGTCAATTTCCTTGAGAGTTATTGTCTGGTTATTGCTTTGCTGTTACTTTCTTTGCGGCAGACCAGGAAGAATAGTAATTCTTTTCCAAACTGTTTTGTAGGTTCTGCTCCACTGAACCTGATAACCAGAACTCTCTTTGGCAGTCTGCTTTTTCCATATTATGATAAATCCTTTTTTCATGGCCTTAAGACTTGTGATTTTCGGGGCTCTGGGATTGATTTTAAATGACTTGGAAAGACTTCCTGTATAGCTGCCCTTCTCCATTTTATGATTTTTATTATAGCAAACGGCTTTCTTCCAGTCAAGGACAGTCCTTCTGGCTCTGAACGGCTTTGAAATTTTCGGTTACTTTTCACGGAGTTGGGAAACGTAACAATCAAAAACAGCAGTGACGAATAAAATTCTTCACTTGTTTTCCGTATACTGCTGATGTAAAATAAAGGAGAAAGGAGACGGGCATAAGAAGAAGCACAGCAGGATCTGTACTATAGCACAGATTCCTTGGATCTGGAAACAGCTTCAATGTTAGGACAAGCCCTGAAAGTAGTTATGATATATTTGGAAACGGAACCCAACAATCATCGCGAGGAAAATTCCCGAAGCTCCGACGTAATCAGGATTGGGAAATTTAAAATATCGTATAATCCTGTTGATTGGAGAAAATTTGTATACCAGTTGCCCAATGGCAGAGAACGAACCAGGGTAAAAAACGAAACTCCTATCGTCAGTGCGCTGATTCCCATGAACCCATCCATCTTCAAGGCAGTTGAGTTTCACTGATTTAGGTAAATCTTTAATACAAACAAATAGATAATTGAGAATATAAAAAGTAAAGACATTGCAACGAAAAAAACATTTATATCCGCAACCAACAGCGGAGTTAAAAAGCCTGACAATAGGATGCTTATTCCACAAACAATATTATAAATACCTTTTAGAACAGGAATATCATCTCTACATGTTTCATTTTGAAAGTATATTTGAACTACCGTATTATAACCAGCTCCAATAATAGGATAAACAAGCAGTATAAAAGCAACAATAATCCACTTATAATTTGTTAAGCAAAGTGCTGAGAATAACAATCCTATTCCTAAGACTGGTAAAGAAACCTTCTTTATGTTCTTAACATCTATATAACCAGCTCCATAGGACAATAAAATTGACACGACATAATATATACCATTTAAAATACCAATATATTTTATATCAATTTCAAAAATCTTTATCGCCTTCTGAAGCAATACAGCATAAGATGCAAAAAAGAAAGAAAGAATAGCGCTCAAAATTACAATCTTAAATACAGATAAATATTTTTCACGAAATCCCTTGATATTATTTATTATTTTAAAATGCCCACTCTTCTTTAGCTGTGTCTTATTCGTTGACATATCAACTTTTAACTTAGACACAATAACTCCAGAAATCAAGAAAGATATTGCATTTATAACTAAAAATCCTTTATAAGACATAATAATTAGTAAAATTGTTGATATAAGTGAAGTTGAAACTTTTATTACATTGTCCGTAGCATACAACCTTGCAATTTTTTCATTGTTATCTGACACTTCCTTTACTATCATGTCTTGATATATTTTATAAAAAGTATATATTAAACTACATATTGTTTCATAAGATACAACACTTATTTTCAATACTAATAATGGAGTATCAAATATTAAAAATACATAAAACAAACCTGTAATAAGTGCATATAAATAATTTAAATATGTCAGAACCCTCCTACAATCTTTCACATACGTGTTACTAATTGCAAAAAGAGAACATATAATTCTTACCAATGCATTTGATGCAACAACAAGTCCAGAAATAGCCGCTGAATTAGTAAATAGCGCAATTATTGTAATTACTGCTATATCCTGCAACGCATCTCCTATTCCGCTTATAATTCTACTAGAATAATATAGATTATAATCTTTCTTCATCCACTTCAATCATGATGCAAATAATTTAAGCACCATATTCCTTTCCTTAAACCTTTTATTATGTGAGAACACAACCAAATTCTATAATTTGTATCATATAATTTATGTTAGATTTTATAACTTCCCAGTCTGCGATACAGAGGTTCAAACTTCTTCCGGTCAGAATATCTGCAAACGCAATAATAAGTGACATTTACCTCATTATCCAAAATAGGAATGATCTTCTTTTCCATCAGACTATTGTTAGGATCCCTTCTCATCAATACATCAGACACAAACGATGGAAATGCTCCGCTCCCTGCAACTTCTCCAAAGGCGTCATGCTCGCTCATCATAAGAAAATGGGCATTGGGAAGTTTCTGCCTGCACAGCTCATACCAGAATCCGATTTCTGTATACAACAACAGATTCTGTCCGTCTATATCACTAAGATAAATTTCCGACCGCTCTGCCAAAGGATGTCCCTCAGGAACAGAAAGAAATAAGCGTTCTTTTCCGTATGCCTGAACATAAATCTCCCCGTTTGAAGGCTTTTCATGAAGAATAACCAACTGATATTTATTTTTTTCTAATCCTTCCAGAAGTTCCTCATCCCGATTTCTTATTTCAGATGAGATTGTCAGCCCGCTGTAAATCTGTGAAAGCAGAGGCACCATATCCCAAACCGGAACGGGCGCACAGGCCCCCAGGGTAATGGTACGACTGCTTTTGTCAAACAGACGGATCTGTTCTATCATCTCTTTCTCCTGATCCAACACTTTTTTCCCATATTCCACTGCCAGTTTTCCCGTTTCATTCAGGGTAATCCTGTTTTTCTGCCTTTCAAATAATTTCACTTCCATAAGTTCTTCCAGCTTCTGCATGGAATGGGTCAGAGCGGGCTGCGAAATATGCAGATGTTTTGATGCGGCAGAAAGAGTTCCGTATTCTGAAAATGCCAGTAATTGTTCCAGCAGATAAAGTTCAATCATGTTCCACCTCCTGTTTTACTATTTCTTTTAATTATAGCACATTTCAGAATATATATTGTACTTTTACTGAAAAATCAGATACAATCATATCAGAACATTTGAACTGGAGGTAAAAAATATGGAATTTATTACGTTAAATAATGGAGTAAAAATGCCGTTGGAAGGATTTGGGGTATTTCAGGTTCCAGACCCGGAACAATGTGAAACAGCCGTAAAGGATGCTATAAATTGCGGTTATCGTTTGATTGACACTGCCGCTGCTTATATGAATGAAGAAGCGGTAGGCTCTGCCATCAAAAAAAGCGGCGTAGACCGGAAAGATTTATTTATCACCACCAAACTATGGATACAGGACGCCAGTTATGAAAGCGCAAAAAAAGCAGTTCAGACTTCTCTGAACAAACTGGGACTGGACTATTTGGATCTGTATTTGATTCATCAGCCCATGGGGGATTATATGGGAGCTTACCGGGCCATGGAAGAATTGTACAAAGAAGGAATCCTCCGGGCCATCGGCGTCTGCAATTTTTATCCGGAACGCCTGGCTGACCTGTGCGAAACAGTTTCCGTAATTCCTGCTGTTAATCAGGTGGAACTGCATCCCTTCTTCCAGCAGGAAAACGCCCTCTCCCTGATGAAAGAATATGGCGTATGCCCGGAAGCATGGGGACCTTTTGCAGAGGGCAATCATGGCATTTTTACCCATCCGGTTTTAACTGCCATCGGTAAGAAATATGGAAAAAGCCCTGCACAAACAGCTCTTCGCTGGAATGTCCAGCGAGGCGTTGTGGTAATCCCAAAATCTGTCCACAAGGACCGTATGGCAGAGAATATGGATATCTGGAATTTCTCCCTGACAGAAGAAGATATGAACGAAATCGCAAAATTAGATCTTGGACACAGTGAAATCGTCAATCACAGCGACCCTGGATTTGTGAAAGCACTGCATAATATGAAAGTACATGATTAAGTTCCAGAACAAGGGGCATTTGCATCAAACATCTGTTGATGATGCAAACGCCCCGTTCTGTTATCCTTTCTTTCCAATTCCCTTTTGGATATTCTGGTATACCCTGGGCATGGTCATGCCCTGTATAACAGTGGTAAAGAACACAATGGCATAAGTTCCTCCCATAATAATATTACAGGTATTCTCATCCACCATACTCCCTGCACTCATGGCAAGGGCCACCGACAGACCTCCCCGGAGTCCTCCCCAGGTCAGCAGCTTTATAAAAGAAATCTTATCATACCCATCCGGCAGCGGCCCTGTAAACAAAACAGAAATCCCAAGGCTTCCAGCACGGCCGATCAGATTCGCAAGAATAGCTGCCAGAGACAGAACCAGCACATGGGGCATCTGAAGGATGTGAATAAAGGACAAGCCAAGCATCACATACAAAACAGAATTCAACAGCGTATCCAAAACAGACCAGAAGTTGTCGAACTGCTCCAATGAAAGAGCTTCCCCCTTGAATTCCCTGTAATTACGCAATGCAGAAAACAGAACGCCGCAGACCACTGAGGCAATGGCCCCGGAAAATTCAAAATTCTCACATAACAGATAGGATAACGACACTGCCAGCAAGCTGGCAAATATCTGCCTCGCCTCATCTTTCGTATGTCGAAATATGTAAAAGCACACTGTTGTTACAAAAATTCCCACAAGAACGGCACCCAGCAGTTCCTTCGCCATCACCTGAAAGAATCCGCCGCTTTTCTGCGCAGTAACCATTCCGGAAAAGAACACAAACAGTGCAACGCCCACTCCATCATTCAGCAGAGATTCTCCCTCCATAATAAAACTGATACCGGAAGGAAGGTTGAATTTTTTCAGAATGCTGGTGGCCGCAATGGGGTCCGTAGGCGCCACAATACTTCCAAACATCAGGCAGACAGGAAGGGTCATGGAAAGCCCTATCAGTTTACCGGCGCCGTAAAACAGCAGGCCGTAAAACACTGCTCCCAGAAACGTGGCGGCAACTGCCAGCAGAGAAATCGTCCGGGCATGGGTTTTAAAATCCAGAAGCCGCATATGGCAGGAACCTGCAAACAGCATAAAGCAGAGCACCCCTTCCATAAGAAATTTTTCCAGATCAAAATATTTCAGACCGCTCAAAAACTTCATGGCCGATTCCGTTCCCTGAAAAGCTATGCCTGATATCACCAGCACACCGCCAATTACGATGCTGAACATCATCAAGGCAATCTCATCCGGAAATCTGGTCACCTTTTCATTCAGATACCCCAACGTCACCACAAGAGCAAGTAAAATTACCGTATTTATCAAAAATGTATTCATTTCCTGTTCAGACCTCCAATATCGGTGTTTCTCTGTTCAAATTCCCGAATTCTTTGAGAAAGCTGTTCCAGTTCCTCCTCTGACAGTTCTGGCAGCCGCTCCAGCTTTTCCAGAAAAACAGAGATAGTTTCTTTTTCCCGGACTTTTAAATATTCCATGTAATAACTGACCACAACGCCGGGAACCATGGCTGTCATAAGGATTCCGTATACAGATACAAGTACCGTAATGATCCGTCCAATGCCTGTGTTCACGCAGATATCACCGAATCCGATGGTGGTGGCTGCCACAAAGCAGTACCACAGGCCATCGCCAAAAGACTCAATATCCGGCTCCACCACCATCAACGCTGCTCCGGCAGCACAGAGGAACATGAGAAAACTCATAAATATTTTCAATGTGCCTGTCCGTTTCAGAATCTTATAACACCGCTTCCACGTCCTCATATCTGTTTCCTATTCCGAATGTACTGAACACACCAGAACAATCATGCTGATTCCGCTTTCAATAAAATAAAGACCTACCAGAATTCCAAAGGTAAATGCCAGCAGCATGGGATGTACCAGAGAATAAATACCTACCAGCACTCCGAGTATGCCGAGAATCAACACCCAGACCCATCCCTTGCTTTCTTCTGAATTTTTCTGCCGGACTGCCATGAAAATACCGACAGCTCCCTGCAGAAGGAACCATACTGCCATAAAGTAAATCAGCATTCCGTCCGTCATCAGTTTCAGTCCCGGCACAACCATAATCACAATGCCAAGAATAATACTCAGAATCCCAAACAGAAAAGGCAGTCCATACTCTTTTTCCATAACCGCCTTTACTATGGCGCCGATTCCATAGACCAGCAACAAAATTACCAGAAAATAACCTGCCTCCAGAAAAGTCATCACCGGCGTACAAATGCAGGAAACCCCGCAGATTGCCATAAGCACTCCAAGAATAATTGTAAAAATCTTCATAACTAAATTCCTCCTGATTCTTTAAATTTGTTTTTTCCCACAGGTGATTTTTCTTTATTGCCTGCGAGAAAACTCCCTGCTGCTGCCGCAAGAAAAATCCACAGAAACAGCCTGACTGGAAAACATAAAAACAACAGCACTGTAACTGCCAGGGGCTTTTTCATAATCGCCCCAAGAAGGGCGGCTGTCACCGTTGCCGCGGCAAATACACCGTGACCTGCCCCATTGCCAAATACAATCATTGCAGCGGCATATCCAAGACACACTCCTGCAAATATTACCGGAAAAAAATGCCCTCCTTTCAATCCTGTTTGAATACATATATTAGTAAGCAGCACCTTCAAAAACGCTATGGCTGCAAGGGTCAGAGGCAGATACATGTTATAATCCGCAATCAGTTCACCCATTGCTTCCTCGCCTGAAAACATCAGAATTGGCGCTGTCATACCCATAACTCCAAGACACAGGCCGCCCACCGTTTCTTTTGCAACGGCAGGAATCTTTCCTGCAGCCCATTTTGCTGCCCCGTGGGTGATAAAATAAAATTTTGCCAGAATACATCCCAGCAGAATATAAAGAATTACCATCAGATAATCAAATGCATCCGGCTCCATTTCCGGAAAGGAAGGCATGGCGGAAAGTCCTGCTCCAAATAATTCAGACAACAGCATATAAAATCCTGTTCCCGCCGCCGCTGCCAGACCATACAGAAACAGTTTCATGGTTCCCGGCAGTTTCAGAATCTCTTTGTCCCGGTTTTCTTCCTCCACCGCAAAAACGCCAAACAGTGGGGAACGAAACAGCACACCCAGCGTTACGGCAGCCCCCACTTGGGAATATTCTCTGGCATTCTGCCGGGCAAAAGAAAGATTATCCCCAACCCAGTAACAAAGGCCCACGATCACTCCGGTAAGTCCCGCCTCCGGACCAATACTGCTGCCCAGCAAAAGTGGAAACAGAGCGCTGAGCAGAAGTACCACCATATTGGAATAATCATAGGTTTTCTCTGCTTTTATTTTTCCCATCACTGTGTCCAGTTCTTCCGGATAATCACCGAATTTCCAACGGAAACAGCCAATCAGGGCTCCGCCTGCAGTACACATCAGCACCGTATAATATGGAATGGAAACCTGCTTTGGCAGCCATTCCCACAAGAATGTAATTCCCAGAGACATGACCTTTAAAAATGTCCATATGACCCCTCCGGCCACAGCCCCCATGATTCCGCAGAACAGGATAAGATACAGATTGTTCCTGACTGATTTATTCATGGTTTTTCTCTCCTTTTTCCCATTTTTCATTTACCTGAGGAATCAGAGAAGAAGCCAGCCTGCCTTTCCCCCTCTGCTTCAGATAGACAATACCTATCACAGAAAACACAACAGCTCCCAGAAAGTTTACCATCAGATCCTTCATGGTATCTACAATTCCAATGTCCAGATAACCGCCAAGATTCCATTCCTCCCCATTGATCACCACAGACTCCACCGCCACTTTTATGGGATGATTGCCCCCGGCAGGGTCCAGTTTCACAGAGCTGATGGTGGGAAGAATCCAGTCTTTCTGCATATCCGTGTAAAAGAACCAGTCCATGGTAAATTCAAAGAACTCCCATACCACGCCCACCGTCATGGAAAAGCAGAATGCCACAAAGGCCACAAAATACGGAGACATCTTCACAGAAAATCTCTCACTTCTGTTAAACAGATCTATCAGTGCAAATCCAATAGCCGCCATCAGAAATCCGTTGGTGGTATGAAGCATGGTATCCCAAAGGGGAATTTTTATGTAAAAAGCATTGATTTCTCCCAGAATTTCCGCTGAAAAAATAAAAATAAGAATCACTGTTTTCAATCCTGTTGGAATGGTTACGCCCACTGTCTTCTCGATAAACTGAGGCGCCATAAACAGGATCAGCGTCAGTATTCCCAGAAACATATTGTGATAACTGCCCAGAAAAAACTGCCGGACAACAGACAGAAGCACCAGCCCCGTCAGCACCAGTTCCACTGTCGTTCTTTTTGTTGTACATTCTTTCATATAAACCTCCCGTTTATTTCAATCCGCCATCATCATTTCTTATGGCCGGACTTTTCCAATCTTATAAATTTATCACATCACCTATGATATATAATGCGTTCTGCACCGTTTCTCCTTCCAGAAGCAGCACCAGACTACTGCAGAGAAGCTCATAAATATGCATCAGAAATTTAATTACACTGACGCATTTTTCCATTTCTATTTCATTGTCCAGTGCAGTCAGCACCGTATAACGAATTCCAATTACATTCTGTTCCTCTCCCTCTGCCTGGTCCTGCATGAAAAGAAATTGGCCCACCGGAATCATCTGGTTCAGGGCATTCAGGAGCTGCAATACATTAAATTCCGTAAAAGATTCCGGATTTTCTGCAAACAGCTCATCTACTTCCAGATGCCCGTAATACTGGAGCATATCCCCAAATTCCGGTACATGGACGAAATTACAGCTGATATCCAGGCTCAGCTCCTCGTTGATCTCCAATGGCAGTATCAGGGAATCCAGCGCGGCTTCCTCTCCTTCTTCCAGTAACATACTTTCAAACTCCTGGCCGGCCAGATACTCCTTCAATCTCTGTAAGCCCTTTCGCAACTCTGCTTTATTCATAATTTCCTCCATTCCGCCTGCCTCTTTGCACAAGCCTTATATTTTGTATACATAATATTCTTTCAACTCTGCTTTTCCAAGTATTTTTCCGGATTTTTCATATTCCTGCTGCAAAGCTGTCATAATATGCTCCATTCCGATAATTTCCTGTCTGGAGGCTGCAAGAAAGGCCCCATTGACCGCGATATTTTTAATGGCTGCTCCGGAAAGCTCGAAATTTTCCGCAAGATATTCTATATCCAAATCGCTTCCCAGGGGCATCTTCCTGGGAAATACTTTCTGCCAGAGCTGTATGCGCCGCTCTTTCTGAGGAAAAGTGAAATGGATGATAAATTTGATTCGACGCTTATAAGCGTCGTCAAAATTCTGCAGCAGGTTGGTGGCCAGAATGGTAATCCCATCATATTCTTCCATTTTCTGCAGCAAATATGCAGTCTGAGCGTTGGCACTGATATCCCTTGCGTCTGTCACATCCACACGCTTTCCGAACAGCACGTCCGCCTCGTCAAAAAAGAGAATACTCCTGCTCTTTTTCACCTCATCAAAAATTTCCCTAAGATTTTTCTGGGTCTCTCCAATGTATTTTGACAGCACGCCGGAAAGATCCACTTTATACAATTCCAGATTCAGCTCACTGGCAAGAACCTGGGCCGCCATGGTTTTTCCGGTTCCCGGAGGCCCCGCAAACAGCATGGATACTCCCCGGCCATAGGCAATCTTCTCCTGAAAGCCCCATTCCTCGTAGACCTTTCCCCGGAAAGACACCTGCCCGCAGGCCTGCCGCAGCAGTTCTTTTGGTCCTTCTTCCAACACCAGGTCATCCCAGGTATAGACCGCGCTGACCCGGCTGGCCCGCTCTCCCAGCCGATGGGAAATTTTCTGCTGACAGGCCCGGTACAGACGAACGGAGGAAACTTCTTCCCCGTAAATTTCCCCTTCCCGGCAGGCCAGCTCCACCGCCTCTTTTATCATTCCCGGCGTAAAATCAAACTGGGCCGCCAGAGTATCGTATACCTGCTGCTTTTCCTGCCCGCAGGTTTCTTTTTCATGTCCTGTTTCCTCCAGGAAGGTTTTCCAGAGCATGCTTCGCTCCTGTATGGAAGGGAATCCCAGGGAAAATTCTTCTATCCGGCAGCCGGCGGGATATTCTCCGCCAAACACATCCTGACCCACTTCCTCCTCCACCGTCAGAAATACATCCTGAAAAAACAGAGAGGTTTTCAGCAGGATTTCCTGTGCAAACAATCGCTTCTTCTCCTCTTTGGCCCACAAGGTTTCCCAGTGACAAAACGCCAAAAAAGCATGGTCCAACACCGCCCGCACCAGAGCATTGCAGATGGAATCCCGCATCTGTTCTTCATTTTTACCGGAGAGAACTCTTAGATCAAAAAACAATACGCCCTGCCCCATGGCTTTTGCCGCCAGTCTTATCTGCAGTTTTTTCCCGCTTCCCTTGGACCCCCTCAGGAGAAACAGCCTGAGTTTTATTCTGTCTTGCCCCGCATTCTGACCGGAACCTCCCGCTTTCAGGCGCTTTTGGATAACCTCCATGACCTGATTATTAATATTGAGCGTGGGTGCAGGCTTCCCATCCGGAATACTCAGACGATACTCCACCTTCCGGTTCAGCAGATCTGATTCCTGAAAATATGCATAAGACACCAGATCTCTCCTGAGCTTCAGCTTCCAGGACAGCTCGCTTTCCCGCCCTCTCTGAGTTTCCTCAAAAATGCAGCTCAGCAGCTCCCGGCGCACGAAAGTCCTGCCAATCAGCGTGTTCTGTTCCTGTTCGTCCATGGTATACATTTTCACACACAAATCCAGAGAAGGATACCGCCATGCAAGGTCATCCTGCAGATAGCAGTACAACCGTTCAAATTCCCGGTTTAATTCCGGCGCCATGGCAAGGCAGGCCAGATACTGTTCAAATTCGTCAAGTTTCAGTCTGCGGAGCATATATTCAAAAGGCAGCAATTCTCCGCTTTTTATGGTATAGAAAGCCCTCGCATGAAATTCCTGCCATCGGAATATAAGAAGTTCCCGCTCCCTGCGGTAAGATTTCAAATCCATATGGGAAAAGGGATTTTCCAGAATGTTGGAGAGTTCCTCTTTTAACAGCTTCGTCTGATAGATGTGACGGATTCCTCCGTCCTCCCGCAGACGCACCGCATACCTGGTATAAAGGTCGATTTCCTGCTTAACCAGCTCCAGCAGTTCTTTAAAATATGCTTCCTGTCCTTCCAATATCAATCCACCATCCATTTACTATATCCCTGATATCAACGCTTTTTTGAAACTTCTCAGATCCGGCACCTGAAAAAGCTGGTCGTATTTCACGCCTGAATCTTCAAACTGGCTTTGAGCAGCCATATATCTCTTATATACAGCTCTTGGTTCATCAAGTTCCGCCTCTTCTGTGGCTTCATCTGCCTTTTTTCTGGCTCCTCTCAGCCCATATTTATCATCTTTCAGTTCTTCAATGGTTCCCCAGAGCCTTCCCTGAATCGCATCTGCTTCATCCGAATCCTGCTTTTTCTGGTTACGTTTCTCCAGTCCCATTTTCGTTCCGGTTGCTACAATTCCTCCAAGGCTTGCTGCAAAACCCATCCAGGTTTTTGCTGTTTTTGATGAGTCGCTGCCCGTATTGTTATTCACACTGATAGCAACGCTGGAACCAAGCCCGATTGCAGCAGCTACCAGCCCTGTAGAAGTCGTGGTCAGAGAGGACTGGGTCTTCTCAATCCTTCTGTGTATTGCCACGTAAGAAGCCAGTCTGTCTTTCTCCTCGCTGCTGACTTCTTCTTTGTTCAGCAACCTGTTTGCAGCGGCCCGCCGCTCCGTCCGTTCCGTCTTCGTGGCCGTTTGCGGCTTCTGTTTTTTCGCCGCTCCGGCCTGAGGTGCATTCTCTGCCCTCTGGGCATTCCTCCTTCTACGTAAAATCAGTCTTCGTCTTCTGGCCGGCGCTTCTCTCTCCCCTTCGTCTCCATGCGCACCCGTCAGATTAGGATTTGCATTATTTACATTGTCATCGTTTTCCAGATTCCCTTCTCCCGAAATGGGGGCTCTGTTCTTATTCTGTCTATCTTCCTCCTGCTCTTCTTCCTCCTGCAAGTCTTCTGTCTGCACATCATTATTTCCCCCTTCCTGAACTATCTGTGGCTGTTCATATTTCGCCACAATTGCCTGAATACCGTCTCCTCCATTTCCCCCTTTCCATCTTATATTCTCCAAAGCTTTTAACTTTGAAATTCCGTTTTTGGTAACATGCAGCCCTCGGGCGGCTCCCAGAAGGCCTCCAATCTGGGAAGCGCTGTTCATAAGCAGGGTAATCCGGTCCCACAGTGCGCCATTCTTAAAAATCCCATCTGTTTTCCCGCCATATTCTGCAAGGGTCTTGGCTATGGCGCAGCCTTTGCCCAGCGCAGTAAAAATATCTGTCAGCATACCGATAATACTGAATACTTTGCCTGTCTTCGTTTTCTCTTTTTTAAAATTCTTAATTTTTACCACAAAATCCCGGATAGAAGTAATAAGAGCCATAAAATTGGAGACCAGGGTAATTCCCTTTCCAACCACGGAAGATGCAAACCCGCCATCTCCTATCGCTCCATCCAGAACCCCCAGCGCTCCGTTTGCGGCGCCAATCAGTTTCATGGAATCTGCCGCCTTGTTATATTTCGAAGATTTAAAAAACCGCGAAAATCGTCCGCTTCTCAGTGGATTGCTTCCTCCCCCTTCCAGTTCCCTTGCCAGAACTACGGCCTTATAGATATTACTGTTCCGCATATCTAACAGCCCATTTACCAGACCATCCTGAGTATTTATGTCCAGTTTCTTATCGCCCTCATTCCCACTATTTTCGTTTTTCTTTTCCTCCTTCGCCTTTTTCTTATGTCTTTCTTCCATTTGCAGTAATTGCTTCATTGTATGAAAAGGAGTTGTTCTTGTTTTAATGTTTTTCAGACGCGGACGCCCGCTTGCCCGCATCGCGGTACGGACCAGATCCATATTGGCCCGGTCCTGCACCGGCTGTACATTATTCTGTGGAGTATCACTCTTGGGAGTACCAGTCTGATTATCAGTATCCTTGGGAGTACCAGTCTGATTATCAGTATTCTTGGTATTACTATTCTGATCATTAGTAGTCTTGTCACTATCAGTCTGACCAGCAGTATTCTGGACAGTAGCAGTTTGTATAGGCAGTATTGATGTATCTCCACTACTTCCCTCTCCTACCGCCGGAACCGGTACTGGCTGCACATCCTGTTCCTTCTGATCATTTTCCTTTTCCATTTGTAATTCATCTGACATTTTACTTCACCTCACTCCCGGTTTTGCTAAAATTTCTCAATTATTGTTTCCACTTCTTCCTCTGGCGGAAGTTTATAATATCTGTCACATCGGTAAAGATATTCTTTTGCTGCTTTATCTTTCCGGTGCTGTTTGAGCACCTCCACAAACACAAGTCTTGCCTCATAAAATTTCTTTTCCACAAACAGCCCCACACCCTGTTCAAACAGAGGTCTGGTCAGCTCTTTATAATAGAATTCCTCCTCGGAATCCCCATCGTAGACGTCATAAATCCGTTCATATGTATGGTCCGCCGCCAGATAAATATTCCCCAGATATCTGGCATGATAATGCTCCTCAAAATCTGGAATCTGCCGATAAACCAAATGGGTGATCAGAATATGAGCTCCATATTTATCTCCTTTTAAACGCAGCGCCTTTGCCAGATCCGAATGAGCGGAAATAGCGGTTGCCTCCATCCGTTTCTCATGGCCTATGACACCGAGCATTACCTGTCCGTAACTGATGGCAATGGTTCTTCCGTTTCCGGGCGTCTGCCGCTCCAAAAGTCTCTGAATCTCAATAGCTGCATCCAGCGCTTCCCGGCTGCTAACAGTAAAAAAAGCTGAAAGTCCCGTATCTTCAAAGTGTTCCACCACCCCACGATGTATATTAATAGGCTCCACCAGCATGGACAACACCCGGTTGATATCCGTGTAGACCTGCTCCGCGGACAAGAGGGCACTCTGTTTGGGATAATCAATGGCATGAAGAGACAGAATCGTGAGCTCTCCTTTCATCTGGTCCCCCAGCCTTACATCCTGAATGGATTCCTTTCCCAGAAGTTCCAGAATTTTCGCCGGAATAAACTTATAATAGCCGTCAGACATGCTTCTGATATCTTCTACATAATTTTCAAGTTCCAGGGACATCTGGTTAAAGGTAGATGCAATATCTGCCATCTCATCGTGTCCATGCACTTCCATGGTCACGCCCAGTTCTCCGGACGCCAGTTTCCCCGCACATTCCTTCAAGGTCTTTAAAGGCCGCAGGAAAATATACAGAATCACCATCAGAATCACCGTCAGTACCAGCAAAAGCATGGAAGATGCATTTTTCATATTCCACTGGTAATACCAGATCTGATAATCCATCATATTCCCGTTTCCAGAAACAACAAGTACCCCGTACTTCGTTCCATCATTCAAAATAACAGGGATAAACTGATTGTTCTGTCTTCCACTCTGATTTTCATCCATCTTATTTACCACTTCCCCGGTATCATAGGCCTGATAGATGGACTCAGACACTTCCGAAGTATATGCCCATTCCACCGGAACGCCGCTGTATTCTGACATGGATTCCCTGATATAGAGCTGCCCTTCTTCATCTGCATGTAAAATACTGTAAACATACAGAGACAGTTCCGAAGCACTTCTTCCATTGCTGATAGTACGGTGGCTCAGCATCAGAGCCCGGTCTCCTGAGGGAAACATTTCTGGATCGGTCTCAATATTTTTTACAATGTCCTCTTTCAGCACTTTGCCCAACGCCGACAAAGACAGAGTCTGGGTGTTTTCCAGCTGCTCCCGCATAGACTGTTCAATCCACCATTCCAGAAAACTGTCCATAACCAGAAGTCCCAGAAGGAAAATCAGGCAGAGACGTACCAGAACCGTCTGAACATGGTATTTTACACAAGCCAGCCAATAACCCCCAAAAAGGAAAGCAGCCAGAAGAATTCCCGCATATACCCAAAACATTCGATTTATCACAGAATGAGCCGTAAGGGAAACCTTCCCTATATCCTCGTGATTCCCGTTCTGATAAGAACAGATGGAACGCATTCCCTGAACTTCCTCTGTTCCTGCACAGAATCCTGACGTGGTGCAATCCAGACTGTGGAGCTCCCGAAAAGTAAACTCCGGATAATCTTCTCTGATTTTTTCTCCGGAAAACAAAACCTGTGACGTCTGGCCGGCCGGATCTATCTGTATGACACAGTCCGAACTGCAGTCCAGCACATAGGCATACTTCCCGTCATCCGCAAGGGTTTTGAACACGCCTTTTTTGCCGGTAATTCCCTGTATTTCCAGGTAGTCCTCTGTCCCCACCCTTTTTGCATGAATCTCGCTCTCATAATCTGTCCATAGCAGAATTCCATCTTTATTCAGGAAAAACTGAGCATTCAGATAGGGGTACTCCAAAAGAATCTCATCCTTCTGCTCCCGTTCTCCCTGCTGATTCAGTGTAAACAGCTTGGCCGATTCCTGGTTTTTTTCCGTATCTGGAATGCAGATGTAACAGAGCTTGCCATCCTGAATACACTGTACAGATATCTGACTGTAAGTAACTGTGTCTTCTGTAAGGTCATACTCCGTATCTTCCAGCCTGCCATGGGTAAAGTCACATTTATAAACCTTATTGCTGACTCCGTTCCATGATTTCACATTTGTTTCCTGAATCAGCGCATAAACACCGCCTTCATCATCAAAAAAAATCTGACAAATAATCCGATACTGCTCATTTTCATGCCTCCGGAACAAAATCATCTTTCCCTGTTTCCCATTCGGATCCGAGCGGATGATTTTCAGATTCTCACTCTCTCCCCGGTCCACATAATACAGGTATCCATCCTGCAGATGAATTTGTTCGATATAATTTAATTTCACATTTTTCCCATACAGACTGGCCAGAAGAATCAAGGCCAGCGCGGCAATCACAATGCCCCAGATACCATACAAACTTTTTTTCTTCATATTTCTTTCCTCAGAATCTGATTTTCCTTAAAGCTGCACTGTGGGGCAGCCCGAATTGGTAAACTGTATCATTCCTCCATAGGCGCAGGTCAGTTTACACTGGTCGTTGACTGCCGGCTTCCCGCCTACCAGCACCTGGGGAACCCCCGGCGCCCAGGGCCCAGCCGGAACCGGCGTACAGGGCATGGGCGTCAGCACTCCCATAGCCGCGGCAGTAGCGGCGGCTACTGTGGGATTAGCCAGACTCTGGCACATCCCAAAGGGGGTGATATTTACAAATGGCACGGTATCAGCAATCGTTGCAAGGGGCATTGCCGACATGGTTTTTGCTGTGGGCAATACATTCAGCACAGACGGCGCCATTCCAAATGTGCAGGTCATGGCCGCTCCTCCCGTCACACATAATCCCATAATCCTCACTCCTCCAAAATATGATTTTCCTTTCCTGAAAAAATCTCTGCTTCCCCGCATATTTCCTGTTCTGCGTATCTGCAGGAATACTGCAGAATACATTTTTCCTGAGGAAGTTTTCCCAGAAGCAGGTAAATTTCCCCCGTTTCGTCTGCAATGCTCTCCTGGGCCGGAAAGAGCAGCGTATCTTTTTTCTGCCAGGAACCTGTCAGAGGCTGGAAAAGCTGAAAATATTCATGATCCCCTTCCAAATATCTCATATGAAAATATTCCCCTGATTTCTCCTGCTTCTTTCGAATATGCCAGAACACACTTCTGGTTCCACGTTTCAGATAAAAGGAAATCTTATTTTCCCTTTCCCTGTAATCCTGAAGCAGCCGGCAGCTTTCCCGCGCATCCTCCAGATAGCATCTCAGCACGCTTCCGGGCTTTGCCCTTCCCCGGACTGCCGTATGTCCTTCTCTCAAAGGCCAGGCAGGAGAGGGATACAGCAATATTTCTTCCGCTTCTTCTCCGCCATCAGTCTTCAGAGACAGTTTTCGATACTGATAAATGGGAGAAGTCACCTCTATCTCAATTTCCGGGCTGTCCACATTCAAAAACAGAACATAACCTCCGCTTTTTTTCTCTGCTGACCCGCCAGACAGAGAATGGATTTGGATTCCCGCCGATACAGGCATTCCGGTAAATGCATCTCTGAGCAGTACCACTTTGGAAAGATGTATGTTAGTTTCCTGTAATATCATCTTATGTCTCCTTTCCAGAATACCGGTAACTGATTTCCCGTACACGTTTTACAGATTTCTGTCTGGTGGACTGAATTTCCACAGGTCCCGCGGTATAATACAAGGATGTCCGGTAAGCTGCGTTGGGCACTGTCCAGAGACGTAGCTTTTCCTCTGTTTCCAGTTCCAGCATCTGAATACGAATATTGTTATTGCCTGACACATCGGAAGGTGCAAAAGTCTCCGGATCCAGCACCGCTTTGTCCCGGAACGCCTGGATAATTTTACCCATAATCTGATGTTCCTGCACCGCCCGATATTTTAAATCGCACTGCAGATAGAGGGTAATCATATAATACAACGTCAGATATATGGATGGATAACGCTGGGCGTTCCTTCCAATATTGGTCATCTCATGGTCCTGAATGGAGGTATCTTCCCTTACATCATAGAGCCACACGCCCACCGCGAAATCCCCGTGATCTTCCGGAGAACAGAGACCAATCTGGTCCGGACTGTTTAACAGTTCCGGAATCAGCGTTTCTTTCAGCAACGATAAAATACCATTTCCTGTATCTGCAATTTTTGTGTAGTCTGACATAACATTCCTCTTTTCTATCTGAATTGTGATTCAGAAGTCTCATGTCCCGTCCAGAGATCTGAATTTTAAGGATCCACCTGGGATTCCTCAGTCTGTACCTGGGGATTCTCCTCGTCCTCATCATCGTATTGGGTTCCTTCCGGGTCCGGAACCGTCAGAATCCCGTTTTTAAACTGCCCTGCCTCCAGAACTTCTCCGGTAGACGCCTCATAACGAATCCCGTGGCCGAAATAAGTTCCATTGACAAAATCGCCTTTGTAAAGGAGGTTTCCATTCTCATCCCACAATTTGCCGGAGCCATAATATCTTCCTTTCAGAAATCCGCCGTCATAAATCAGGTTTCCGGTGGTATTATGGTATAGTTTTCCTGTTCCGTTATACTGTCCTCTGTAAAACTCTCCATCATAAATCAACATCTCCGTGGCCGCGTCTATGAGCTTACCAGCACCCTGATACAGCCCGTCCGCAAAGGAACCATCATAAATCAGCAGCTCCTTTTCTGCATCATAGAGCTTGCCTGTACCATCATACCGATCCCCTTTAAACGTACCATCATACACCAGTTTTCCTTCTTCGTTATAGGATTTTCCAATTCCTTCCCGTTTTCCCTGAACCCAGGCTCCGTCGTAGGTCAGATTCTCGTTTTCATCATAAAATTTTCCGGTTCCGTCATATTCTCCATTAATCAGCCCACCATCATATACAAGTTTCCCGTTTTCATAGAGTTTTCCTTTTCCCTCATATTGGCCTTTGACAAACTCTCCTTTGTACAGAGTATTTCCATCCATATCATAAGAGGTTCCGGCCCCTTCTTTTTCTCCGTTGATAAAACTGCCTTCATACACAAGAACTCCTTTATTATGGACTTCTTCTGATTCTGTTTCGTCTTCTGTGGAAGATTCGCTTTCTGAAGCTTCTGTCCCGCCATTTGAGGAATTTTTACCCTCCGATATACCTGTTTCAGCCGCAGATGCGGTGTCTCCGCTTCTGGAATTACTGTCTGTTCCGCCCTCAGAACTCTCGCCCGCTTCATTTCCAGCTCCGCCTCCGGTGGTTTCTCCCTCTCTGTCATTTCCGGTCCCGGAAGGTTCACTTGCATATAGTTTTCCTTCTCCTTCATACACGTCATTGACAAAATCACCTTCATATGCAACATTTCCGTCTTCGTCATATTCCGTACCGGAACCTTCTTTTTTCCCGTCTACGAAATCACCTTCATACACGAGGGCTCCATCTTCATACAGCTTTCCTTCCCCTTCGTATTCTCCATCCTTGTTAACTGTTCCATCATAAAGGACAGTTCCATCCTCATCTTCCATGACAACAGCCTGAAGTTCCGGCTCTCCGTCCTCAAAAGTTCCCTCTGCAACCACATTTCCGTCTTCATCATAGAGAGTTCCCTTTCCATCCTTCTCTCCTTTGGCAAAAGTTCCCACATATTCTTCCTGACCATTTGGAAAATACAGCGTTCCATTCCCCTCATAAAGACCATTTTTAAAATCACCCTTATATTTCAACCTGCCATCTTCATCATAGAGAAACCCCTGACCGTCATACTGATTCAGCAGAAAGTTCCCCTTATAACAGAGAATATCCGTATTTTCATAGTAAAGCTCTCCCTCTCCGGAATACGCCTCCATCTCAAAATTCCCGTCATACAGCAATGCTCCCGTATAGGTATAGAGCTGTCCCTTTCCATTGATACGCCCTTCCTCCATTTTTCCTTGAAAGATCAACGTTCCATCATCCTGAGACACCAGCTCCACCTTTCCGCTGTACCCTACCATTTCCGGTGAATTAATCACCATGGTTTTGGTAAAAAACTGTGAAATTAAAATGGGGTGCAGTAATTTCACATACAAAACCGGAAGGATTGCCAGAAGAAGCAGAACAACATATACCATCCTTTTCAGCACATAATAATGGCCAAAAGAAAAATAATCCCCGATGGTCCGCTCTTTTTTATTTTTTTTCTGATTGATTCCCTTACGGACGTCACTCAGAACTTTTGAAGAAAAGGATTCCGGGCTGACCATCCGCTTCGCCTTGCGAAACGCCACTTGAAACGGCGCTGTTAAAATATGTGACAGCCTCCTGGCTGTACGGCTAATCAGTCCGCCCCGCATATTACATCCCTCCTGTCTGAACTACTTTTTCTTCATGCGCCCGGTTTCCTGAATTTCCAGGGTCCCGATTTTCTGAAAAGAAATCCCTTTATCTGACAACACCGGATTGGGCAGTGTCAGCAACAGATACAGAGCCGCTGAGCCAATCAGAAGGGCTGCCAGTACCGCCCGGATTTTCGGAAATATTTTCTTAAGTCCCTCCCAGACGCGCCACCAGATTCTTCCTGGCTTTAACTCCTGCTGTTCGCTTTTTGTCAGCACTGACTCATAAATATTGTCATAGGCCACATAACTGTCCCAGAGATAAACCAATCGGCCTTCTTCCATATCCCTGGCATATTTCATCAGTTCTCTGGAGCTTTTCTGTTCCAGCTCCTTTAAAAACATCTCCTGCACCAGGCCGCTGACCCGGCTGATACAATCTTTTTCCTGTATCTGCCAGTAGTAGTCCACTTCCGTAAAAAAATAATTAAACCGGACGCTCAAATCCTCCCCAACCACAATATTGTCTTTCCGCAGCACTTCATACAGAAAACATTCCGGCATATTCAGAAGAAAAATCTGCGCAAAAATATTTTTCATAAGCTGCAAACGTTCCAGCAGATTATAATTGCCCTGTTCCATGGCCTGCTGCAATGTCTTTCCGCTGGCATGGCTGAACACAATATAATACTTTCCCTCTGCATTAAAGCTGGTCTGAAAGTCTTTAAAGGTATAATTAATATTATTCCTGGTAGTGACCGGCACCAGTTTTCTGGCCAGTTCCATATCGTTGACGCAGGCCACCGTATACCGGACGCCCTCTGTCCCGGCAGCGTCACAGGCTACATACAGATCAATGGCTCCGGAACCTGTGGTCTTAATCTTTGAAATCAGCTCATACTGTTCATCCTGAAACTTAAGTACCATATCTGTCTCACTCTTTCTCGCGTACCACTATAAAGGTTGACGCCTGTACCTGGGGATAAGCCGTACTGGATACGGAAATCTGGAAAATACTTGCAGTCTCCGGCGCAGTATATTTTCCGTTTTTATCAATGGTCCCGCCATTACGGTCCCTGACGCTCCACTGCAGCCGCTCGTCCGTAAATCCTTCCAAAACCGCAGTAAAAGCAATACTGTCTCCGGTAAACACATTTGGATTATCCGGCTGTATATAAATACGTTTCTTCCTGGCTGATTCTGATTTGCGGACTTCATTGCGCAATGCAGTCCAGTGCACCCGTATCAGTTTTGCACTGCTGTTTTTTATAATCTTCAGAGCAATTTCAAAAGTTCCCCTGGAAGGCTCAAGCCTTGCCCCCAGAGAAGCCGCAAAGCCATATTTATCCTGAAACAGGGAAGCGTCTCCAAATACCATCTGGGAATCTCCGGAAAATCCATTATCCACTTCATATCCAAGATCAATGGTCACAGGGCCGAAACCCAGTCCATGTACAATTTCATCAGAATACAATACCTTGCCTGGACGCATATGGCTCACATCAAAGACCACGTCCCCGTAGGCTGTTTTCAGAGGTTTTTTCTCTTCCTGCTCCTTCCGGTTCTCTGTTTCCAGCAGCTCCGCTTCTTTCAGCCTTTTCACGTCTTCCGTTAGCCTGCCAATCATGGCCGCCGAAATCTCCGTATGCATGATCTTCTGTTCAAAAGGCAATGGTTCAATCCGCTCAATCAAACAGACGTCCCCGGCCCGGACCACATAAATTTTTGCCAGATAAATCCCCTGCTGAAAGGTATTTCCCACAATATAATCCATGGCTGTTTTATAGTATTCTGTCTGCAGACAATCATAGATATTTTGGTCACTGATCCTGGCCCGGCTGACGCAGGGAGCGGCCTCACTGTATTCTCTGCCGCCTAATTTCAGTTTAAAGCTGTCTCCCACCAGAGCGGCTTCCGCCTGTACATCATTGACACAGGCTGCTTTCATAGGAATTTCTATCTGATATTTTCCTGCTTTCTCCTGATTTTCTTCCTGAAAAGAAACATGTACCCGGTTTCCTTCTCCATTTGTGAGAAACGAAAGCTCCAGCTCATATTCAAAGGACAGTTCCTGCTGCCCTGTATGTTCCACCTCAATCCGCAAAACCGTGTCTTTTCCCATTTCCAGAAAGCTGGGCAGTACCTGAGAAATTTTTATGCCCTGTTCCTGATAAACCGTCTGTCGTTCTTCATAAAGCCGGGCAGGAGAGAAAGTTTCCCGTTCTGGCTCCTCCTGAGTTACAAACAGCCGGTAACCTTCTTTGTATTTGTTGTATTCACTGCTGTTTCGTCCCATGGTCCCCGTCACGTTATGCATAAGCTCTGCAGTTTCTTCCTGATATTCCAGACACAGGTAATAGAAATCCCCTTCCTGTTCTTCTCCATAGCCTTCCAGCTCCGAAATTCTGCGCACCGCCGGTTCATCCAGCACGATTTCACGCCCGGCAAAATCCAGCGCAAGTCCCCGTTCCACCGATATGCTCTCATCGTCTACCTCTACCACGCCCAATCCGCAGACCACGCCGGAGCCAAAAAGGAAACGGTTGATCGTCCTGCGCTTATCGTTAAAATATTTATGCTCTGTTTCAAAATCTTCCACGGACAGCAGCTTCCCATAAAAATACCGGTTCCTTTCAAATGGAAAGCTCTTTAAATTCTTCATATTTCTTTTCCTCCTTTGCCCCGGTTTCTGCCATGCCAACCATTGACGGAATTGCAGCCACACCGTTTAAATTTGCACGCTCCCAGGCAACAAGCGCACTGTTTACTCCTGCATATACATTCTGTCCCAGATAAATGCCCTGTCTCATGATAATCAGATGCATCCGAATGTGGGCAGGTCTGATATCTTCAATCATTTTTTTCAGTGCATGCTGCTCCCGCAGGGAAGGCACCGCCTGTTCCCGCACAAACACGCTCACTTCATACGGCCCATACGCATAAGACTGTTTCAGGCTCCGGTATGCTGTCTCATTTTTCCGATACTGTTCAATATCACAGTATTCCAGAAAATATGGCCGCTCTCCGGTAAAAACGCCAATGACATATTCCATATATTCCCTGGTACCCCGAATCAGGTTCTTTCTTACAATTCCGCTCAGCAAAACCCGCAATTTTTCTTCTTGCCACAGATGTCCATTGGAAATTCCCACCCATCTGGCCATCCAGTGCAGAAACTCCGGTTCTGCAGTCATTGGATCAAGCTGCCTGGTGGAACTTGTAATTTTTTCATCAAAATCCTGATATACTGCTTCAAACAGTCCCAGAAACCTTCTCAGAAAATCTTCCCTGCCTTTCGTCTGATAAATCATGGGAAGATACGACAGAAAACTGCGGTTCCCGGCATAAATCTTCATATGATGAATCTTTGGAAGAAATCCCGCCTGACAGAACAGATGAATTTCCATCCAGAGATATCTGCCTATCGCCCGGTACAACAAAATGTCCTGGGGATTCTGTATGATATGAGCCAGATAAGGCTTCATGGCCTGGTGTTTTTTTTCCGGCGGAATTTTCCGGTTTTGAATCAATTCCTCCCAACGGTAAATCTCACCGTCCACCACTGTCTCGTCCTCATCGCAGCAGTAAAAATAAAACCGGATGGAGTCATCCCCATAGCCTTCACTCTGTATCACTGCCCGATGCCACTGATTTCCCCTTTCCCCGCTGTCTAACAGGCGTGAAATAAAAACGCCGTTTTCCTGAACATCTTCCTCCAGAGCAAGCCCCTGCTCCGTAATACGGATTCCTTTCCGGTAGCCGGACTCATAATCTTTCTTTTTATTAAATACAAAATATGCAAGCTGCTCCATATTATCGCCCCTTGTCTATGGTCACTTTTCCTCTGCTATGACATAAAAATCCGAAAATCCATCTCTTTCAGCCAGGGCAGCCCATTGGACGGAAGCTGTATGTCTCCGTTGGCCAGATAACGGTATCCCCGGCCGCCTGCCTCCAGTGTAAGAGCCCTGGCCTGCCGCACACAGGGTAAAATATCAATAATACCATAAATAGCACTGCAGGACACTGGCCGGCCGATTTCCCATACAGTTTCATCCAGATAGGAACGCACTGCCTTTTCAAGCATTTCCTCCGCCTCGGTAAACTGAGGCCGGATAACAATTTCTGCAAAGACAGAAATACTTACGTATTCCGGATTCAAAATCTTTATCGCAGTGCCAATCATCTTACGCTTCTGCAGCATCTGTTCCAGATTCTGCCTGTACTTATCACTCAAATGGGTATCCCGCTCTTTATAACTCAGAGGACGCACTACAATGGAAATCTCATTTTCAGGCAGAGAGTCACGATTTCCTGCAGGAGGAACGACTTTGCTGTCCAGAATCAGAAGCCCCGGCGTCTGTTTTACCAGTTCTTCATAATCTGAACCGGTAACGCCGCGATGGACCTGCTTTAGTTCCCGCCGCAGCCTTTTGTAACATTCCTCTATGGTTTCATCATCCCGGCCACCGCAGGTCATCTCATACTGCCTTACCAGAAGCTGCGGAAATTCCCGGCATTCCCGGATTTTGCCAGCCTTGATATTTCCGGATTTCCCACTGCTGACTTTCAGGCGCAGCAGACGAATATCCCCATCCGGCGCCATGCCATGCTCACAGTTTCCAAACAACAGCCTGTGCTCTGCAAGCTCCAGTACATATACTGCGTCTTCCGGCGTACAGGTATCAAAATCCTCTACCCGCTGATAGGGATAAAACCTGCCGTCCTGTCTGTCCTTTACCATAATTTCAAACTCATCATACACAATATCTATAATATCCAGACGGTATTCCTGACTGGCAGAACCATTTCCCAGCCCAATCTCCCGCCTGCCCTGAAACTCATTCTCCCAGGCAGCCAGCCTGCAGATAAATTTCCGGTTGTTCTCTGCCTGCTTTGGTCTTTGAAAAAACAGTACCTGATCTCCGTCTTTTGCTTCCTTCCGCTCAAGTACCGGAGTAAGCGCCCAGCCTCCGTCCTGTTCCAGATACAGCTCTGTCTGTCCTCTTCCAGCCAGATACATACTGCTTTTTATTGAAAGAATTTCCTCTCCTTCTCCAGGGATCACCTCATGATCCTCATAATCACACCAAGAATACTGCTGCCTTACCTCTGTTTCATTAAAATATATATTCTGTATCAGGGGAGCCACGTCATAATCATTTTCCATCAGTGTAACGCGTATCTGAAAAGCCCCGTATGTTTCATCTTCCACCATTTCCTTCGGCAGACGGAATCCAATTTTTCCACGCTGCAAAAAGGCGTATGTAGTGTCAAATTCCACAGGCAGCTCTTCCCAGCCTTTCGAGGACTGATATTCCCATTTCAGCTTTGCCAGAGGAATAAAATCTTCTGTAATGGGATTGCGGCTCACCTGATAATCTGTGCGAATATCAAAAGATACCGTAGTTCTTTCCACCAAAGAAAATGCCCTGTCCATAACAAAACAGCAGCTGTTTCCCACTTCCGGACACTCTCCGAAAGGATACAGGCACATCTTTTTTTCCAGATCATTTCCAATATTCACATAGCGGTCCAGCAGTTCTCCGCACAGAATATATGCGCCAATCAGCCGGATCGGATGAGGCCATTCCTTTTGCACTGTCTCAAAGGCCATATCTCCGGCATAAAACCGGGTTCCTTTCAAAAGAGGAAACTGACTGTCTCTGAATCCTGCTGCAGGCTCCACACTGACAGCTCCCTGGGCAGGTCTTAAATGATTCAGTTTCATCCCCAGCAGTTTCAGATATTTCTGCCGTTTCCAGCCGCAGAGCTGACTGATCTGATACTGTTGTATCTCTTTAAACCATGACAGGAGTCCCAACAGCATAATTCCCGGATCGGACTGGTTATAGTTCGTCCAGTCCGGGCATTTTCCTGGTATCTGAAATACTGCATCCGCTTCAATTTCTCCATACGATTTATCATCCAGATTCAAATTGTAGAACATGGCCTGTACTCCTTTTTCCTCTGTTCTGTCTTTTCATTCTCAGGGTTCCGCCACTATTTCGTGAAAACCGCTCTTTGGCAGGCGGTAAAAAGGCAGAAGCCGTTCTTCGTTGACTTCATATTCTTCAAACCTGCCGCTGCGGTATTTGCGCAGGGTAAGCTGGCTGATATATTTTACGCCTTCCACCTGCTTTAATGCGTGGGTAATCTGATTTTTATCCGGCAGAGTACCGATTTCCCATCCATCCCCATAGAAATTTCCATGAAGCGGATCCAGAAAACGCTCCAGTTCTTCTCTTATCCGTTTTGTAGCGGCAAAAATTTCCTTTTCCTGAGCCAGCTCCAGGACTACCTTCACATCCAGCCGAATCAGTTCCGGCATTACAATATGAAACCGCCCCAGATTTATAATATTTTCATCCATATGGTTAAACAAATGTTCGTAAATCTTTTTTCTGGTTCGCTCAAAACTGTAACAGCTTTCTCCATAACTTCCCGGAAGCACCACAAGAGTTACTGCCCCTGGCTGATATCTTCCTGTTTCATCGCAGCCTGGAAAACATTTTACTCTGCAAATATCCCGCGCCGCCTCCCGCGCCATATCTTCATAATCCTCTGCTGAGACACATCGTCTGCCATGACGCAGCAAACTGGCATTTCTGCTCACTGCATCCATTACACTTTCTTCCGGAAGACCACATACTGCATCCAGAGGATTAAATACACTGTTGATAAAACCTGCCGTCCTGTCCAGGCGGCTAATTTCCCCGGCCTTTACATTACCCTTTTCTCCCCGGCAATATCCATATTTTACATATATTTCAATCTCGCCCTGTTCGTTGCGTCCCGACGCATTCATATATTTTGGAAAAGTCAGAATACCATTGCATCGATCTGCAGTATATTCCTTTCTGCTGCCGCTGGCCGGCCCCAGTTCTTCCACTTCTGTCCAGAGCTCCCGGCTCTGTCCGGGGCCATTTCGATAATCTGTTTTTCCCAGAACATGAACCTCCAGCCGGGAAATGTCTCCATAAGAGAGCTGTATCTGTTTTTCCTCCATACGAGGTTCCATACCAAAGATTTCCTCTACTGTCTCAATCCCCACCACTGTAGTTGCATTAGGATAAATTCCTTCGATTTTGGGACAGTTTCCCGGAGTTTCATCCAGTTTCCGCCCATTTCTGTCACTGAGCCGAATCCAGAACAGGTTTTCTCCAAACAACAGCTCCTGGCAAATATCACTACGCCCATACCAGGAAATCAGCCCTGTATGGGCAAATCCTTCCGTACTGTCAGCAGGATGCATTTCTTTCCATCCTTCTGTGGACAGGTATTCCCATTTCAGTCCCGACCAATGATTCTGCAGTGTATCATGCATGACAAACAGCAGTTTCAGCGGGCCTCCGGCAGGCGGCTGTCCAAAACCAAAATAGCATGTTTTCTGTTCTTCTGTTCTTGCTTTGCATGCCGGAACCGCAAACCCTTTTTTCTGCATATCCTCTGTCTGATACTCTGTCAGTTCCATATTGTTCTGCTGAAACATGGCTTTCGGATAAAGGGGCGCTTCCAGATAGCTGTAACTCAGGGAAAAATTTCCGGCCACAGGAGCCACATAGGCGCCCTTTGTTTTAAAGGCATTGTTCATGCGAATGATTCTGGCACGAATACAGTAATTTTCCGCTGAATTCACCAGTACACGGCAGATATCTGACGGGCAGGTGAATTCCATCTGTCTGCGTACCCCTCGCAGTCCCTCACCGGCTGTAAAAATATTTCCATACTGACTGGACACTCCAAGGCGTTTCCATCCAAATCCATTGTAATATTCCCATATAACCTCCCGTATCGTGATATCATACTCTTCTTCCGGCACAAATTCCTGCTTCCGCATAATCCGTTTCCAGGCTATTTTCACACCGGACGCAATTTCCTCTATGGGAATCTTAACAAAATCAAGATCAAACTCCATCCGGATATGGGCTCCCGGTTTTCCGAATATTTCTCCGCTTCCTATGTAAAATTCATCATAAACAGACGGATGCTCCCCAAAGGCGAGAAATTCTTCAACTTCCTGATCCGTCCCGTTTACATGGATAAATTCTGGTCTCTGCCTCAGGCATTCCGTGCCCAGAGACATTTCTTTCAGATAAATTTCGGAGAAAAAATCTGCATCCAGTATTTCCGCATAAATCACATACATGGAAGAAAATGATTCCATCGGAGCAAGCCCATGAGCCCCACCGGGAATCTGAAAACAAAGTTTTCCGTCCTCATATGTATAATCCGTAATATTACGATATCCTTCTTCCTCTCCAATACCATAATAAAAACGTATACGCGACGAATCGCAGAGAGCTTCTCCAAAACTGTCTTCCTTTCCCTTCCTGACAGGAATAAGGGAAAGCCGGGCGTCTGCATGGGTTGAAATTGCAAGCTCCTGACCAAAACAGAAAAACATCAGATGACGCTGAAGGTTTTCTTCCCCATTTTGAAACAGAAAAAAGGAGGGCACAGCATCACGCTGTCTGTGAAACAGCTCATAAATCCCATCTCCTCCGGGGTCTGCCAGAAAGATCCGTTCCAGCTCCATGGGGCGGACCAGTACTTCCTCCTGAGTTTCAAACACAAGCTGCTCTCCCTCTGATTCTGCCAGCAGCCTGGTGCCAAAGGAAACTTCTGATTCACCAAAATACCCTTCCGGCAGCCCGAACACCACAAATCCTTCTGCCGGACTGGCAGGCAGAAGTCTTGCATTCACTCCGTCAAAAAAAGAGAACAAATCTCCTGCTGCGGACATATTAAATTTTTTAATATTGTCATACATCATATCAGCAAATATGGATATCAGAGCAGTTCCGGCGTCCGGTTGTTCCTCATCATATCTCCACTCCGGAACATACTGCTTTGCACATTTTCTCATATAGCTGATGATGTCCTCTTTGGACATTTTCTCTATTTGGGGAATATTCATGGCTGTTCCTCTCTTATTTCAAATCTCTGATTCCGGTTTTCATTCTCCCTCATTGATATAGAAAGGGTACACCAGATTATACTGGCTGTTGGTGGAACGGATTACATAACTGACATAAATCATCAGAAGCCCCTGATCAATCTGTTCGTCGCTGACTTCCGCCTGTATATCTGTAATCCGCGGTTCCCAGCGGATTAAAGCGTGTTCCACCTCCGTTTTCATGGAATACAGGGTGGTATAATCTGCTGATTCAAAGGTATAGTCCCGGATTCTGCATCCGAATTCCGGATGCATGGGCAGTTCTCCTGGTCTGGTTCCTATGATAATCCGCACAGATTCCCTGATACTGTCTTCGTTAGAAGACATTTTAATCCGTCCGGTGGCTCCGTCAATTTCAACGGGAAATTTCCAGCCTGTTCCAAGAAATGCTTTTACTCCGTTTCTCTGATCCATGGTCTCCTCCTCTTATACTCTCAAGGTTCCCTCTCAACTGTTCTCAAGGCAATTATTAATTTATCTTCACCATGCTTCCCTTGAGCTGAGCCATTCCCGAAGCCTGCAGTCCCAGTTCTCCATCGGCTTTTACTTTTATACTGGTTCCTTCTACAGATGTACTCTGGCCCTTCATTTTCAGGCTCTGCTGGGCTTCTAGCTGAATGGTGCCGCCGATAATCTTAACTCCATTGGAATCTGCTTTCAGCGTCTCTTTTGTTCCTACGGTAAGGGAAATTTCCTGTTTTGCCTTCAATGCCATGGCGCCGTTTTTGCAGTCCAGCGCCAGACTGTTTTCTTTCCCCTTATCCTGTATCTGAATGGTTTCATTTTCATCATCCAGCAGAATCTCCAGTCCTTTTGGGGTGTTTACCGTAATTTTTTCCTTACCTTCTGTCTCGATAAAGGTAATCTTATGTCCGCCTTTTGTCATAACAGTCTTTGTCTCGTTCTTCTCACTGGCTGCCTCTTCCGGCAGCTTGTCTTTCCCATTCCACAGACACCCCAACACTACCGGCATATTCATGTTTCCATGGATAAAGCCCACCAGCACCTCTGTACCGATTTCCGGCAGCCAGTAATTGCCAAATCCGTCTCCGCCATAACCTGTCATGACTCTTACCCAGTCAGAAGTTTTTTTGTCTTTCTCACCCATCAGATATTCCACTTTTATCATGCCCTTGTGGTTTTCATCCCAGATGTCTTTCACAATGGCATTCAAAAGTCCCGGCGCAGTGACCTCAGGATATGTCTTGTCTTTTTTTTTATCTGACAACAGTTCGTCATAAAAATTCAACGTTTCCAGCCTCCCACTTCAAAAGACGTCTGATAGCCATCCCCGCTAAAGATATGCTTGGCCTCCATGATATCATATGTGCCATCAATCAGTTCGGCGTCTCCGTCTTTGATTTTCACCCGTCCGCCCGCCTGAATTTCAGGGATTCCAATACACACTCCGCTGGCCTGTCTGGCCTGCTTTTTTTCCTCGTCTGCCTTATGATCCGCAATTTTTTTCGCATCATTGTTATCCTCCACGCTGGCGTTCATTTCTGTTTTCTCACTCTGCACCAGGGATTTCTGCTTATCGTCTGCCTTTACCTTTACCTCTGCTGTAACTTCTTCTTTCTTATCCACATCCTGTCCCATAATCTTTATCACCAAGTCCTGAAAAGACGCTCTCCGCTGAAAGGAAATAATATCCTTTGCCCATTCCAGCTCTACCGTATAAAACAATTCCGCAGTGATCTCCTTAAAATAAACGTTTCCCGCGTGCACAAAAAAATCCCGGTTCGCTTTTTTACATAGCTCCTCTTTGATAAATTCATAATCGCTGCCATTCTGGAGAATGCAGTCCGTTTCCAGCTTATCGGTCACATCCACATTCTTTGACTTATAAGCCGGTTTGTATTTTTTTATCACTTCATTAAACGCGTCGGAATAACTTTTGACCTGATGAGAAATATTGCTCTTTTTGCTCCCCATCATCATCCTCCGCACGTCCACTGCTGTCACCCGAATGGAAGGATTTTCGGAAAGCTCGTAGGTAATCTCATCCACATATCCATAAAACAGAGAGGTCAGAGAAGAACCGTACCCCATTTCCACTTCCACCAGTTCCCCCAGAATAAAATCAGAACTGACATCACTCCGAAAGCTACGGGTTTCCAGGTCATACACATTTGTCAGCTTGATTACCGCCGCACTGGCTGCAGTCTGGGAAAGAGTTACCTCCACAGATTCCACTGCATAGTCAGATTCCCCAATCAGGTCAAAACCGCCGCTTTTAACCTTCAGCGCAGGCACCCTGAAATCTTTATATTTCATCGCCAGACTGGCCATTGTAATGGTTGCCATAATCTGTCTCCTTTCAAAGAGCCGGGAGTTTTACCACCTGTCCCGGCCTGACGTCCAGTGGATTCAGAATTCCGTTTTCTCTGGCTATCATTTTCCACATATCCGGATCTCCATATTCCATACTGGCAATATCCCACAGACCGATTCCCTGACGAATGGTACGGTATTTGGTGCGGTCCGGAGATTCAAAAGGAGACGCCCTGCGCTTGTCATTCGGTGATATCAAAGATTTAAAGGTCAGGCTGACTTTTGCCCGCACTGGCATACCACTTTCTGTAAACATGGTATAAGTATGGTTGAATCTTGTGACAATCCCTCTGAAATTCAGAGAACCCCACCGGAATGTAACTTCCGGAGGACGGTGCAGGCTTCCATCAATGGAAGTTGCATTTGCAATCCGTTTCGTAATAGCCGAAACATCCGTGGATGTCGGCGGAGTGCCAAAAGAAATCAGTGATGTCGGCTGCTTTGGTACATAAGTATCCAGAAAAAGGTTTAAAGACAGCTCTGTGGCCTCTCCGGAAATATACTGGAACAGAGGTCCATCCAGACCGGGTACCTTCTTTTCTGAATAATTTGCACTGTCTGTAAGCTGGTATTCCGAAGGGTTAAACAGCACATTAATAATATCCACTCCAATTTCTTTTTCAATTTCCAGTTTTGCCTTTGTAAGCCCCAAAGAAATTCCTCCTTTCCCACTTCCTGTACAAGGTCATTGCATTAAACCAGTCCCCTGCGCAGCTTCTCCACATGGAGTTCCTCGTAAAGATGCTTTTTCACCTGCTCTGCAAATGCCCTGACATCCTCTTTTGCCTGGGCGGCGTTTTCCACTTTTTTAAGTTCCGCTTCCACTTCTTTCAGCTTCTGATCTAACTGAGCCTGAGCCGATTTTATCTGCATGGTTTCCTGCTGCATGCGTGTTTTTGCCCAGCGCTGTTCCTGATCCGATATGTGATTTTTCTCCGTGGAATATGTAAGTTTCGTCATAAACTGACTATCCAGTTCCCGGCCATAGCCCCAAAAATTCCTGTTCTGTATCACAGGTTCATGCTCTGGCACAGGCTCCGAAACCTGCTCTATTCCTTCACTCCTGTTGTGTATGCTGACAGAACTATTATTCAAAAGCAGATGTTCTTCCCCTCTCTCATCCTCCATTCCTTCACTCCTGTTGTGTATGCCGGCAGAACTATTATTCAAAAGCAGATGTTCTTCCCCTCTCTCATCCAAAAACAGAATATTATTGGTATACTCCTGCATCCGCAGACGACGCTGCCTTTCATATCCCTGAATATAAAAGATCAGTCCAGGATATGCATCGCTCCCAGAATATCTGACTGTTTTGGTTTTTTCCAGATCCGGCAGGTTTTGTGCCTTCTCTGGCAGGCTTTGCTTTTCTTCTGATTTCCCCTCAAACGGAACAGACATCTTATATGGCGCTGCTTCCTGTTTATGCTCCAGCGAAATCTCTGGATCATATTTTTCCATCGAAAGAACTGTCTGTTCTCCAGTCTGTTCCCCATACATGGCCCACTGAATCTCTGTAATCCTGGACAGTTCTTTTACCAGAATTCCATACTGTTTTTCATCCAGAGTCCGAATATGGCGCAACAGATTCTGAATTGGAACCATATCAAGCTGGCTGTCCGCGTATACAAGATGAAACCTGTCTTCTGTCTGGTGATTCATCTGCACCATCAATTGCTGCAGGCTGTTTTTGTCTTTTGCCCCTTCTATCTGATGACGTATGAGCTGAATCTGCAAATCTTCCTGACTCTCATTCTGAGAAAGAAAACGTTCATTCTGCCATTGTCCAGGCAGAATGTCACCATTCTCCCATTCCTGTCCCTGTTCCGGATGAAATAACAGAGATTCACCCCATTCCCACAATTCCCGGTAAGGTACGCCTGCCGCACCTGTTTCTTCCGATTGCAGAAACTGTAAATCATGAAAAGGAAACTCTGACATTCCCTCTGTCTTTTTCTCCTGATCCTGCCTTTCAGCAAGGGAATTCGTCTTCTGTTTTTCCACAATTCTTCCCTGCTGCTCTTCTATAATTTCCCGGACAATATTTGTCTGATGCCAGAGCAATACTGCATCCGCCAGCCTGCTGACAAATTCTTCTCTCCGCTCCCCTTCCAGTTCACGGATATAATCCAGCATTCTCCCGGTTTCTTCTCGTTCCGCTTCTTTTAGCTGACGGCCACTTCGAAGCAATAATTCAGTTTCTCCGTATATTTCCCAGCTGTCCATTCTGCGGCTGACCTGTTCCATCAGGTATTCCAGTTCTTCCTCATACTCCGGTTCCCCGATGGAATCCATATAACCGGATGTTTCCAGAAGCATTCGGCTCCACCTGCAGATATTCTGAATCTCATCTTCCGTCATATCTTCCTGCCCGGCTCTTTCTCGATACCAGGTCTGGAAAACCATTTCCATGAAATGTTCTGTATGATCTTGATGGGAAATTTCACCGGTTTCTTTCTCTGGAATTTCTTTCTTCGTTACATTATTCTGCAAAATTCGTCTCTGCAGAAATTCTTTCTGCAATACCTCCTGGTATTGTTCCCGGTATTTCTCAAAAACCTGTTCTTCCCGCTGCCTGAGCTGTTCCTTCCACAATTGTACAGTCTGTTCCAGCTTTTGAACCAGCTGAGATGGTTCCTCCCAATTCTCCGCCACATCTGCAAGAACTGTAAAGGGTTCTTCCTTTATCATAGAAGAAATTTGTTCCCGGAAATTTCTGTTCCACTCCAGCATCTGTTTTTGTTCCAGCTGCAGCCGCTGCTCCGGGAAAAAAATGTCAAGCTGTTCCCGCACCTGCTGCAAAAACCCCGCTTCCGGTATGTCAGGCGTTACTGAATCCCCTCCCTTCACCATCCTGGAAGTTATACTTTCCAGATAAGAGAGCATTTCTTCACGGCTTTTCTTCCAGACTGTTATCGTACTGTCTTCCTGTTCCGGCTCCACCACCTGCTGGTAAAACAACAGGAATTCCCTTCGCTCAAACAATTTCGCCATATCAGACAGCTTTTCGCCTGCCAACTTTCCCTCCACAGTCTTCAAAATCTTCCATAACGCAGATTCTTCCTGCTCTGGTTTTTCCGGTACTTCTGACCTTCCGCCTTTTAGTTTTGCATATTTTTTCCCTGCAAATTTTAATTTTGTAAACCTTTCCCTGGTAGTTCTTTCCTGGGATTCCCTTTCTTCCGACAGGCTTTTTTCCTTTCTTCCCGCCTCCGGCAGTCCTGCTTTCCTGAGAAGGTTCCTGCAAAGGGTTGTTTCTTCTTTCAGTCGCTCCACCATTCGCTGACACTGTACTTCGTCACAGGTTTTCAGATAAGCGATTAATTCTTCACGCTTCTCCCAGACAGAAGTTTCCACCAATTTGTGGTATTCTGTTTCAGACAGAGAAGCAAGCAGCTCCCTTTCTGTCATCCCGGCTGTTGGGGAAGAATACTTTTCCAAAAATTCTCTGACCTGTACGGAAAAAAGAGAAAGCAGACGGTATTCTTCCCATCGTTTTTCAATTTCCTGATGCTCCTTCTGCCAGCCCTCATAGCGTCTGCGCTCCTTTTTTTCCTGTTCCAGCAGCTTCATATAACGGTTCATATTCCGAAACATGGTATAATTTCTGCCTTTTAACTGAGTAAGGCAATATTTTTCCACCCGGCGCAGGCTGGTTTCCATCCGCCGGATTCCAAAAGCCAGAGAAGACGGATATTTCTCCGTTCCCATCTGCAGCATTTTGTTTTTCAGTAAAAAACTGACGAAAATCTGTATCTGTCTGGCCTGTTCTTCTTCCTGTCCGGTTTCTCTGTTCAGATAAACGAACTGAATCTTTTCGTATTCCGGCGCGGAAGATTGAACGTATTTATCCCATAATTTCTGTAGCAGATCCTGTCCGATATGAAGCTGTATGTTCTGAAAAAAAGGCTTTCGCAACTTTAGCATGGGTCCCCCTTAACATCCAATTCTGTAATTCGAATCTAAATTCCGAACTTATTGATCGTTTCCGTCAGTCCGTTGTGTGAAATTTCCACTTTTTTAATCAATAGACCGCTGCTTATGGCGTCCAGCGTGTCAATCTCCCATTTGGTAACGATACCCCAGTTGGCCTGATAAGTGGCTGTGGGAACCATTCCTGACTCTGGCATAACCATAATGACAATCCCTTTTTTCAATTCATACCCTGCTGTCAGGGTAGTGCGGGTCAGTTCTCCGCTGGCAATGCCATATTCCAGAATCAGTTTATCCATGGATTGGCGCGGTTTCGGCAGGTAATGAACTCTATCGTTTACCCCGCCCTCAGGCACCGTCTCAAATTCCATGGTAGCAGATATATTGGATACTTTGGAAAATCCCAGAGGCATCCCGTTTAATATCACTTTGAATTTTGTGCGTTTTGCAAGATTATCCTGCGCCGCCATCTCTTTTCACCTCTGTCCCGCCGTCTATATCCGGAAAATATCATCTTCCGGCTGTTCATGGCTGACTTTTCTGTTAATCTCCGATATCTCCCTGCACCAGCGAAGCCGTTCCCGATGGGGAAGTTCCAGAACCTCCTCCCTGCTCCAATGCACATAATAGGAGATAAAAGCCGCCTCCTCATAAATTTTGTCCGCCGGATACACATTTATGGCCCGGCTTCCATAAAATTTACAGGCACGGTAATTTCTTCCCCGCAGTGGGGGCAGACGGTACGGTATGCAGGCACTTCCGCCTGATTTACCCTTTCATACAAATCCTGCAGGTACGCCAGATCCGGCGTATACAGCCCTTCTATCACTTTCGTGTCCACCGCAGGCATGGTTCCCAGGCTGGTAATCACACGAGAAAGAAGAATAATGACCAGATAACCCGGATTATGCTGCACTCTTGGGTCGCGCAGCGGTATGATCTCATCTGCTGCCGTAGCCAGACGCATCCGTCCTTCCCGATGGAGATTTCCATCCCTGTCCACATAGCCTTTAGGCAGAACAAAAGAAAATTCTGTCTCAAACATTTTTTTACCTTTACTTTCCTGTCTGCTCCGGACAGTCTTCCCAATGCCCGGAGCATAAATTTATGTAACCTGCCAGTCACAACGCAACAGAATTAATTCTTACGAAACTCTGGTCATTCCCTCATGGGCAATTTCAAGGGACTCAATGGCAACATCAGAAGTTGTCGCACTGAAATCCGGTGCTGTGTATTTTGCAGGCCATGCATTGATTACCTGCCAGGAGGCGGTAGCTGTCTCGGTTTCATCCAGAATCGTAATAGTAATTGTCTTACGCTCCACTTCGCCTTCCACGCCTGCAATCATCCATTCATACATTACCATGGAATCTGCAACGCCCTTCTTTAACGTAATATTTCCGTATTTTTTCAGACCTGGGAGTTTCATAGGCGTCTGTACCATATCGCCCTCGCGATACTCAATGACATCAATTGACGCATCGAATCCGGATGCCTCGGAAAAACCGCCCGCCTCCAGACCGTCTATTTCCACCTTATATCTAAACTTTCCATATGGAGTACTTGCCATCTCCTCACAACGCTCCTTTCCAATTCCTTTCATTCAGAGAAATGTGTTATTCTTTATACGGAATCACCTGTTTTCTGTGAAATCCTGAAAATTACAAATTCTGCAGGTTTCACCGGTGCAATGCCGATCACGCAGACCAGTCTTCCGTTGTCAATATCATCCTGACTCATGGTATTTCTGCCGCAGTTGACAAAAAATGCTTCCGAAGGCGCCGAGCCTGCAAGAGCGCCATTCCTCCAGAGCCCTGTCAGGAACACATCAATCGTCCGTTTCACACGTACCCACAATACCTCATCGTTTGGCTCAAACACCGCCCAGTTGGTATTGGCCTTAATACTCTCTTCAATAAAAATAAACAAACGGCGGACGTTAATGTATTTCCAGCTTCCGTCGCTGCTTGCTGTACGCGCGCCCCATACACGGATGCCCTGTCCCGTGAAAGAACGAATCAGGTTGACTCCCTTTGGATTCAGAATGTCCTGCTCACCTTTGTTGAACTGGCAGTCCAGTCCCACACATGCCCGTACCGTTTCATTGGCCGGAGCCTTATGTACTCCTCTGGTATTGTCGCTGCGGGCATAAATTCCGATAACGGAACCAGAAGGCGGAATCGCCATATTTTTCTTATCCAGGGGATCAAATACTTCCAGCCAGGGATGATACATGGCTGCATAATTGCTGTCCACAATTTCTCTATGAGCAATAATGTCATCCATTTTTTTCGCATTTCTGGGCATATCCAGTACCGCAAAACGGCTGGCAAGATTCTCGCAGTGAGCCACCAGCATTAACTGCACATTGGGGTCTACCACGCCTGGAACCGCCATAATAGAAACATTGTCATTATCCAGGAAAGACTGAATACCGGTACGCTTCCCTGCCCCCTTATCTACGCCGATGAAATCTGCGGCGCTGATACTGGACACGGAACCGTTGCTTCCTCCCTTCAAGTTAACCACGCAGAATGCTTTCTCCGGATCTTCTCCGGCGATTTCGTCAAAAGGAGCCACCGCTTCACTTTTGGCGCTTCCCACATACTTCACTTCAATGAGATCTGACTTTGCTGTCTTCTTCTCAACATAATTGGGGATAGACACATTGAAAGACAGATTTTCATAAAATTCCACAATGTCGTCATACTTCACTTCCAGATTGAATTCACAGGTGGAAATCACTTTGGAAGGCAGCAGGTTTTTGTCCACAACATCCTGCTCAAATTCCTTTTCAAATACAATAATATTATCCTGGCTCTTAACCACACGGTTGTACACCACATTGGTCATGTCCTTATATACAACCACATCTCCCTCGTTAAAGCCTGCAGAACTCTTAACCGAATACTGTTTGCCATCGGCAGTCTGAAGTTCTTCCAGAATCTGGGTTTTTGCCTTGCTTGCCGGCGTTACCACAATACTCATGCTGTTTCCCCACAATCCGGGATTTTTCGCCTGTACTCGAAGTACCGTATCCTGAGCCGGAACTCTGGCCTGTGCAGCCTTCGCATCGCCAGGGGCCACACGGGAAATAAAGCATCGGGAACCGCCGTTTACAAAAAAGTGCTCCACTGCATAGGATAAAAATCGGTATTCTCCAAACTCATTTTCAGAAAGATATCCGCCAAACTTCCTCTTAAAATCCGCAAAATTGGTAACAAGCTGCGGAATGCCTTCCGCCGGCCCTCTTTCTGCAAGGCCGATAAAACCGGCTGTACTTGTACCAACGCCTTCCATCGGCTTTCCGCCTGAATCAAATTCCTCTACATATACGCCTGGTGATAAATATTCAGCCATAATCTTCCGACATCAGCAGCATTTACCGCTAATGCCGGCTACCTCCTTTCCTTTTATAAATTCATCGTGTAACATATTGCTTTTTTGATTATAAAACCACCCACTAAACAAAATTCTGAACAGTACAAATCCATTCAAAGATTTTTGTCCCTCTAAATTTGCCGCTCGTCCCATTTTGTAGAACTCTCATATGACAAATGCTACAATTATTTCAAATAGATCCTACTAACAAGATTGAGGCGTCAGAAATGCTTTTGACGCCCTGGTTTTAGCAGAAAAAACAGAAAGATAAGACAGCTATGAAGAAGGAAAACAGCAAAATTCAAATACCAAACGTAGACAAAGGATATACCGAACGAGCAGCAGACACCTTCCTCTCTTCATCAGAAGCAGGTATTATTCTGCTCAATGCCGGCGCCGGTTATGGAAAAACTCAAGTGCTGGCTCATTACATACATCATGTTCCCGAAAAAAGCGCCTGGTACAGCATCAGTGATACAGACAATGATCTGATGTCTTTTATTCAGAACTTTACAAAATCTGTCCAGTATGCGCTGGGCAATATAAAAAACGACTTTAAGGTTTCCGGCTCTCTTCCGGAAAATATTGATATATTAATGGAGCAGCTGGTTCTGTGGCTGGATACGCAAATCGAATTTTTAAATGTAATCTTTGATGATTTTCAGGAAATCAACAATCCGGATATTTTTAATCTGCTGGACATCTTAATAGAAACCATGGACAAAAAAATCCGGTTGTTTATTGTGGAAAAACGTTCCCTGCCCCACTTTTTTGACAAGTATACCCAAAGCGGCCGGGCAGTCTGTATTGGCATGAAGGAGCTGCAGTTTCAACCAGAGGAAATTGCAATATTTCTAAACGATATGGGCATACAGGACATCCAATGGGCAAACCTGATATATGGCTGTACCGAAGGCTGGCCGGTAGGCGTTGCTCAGATCATGCTTCAACTGCGGCAGCAGAAAAAAAATACCACTATGGAGAATCTGAAGGAAATCTGCGAAAATCTGGAAGTTTCCGACTATTTTATGACACGGGTATACAAAATGCTTCCCTTTGACATTCAGACATTCCTGAAACAAACAGCGGTTTTAGACTACATGACGCCTGCCATCTGTAATAAAGTAGTTGGCATCCATAACTCAGAAAGTATGCTGCGTTACCTGGTAAATGAAAAACTCTTTGTTCAGACATTAGGCGAAGTCAGCAGCCTGTACTGCTATCATTCTATTTTCCGGCGCTTTCTGTTATCTCAGACAACATTGGAAGAACAACAGGATGTTCTGCAGACCGCCGCTTATTTTCTTCTGAAAACGAATGACCGGATTCAGGCAGCAGAATACGCATGCCGCGGGAAAGCCGCAGATATTGTCCAGGCAGTTATTGAGGTCTCTGGTGACTCCATACTGGAAGACCGGCTTTATGGAACCATGGAGCGATGGTTTGCATTTCTTGACCGGGAACATTGTATCCTGACCTCCAAAGCCAGATTTATATATGGAAAATATTTAATGGCCATTGGAAATACCGCAGAAGCAAATCAGCAGATTGAACAGGCAGGAAAAGAATTCTATGAAGAAGGACGGATACAGGATTACAAAAAAGTCCGGCTGTTTCAGGCCTCTGAAAGCCGCAAAGCCGGAGAACTGTCCCAGGCTGGTATATTTTTGGCTCAGGCCTTTGAAGACCATAAAACTTTCTGGAATGAAACTGCAGAAGCAGTCTGCACCGAACAGATCAAGATAAACTGCTGCCTGCAGCAGTCAGAAGAAGCTGTACAGCTTCTTACCACACTGACCAGCCGGGGCATTCAATTTCAGGAAAATTCTTTTTTGCTGGCTGCACTGCAGATTCTTTCTTTCCTGAACCGGAAACCGGCACAAACATGCTCCATACAGGATGTACGCCTTGAACATATTCCGGAAGGCTTTCTTCTGCGCAACTGCATCCTTGCGGAACAAATGAAAGCCTCTTATCTGTCCGCTGATTATCCAGCTGCCCGCCAGATTGCCAGAGACATCATCCAACATTCCTCCCATGAGACTCTGCAAACAGCCGCTGCCTGGGAAATGCTGGCTGTTTTATCCTGGGATGAGGGAGATCACCGGAAAGCAATAGAACAATCCAGAACCGGAAATACATTTTTGACCAGAAACCATATATGGAATCTTGGTTTTACTTCAAAACACCAACAGATCTTAAAGGAAATCCGCTCTATCCAGAAAAATACCATGGCTGCTCCTTATCTCATTTCTCAAAAAGAAGATTTTGCGGAACAGAAAAAGAGTGGAAAAATTAAAATCCAATGCATGGACGGCTTCTTTGTATTCCTTCCCGGCGCAGAAGGCCAGCCCCTGAAATGGCGGACAAAAAAAGCGCGGGAATTGTTTGCCTACCTGTTCCATCTGCAGGGAGCCAGCGTCTCCAGAGAAGCCCTGATCGAACTGTTATGGCCGGATGCAGGAATCAAAAGCGCTATCGCCCTGTTCCATACCACCCTTTACAGCATCCGTCAGTCTTTTATACCGGAAGGTCTGGAAGATCTGATTTCCTATGAACATAAGAAATATTCTCTGAACATGCAACTTGTAGATTCTGATCTGGAAACATTATTGACGTATTTAAATGATCCAAAATCATGTGAGAAACATCCGGAACAGATTATGCAGCTCTATCCCGGAAGCTATATGGGAAGCAGCGGTTATCTATGGTCCTATGGCAAGGCAAAAGAACTGGAAAATCAATACCTTAAGGTATTAAAATCCGGGGCCGCCAGCAAAGACATTCAGAACCATCCGGAAGCCGCCCTTCCCTTTTTCCAGAGAATGCTTGAAACAGACCCTTATAGCGAAGAAATCGTATCACAGTTCATTGTCTGCCTGTACAAAAACGGCAGGCAGGCAGAAGCCAAACAGCAATATGACCGGATGCAGCAATTGTATCGGAAAGACCTGGAACTGGATTTTAGCAAAACCTTTAAAGAAATCATAGCATGTGTTTAAAAACACCATCCGGCGGGCATGGATCTGCAAGCAGATCTAACATAACAGATGGAGGATGTAATGGATACCTACCACGATTATCAGGAATTTTTAAATGATTTAACTGACTGGGGCAACCATGTATGGGAACAGCAGACAGCTTTCCATCCGAAAGAATCTTTTTCTGCCCTGCTGCAAAAATCTGTAACAAGTGCAGAACAGGGCGTATTTTCTCCTTTTTTATACCTTGCCCTCTCCGCCAGGCTGGAACAGGAAGAACTTCTGCTGCTGGCAGCATCACTCTATACTGAAAGAAAAGGAGAACTGCTGACTCTTTCCGCCTGGAAGCTGTTCTGGAAAAACGAATCTCCTGATTTTCCCGGAACAGAATTGTATTACCAGTCTGCTCCACTGCTCTTTTACCGGGAACAGGAGCCAGCAAAGCTGCCAGAAAGCCTCCGGATCACACCCAGGATTTTTCTCTTTTTACAGGGGTTCCTGTTAGAATCCCAATACATTCCTGGCCTGGAATGGTATCACACAAAAGGAAATCCGCTGCCTCCTCTGGGCAGAAACATCTGTTTATATCCTAAAATCCTCCACTGTATTTCGGAGATTCCCGGGAAAAAACTGGTCTATCTGCAAGGCCGGGAAGGAAGCGGACGGAAATTGAATTACGCTTATCTTGCCGCAGAATCCCACATGGATCTTGCGGTGATATCTTATGAACAGCTTCAAACCGAACACCAGCTTCGGGAAATACAGATAGAATGCCTTATAAACCATGCCATGTTTGTTCTGGAATTACCGAAAGAAGAAGAGGATCTGACGCCTCTCTTTCACTGGCTGAAAGAAGAAGAAACTATTTTCCTTCTGGGCACAGGACCAGAGCTTCCACATATTCGCTCCATTCAACGTCAGTACCTTCCTTTTTTTCTCTCCGCTCAGCAGGTATTAGAAGACAAAAATCTATTTGAAACACTTACCCACTCCTACCAATGGGAATGTGAAGAAACACGGACGGATTTTTTACACCGGTACAATTTTCTGCCCGGCAGAATGAAGGATATTCTGGAACTCGCCAGATCTTACGCTCTAAGCAATGGAACCGACGTCATTACCGGGGAACATCTGAGAAAGGCCATACTCCAGGTTTCCTCTCATTCTTTGGATAAATACGCCAAAAAAATCCCCGGCTTTTACCAGATGGACGATCTGATCCTTCCCACGCTCACAAAACAGAAACTGTTCCATATCATAGAACGAATCCGCAATCGAAAGCTGGTCTATGAAGAATGGGGCTTTCTGGAAAAATCCGCCTATGGCAACGGCGTTTCCATGATTTTCGCCGGACCCCCAGGCACTGGGAAAACCATGGCCGCCCAGGTTATGGCCTCTGAACTGAACATGGAACTGTACCGGGTAGAACTGCCCGCAGTTGTAGATAAATATATTGGAGAAACAGAAAAAAAGCTGAATCGTATATTCGGAGAAGCGGAAAAAAGTATGGCCATCCTCTTTTTTGATGAGGCAGACGTGCTCTTTTCCAAACGGACGGAAATCAAAGAATCCAACGATAAGTACAGTAATATGGAAATTGCCTTTCTGCTGCAGAAAATGGAGGAATACGAGGGCGTAAGCATTCTGGCCACCAACTATCTGCAGAATTTTGACAGTGCATTCCGCCGCAGAATCAGCGATATCATTAACTTTCCGCTGCCTGACGCCGGCTTAAGGCTTCAGATGTGGCAGTCCATGATTCCTGCCAGACTCCCGATATCCGATGAAATCGACTTTGACTTTCTCGCAGGACAGTTTGAGATCAGCGGCAGCATGATTAAAAATACGTTAATTTATGCCAGTTTTCTGGCTGCAGAAACACAGCATCCCTTACTGGATATGGAATTAATTCTGAAAGGACTCAGTCATGAGCTGGAAAAAAGCGGTAAAAAGCTCAGTCGTGACGAATATGGTGAATATGGGCACTTATTTTGAAAAAGAAAGTCAAAAACCACGCTGGGAATCCGGTCAGGCCCTTCTGCACCGGGAAACCCACACAAAAGAACAGACTGGAAAGGAAGCATTTTTCGGAAAAACTTCCAGAAGAACTTTCGGGAAAATGGGCAGGGAAACCTCCGGGACAACCTCTGGCATAAGAAACTCTTACGGAACATTGCAATTTCTGAAGAAGGAAAAGAAGCAAAACCGCGGGAGGGAAGGCTTTTCCCTGGAAGCCTTTGAAGCTCCCGGCACTTCCCTGCACTCAGAGAAGGAAAAACATCTGGACCGGGGTTCCATGAAAAGAATCCTCCATGGCGACAAACAGATGCTTTTTTCCTCCGAAGTACCCCTGCGCAATCAGGCATTATTTTATGATCTGGAAGGTGCAAAAAAGGGCGGAGATTTTCTGGAATGCATGAAGCAGCTCCTGCACCGGCAGGGTCATCAGACCTTAAGGGACGTCTTTGGATTTCTGGATCAGGAAACGGAACAGCAGGAACTGGAATTACTGCGGGCAGAACAGAAGAAACATTTGCAGACAGGACAGAAGGAACTTCTGCTGGAAGAAACTGACAATACCAGCCATCGTATTGACGAACTTAACGGCCGCCTGCTCAGAAAAAAGGCCAAAGAGCGCCAGCTCCTTAGTGATTTAAAACTCATGTTAAACCAGCGCACCAGAAGAAAATGGGAGTCCGGCACCAACTCTCCCGTACCGGAATCCCAGGAGTCCCAGAAAACCAGAAAAAAGCATCATGACGACAGCTTTCTGCAGAGACTTCTGCAGCCCAACAGTGAAAATACAGGAACTGCCGGGGAGACAGACAGTGAACAGACAGCAGAAAACGGGGAGAAACCAACCTGAAAGTTCTCCCCGTTTTTGCTGTTCAGTTTTCCATTTCCCGCAGTCGTTCCGCAATAGCTTCCCCTGAAGAACCGTGCATGGATACCTTCCACCGCCGGATTTTTATTATTGGAATTACATGTGTCCCCTTAATCACGAAATGATGCAATTATTAAAAGAATACCACTCACAACTGGAACTATCTTTTCATGGCATAGTGGTATCGTTGCCCGGGAAAAAGACTATTGCACCTTACATCTTATGGAAAAAGTTATCAGTTAAAACAACCTGTGGGCAGTGCCATAAATCACAGTTCTTCCTGCAGAGGGTTTTCTGTAAAGTTTACATTGTCAGCATCTGCATAAGAAGCCAGTACATCTATCTTATTTTTACGAATCCGTTTCATAAAGATAACGGAGATCATACAGCTTACGCCCTCTGCAATCAAAAACGCCAGCCATACCACCCATGTCATTTCCTGGTTTCTGATTGCTATTTCTGACAGCAGCCAGGCAGAGGGAAGCACAAACAAAAACTGTCTGCAGACCGAAACAACCAGAGATTCCATTCCAGCTTCCAATGCCTGGAATATTCCCTGAAAGGCTACATTGGCGCCTGCAAATACAAAACTGACAGAAATAATACGCATAGCGCTGATACAGATTTCCTTTGTGCTTCCAGATAATCCAAACATGGATGAAAAAGGTTCTGCAAATAATTCCAGAAAGAGCGTTCCCGCAAGCATAATTCCCAACGTGTAGCATAATCCATACCGAATCCCACTTTGAATCCGTGCTTTATCCTGCTTTCCATAATTGAAGGACACAATTGGCGTAATGGCATCGCGAAGGCCGAAAGCGGCAAACAAAATAAACTGCTGAATCTTGTAAAACAGACCATATGCTGTCACTACAGATTCATCTATTCTTACCAGAATCCGGTTCAATCCATAAGTCATAACTGACATAAGAGCCTGGGCAATGATGGCCGGAAGGCCGATTGCATAAATTTCTTTTATAATCTGCACAGAAGGCCGCATATAAATAAATCCATTTTTAATTTCTTTGTTTTTCCTGAAATGAAACATTGCTGCAAGAACCATGGATACAACCTGCCCGAGAACCGTTGCGTAAGCTGCGCCATCAACGCCAAGCTTTGGCGCTCCCAACCAGCCATAGATCAATACAGGATCCAAAATTATATTTACAACCGCCCCTGTAATCTGTGCAATGGTAGAATACATGGATTTTCCAGTTGATTGCAGCAACTTTTCAAAAATAGAAAAAAATACAATTCCAAAAGACAGTACGCAGCATATCCTGAGATAGCCCACTGCCATATCTGCAATCACTGCATTCCCCGTCTGGCTTCTGATATATGCGGTTACGCCAAATATTCCAAACAGAAAGCACAGGACATATATGAGCATTGCAAGAAAAAAACCATTTCCTGTGGTCAGACTTGCCTGTTCCTGATTTTTCTGTCCCAGTCTCATGGAAATCACCGCACCCATGCCAACACCGGTACCAATTCCGATGGCTACCATTAACATTTGTACCGGAAATGCCAGTGTCAGAGCATTTAACGCCTGTTCTCCCGTCCCTTCCATTCCTCCTACAAAAATACTGTCCACAATATTGTAAACAGCCTGCAGCATCATGGACAATATCATGGGAATTCCCATGGTCAGCATCAGCCTGCCAACTGGCATAAAAGACATTTTGTTTTCTTTTCCGTTCATTTTCCATTCCTCCTACTTCCTGAAAAAGAAAAAGCGCAAATCCATAATCTGGATTTACGCTTTTCGCCACTCGACGGGTGTATTATACCAAAAAAATTTTTAAAATGTCAATCTTTTTTTGTACTCATTCTGTTATTCCTGTATATAATCTACATGCAGAAGCTCATGCTCCCGGTTCTTCCGCAAATCATTGTACAAAGTTTCCATCAGGGGATTTTCTTCTCACCTGGCATTCTCCCAGGGTAAGTTCACAGTTCTTGACTCCCTCCATACCGCGGACGCCGATAAATTCAATTTCTTTCAATACCTTGGGACTCTTATCTTCCACTACCCGGCGCACTGCCGCTTCTGTAACGCCTCCGGTGGCACCGAAAATTACGCCCGCTCCGGAATAGATGGAAAAAGGCATATCGTAAGCTTCCGGCTCCAGACGGTCAAAGCGGATTCCAATTTCCTGCAGCATAGTGATCACTTCCTCGGAAGTCAGCACATAATCCACATCTGGAATTCCCTTTCTCTTAAATTCCTCTCTGGATGCCTCAAATTTCTTGGCAGTACATGGCATGATCGCCACTGACACCGTTTCTTTTCCTTCTTTTTTATCCAGTTTTTTATAATATTCCTTTATGACTGCGCCAAACATTTCCATTGGAGATTTGGAGGTGGACACATATTTCATCAAATGGGGATACTGGGTTTCCACAAACCGAATCCATCCGGGACAACAGGAAGTAAACAAGGGGTATGCATGCATTGCCTCTGCCTGATGGTAAGTCGGTTCACCCAACCCATGCAGCCAGCTTTCCGTGATGAAATCATATGCAACTATCCCACCACGCAGATTATTGATTTCTCTTACTATGTGCGGATACCTTTACTTTATGCGAAGTAAACCCATATATTTTAATTACACAACCAGTTTATTCTGATATTCACACAAATCTGATAGCCATTCCTCTGGAAGCAGGATATACCATGCCCCATGGGCTGATTTATGCCAATGAACCAACCGCGGCAACAGAAAAGTTTATTGAAGAAGTGAAAAACTTATCATAATATTTATGTATCTTCTGCGGGAGATGTCTTTTTTCTTGTTGATATGTATCTTATCGTGCAGAAAACGGTGGTATTTATCTATATTCCGACCAATTGCGTACAGCATAAATTCCTTGTATACTTTTTCTGCAGAACGGTAATTAAACCGGCGAAATTTTTCGTTTTCCTTTATGTCTCCAAAGTGGCCTCTGTCTGTATGGAGCGGATCTGGCGGTTCAGCATCCCCTTCTCACTCTGCATATTAGCGTGGGATTTTTCCCGATATCTGGATTTTTTTGAGCCATAATTTTAAATTGATGCGTTTATCCTGACCTATATATTCTTTTCCAGCCACTTTGCCACGCCATCCTCTTCCTTGGACCCGCAAATTGCATCTGCGTGATTCTTTACAATATCCAGTCCATTCTTAACGCATATGCCGATGCCTGCAGTCTGAAGCATATCTATATCGTTATAATCATCACCGAACGCAATGATATTTTCTGTGCCTATACCAAATTCAGATGCCAGGTATTGGATTCCATTGCTTTTTGCCCCAGCTTTTTTCATGATCATACCGATTATATTTTCCGATATCTGAATATACAGATCATCGGTAAGGACGCTTTTATATTTTTCCATATCCTCCAGGGAATTTACCTCCACGATGATTTTATCTGCTTTTTTTCCACATATCTCGGAGAAGTCAGACTGCGTTAAAGTATAATCTGTACCGGGCCCTAAACGTTCCGCTGCAAAATTAGAATATAAAATATCGTCAACCTCTGCTGCAACAAAGGCTGATGGATTTAAGTTTAAAATAGAATGGATAACATCATGGGCATGGTCTATTTGATAACTGTCAATTTTATTTTTTCCGCGATAGAGCAGCGCTCCATTATGGTATATACCGGCATCAATTTCCATAGATTCTAAAAATTTCTTTGCAGCGCGCAGGGGCCGTGCAGTTGCAACTACGAATTTATGCCCTGACTGGCGCAATTTTGCAATTGTTTTGATTGTGTACGGGGAAATTGTTTTGTCGTTTCTTAATAATGTACCATACCAAATCTGTGACAATCATTTTAAAATGGTTTGCTTTTCTCATTTCAATCGTTTCCTTCTTTAAATTTTTTATTTTCACTAGCAAACTTTTCAGAATATTTTATAATTTCTTTATCACTGGACAAAATGTAATAATTCTCTTCTCGTTTCTGAATCGGATAAATTCTATTACTACGGCTATTAAAAGTCAATGTTTTAATAACCGTAGTTTTGAATATATTTCAGCTTTTTATGTTGAAAAAAACAGGATACCTTTTCACTGTGTTTTTGTAAATAATGCATAAACCGCTCTGTTTTGTTGCGGATTTGTTCTTTGGCGTGCGGAATAATCCCGCTGTGTATGTTCTGCTTCAGGTTATGGTTCAAATATTCATCTGGATTGATTTCAGGGGAATAAGGTGAAGTGAAAAATAATTCTATTTCATCCTTATGCTCTAACAACCATTCTGCAACAATTTTTCCATGATGAACTTTAAGATTGTCAACGATAAATAAGACTTTCCTGTGCAGGCGTAAGCTGGCATTTTTCGCCTAATTTACGGCCACGCTTTTTCTCCTTCAGACATTTCGCTCCCTCCTTTTTATACGCGCTTGATATTCTATCCACTGTCTGAATTGAGATATTGAGCGTTTCCGCAATTTCTTTATGCTTTACATGCTTTTTTTTAAGTCCTATCGCTTGTTGTTTCATGATTTTCCTGGTCTCTGGGGAGACTTTTAGTAAATTGATTTTTTCCATACTTTAATTATATCAGAAAACCATGCTAATGAATAGAAAAAACATCAAGTTTTAACCGCCAAAGTAATATATCTGGTCTGATCATGAGTCAGGCCACTGCCCTCTATATGATTCGAGTTGTATGTCAAATCAATCTGCGTTATATGGTAAATACCGCCGGAGTATTTACTTGATTTCTCATCTTTCAAATTTTGCCTACATCGGAAATTGTGCACCACAATAAATACTCGGTTCCCATCAGAAATCCGCCATCATCGCCGCAGCCGTATCACCCGTTCCTTGTCCTCTTTCGGCACTTTCAGAGATTCCGTAATCTTTTGAATTGCCTTATTGTGGGTAAAATCCTTCAATGGATTCTTTTCCAATACCGGCAGCGTCTCCCTTGGGAATTCTCGGTAACAAATGGAAAGCAGCCATGCCTGTGCCATATTGACATAGTAATCCTCCTGCTTCACCTGCTGCGCCGCTTTTAGAACCCTTGCAAGATACGCTTCATTGACATAATAGTCCAAAAGCTGCACCAGGGCAAAACGTATATGGAATTCCTCAGAACTGTCCAAATACGACTGCAGAAATTCCCACATCTCCTCCGGCTGGCTTTGGGCTAGCTTTATGGTGGAGCATACGCTGTCGCAAACCGACCAATTGTCTATTTTGGGAATAAAACGCTCCAGGAACTCCTTTTTTCCCTGCAAATCCCCTTTTGCATATCCCAAAGTCATCCCCTGCAGCATGATTTCCTCATAACTGCCATCGGCGGCATTAGAAAGATATGTTTTCCAATCCCCTTTCGCAAGCTCCTTTGCCATTTTCCGCAGCAGAGGCAGCCGCACCCCCAGGATATTTTCTGTTCCGGGAAGCAGCTTTGCGGTAAACTGCCGGAACTTTGGCTCTGCAATCTGTTCTAACTGTGTTCTGATTTGGGCGTTCCATCCCTCTGGATTTCCTGAAAATGTTCCTATCATAGATATATTCTCCTTTTATTTTCCTGAATATTATTATATACTGATTAATATCAGAAAAAAGGCAGCATTCAAAAATATTCCGCAAACTATGGCATATGAGTTTTGGGCTGTACGAAAACCCTTCTGTAAAAACCAAGAAAGGAAACCGCCATGAAATACTTTGATTATTATTCTTCTCCTTTGGGAATTCTGCTTCTGACAGAGGAAAATGAAAAGATCACACGCCTGGAATTATCGGAAAAGAAACTGAGAACAGCTGACTGCCCCATAGATTCCAAAACAGTCCCGGCTTACTGCAGCCAAGCTGCAGGAATGGAATCAGCCAATTCTCTCATAGATTCGGCGGAACAAAAGAACACACCGCTGATCGCCCTGGCTAAATCACAATTAGAGGAATATTTCCAGGGCGCGCGGAAAACTTTCGACCTTCCTCTGCAGCCTGCCGGCACCCCGTTTCAGAAAAAGGTCTGGGATGCGTTATGCACCATCCCCTACGGAGAAACACGCAGTTATAAAGAAATCGCCCTCCAGATTCATAACCCCCGGGGCTGCCGGGCAGTGGGCATGGCCAATAACCGCAACCCCATTATGATTGTGATCCCCTGCCACCGGGTCATTGGGAACAACGGTTCTCTTGTGGGATATGCAGGAGGGCTGGATATCAAGGAATGGCTGCTGCAGCATGAAACACTTTCAGCCTCATCGCCGCTTCATACGCTGCCCAGATTGCATCCATAAGAATCATGATATCCATATCCGAGTCCTGATTAAAATCCCCTCTGGCATAAGATCCATACAAAATCACTCTTGTTAACCGGCTCCCTAATAGCTTTCCTATGGCTTCCCGATAACTTCCTAAAAGGAAAAGCAAATACTCCGACATTTTATATCACCACCATTTTCATGATATTCCATCATGATACTTTTAATTCCCAAAATAAGCGTCTATCCCATCCGCAATTCCTGCCGCAAGCCGATTCTGATATCCATCATCCGCCATCCTGCGATCTTCATCCGGATTCGTCATAAATCCCATCTCCACAATGGTGACCGGAACGGTGCACCAATTAATGCCGCTCATGGTATCCGTCTCCCAAATATATTTCTTATTGGCTCCGGTAGCATTGACAGCCCCGTCCAGCACACACTCGGAAAGTCTCCGGCACTGACTGTAGAGATATCCCATGTAAGGATTTCCAGGAGTAGGACAAATGGTCAGAATACCGTTCTCGCTGCTGTTAGAGGAACCGTTGGCATGAATCCGGATAAAGGCGTGCGCCCCTGCCTGATTCGCAATGGCTGCCCGCTCACTGTTGCTGATATTCACGTCATGGCTGGTACGGATCATCTGAACATCGTATCCCCGTTGCTGCAAAACTGCCTGCAGTTTAAGGGAAACCATCAGATTCAGCTCATATTCGTTCAGCCCAGTCACACATCCGCTGGTTCCGCTGGCAACCTTGGGTTTCATCTCTGAGGCTCCGGGACCAATCGGCTCACGCTCACTGTTTCCTCTTGCCTGATGGCCAGCGTCAATCACCACCAGATGTCCGTTTCCCTCTACTTTTACAGACACTTTTACTGATTTTCCGCCAGATGTGGCTGTGACAGTGGCTTTTCCCCGGGCTATGGCAGTTACCTTGCCTTTACTGTCAACAGCAGCTACTTTTTTGTTGGTAGTCCGCCAGATAACAGGCTGGTTCTTGGGTTTCGTTTTTACACTGAGGCGTTTCGTTTCTCCCATTTTCAGGGTACAGGATTTTTTAGATTTTAATTCTATGCTTTCCGTTGCCCTGCAAACCTTAATTTTGCAGGATGCTTTGATTTTCGGATTGCTTTTTGATCTGGCTGTAATCGTTGCCGTCCCGCTCTTTTTGGCTATTACTTTTCCGCCGTAGGCCGTTTTCCTTACTGCAGCGATGTTTGAATTGGAGGAACGCCAGACCACCTCTTTCGACGCACCCACAGGCTGTACCGACGTCACCTTTATGGTCCGCTTATCTCCTACAGCCAGGGTATATTTGCTGTAATTCAATTTGATTCGGGTTGGCTTTTGCGCCGCATGCACCTCCAGATTTCCCCCGCTGCAGCCAACTGCCAGCAAAACTGCCGCCAGCAAAAGGGACAGAAACCCTTTCACCGATTTCTTATATTTCTTCATCTAAACGCTCTCCTTTTCTATACCCGTGAGCCAAATGATTTTCCAACAGATTCCCGCTATTCCAGAAAGAGCAGCAAATCATTTGGCAAATAAGTATGCTCTCGAGTATAAAGCCAGCAACACTTCTCAAGCTTTTAATTCCCAAAATAAGCGTCCACGCCATCTGCAATTCCCGCCGCAAGCTGACTTTGATACCCGTCCTCCGCCATTCTGCTGTCCTCATCGGGATTCGTCATAAATCCCATTTCCACAATAGTGACCGGAACGGTGCACCAGTTAATGCCGCTCATGGTGTCTGTTTCCCAGATATATTTCTTATTGGCTCCGGTGGCATTGACTGCACCGTCCAGCACACATTCAGAAAGGCTCCGGCACTGACTGTACAGGCTGCCCATATAGGGATTGGAAGAGGTTGGGCAGATGGTCAGGATGCCGTTCTCACTGCTGTCATCAGAACCGTTGGCATGCACCCGGATAAAGGCGTCTGCCCCTGCATTGTTGGCAACTGCCGCCCGCTCGCTGTTGCTGATATTTACATCATGGCTGGTACGGATCATCATCACCTGATAACCTCTGGCTTCCAATTCCGCCTGCAGCTTTAAGGACACCATCAGCGTCAGTTCATACTCATTCAAGCCGCTGACACAGCCGGAGGTTCCGCTGGCTACCTTGGGCTTCGTCTCAGAGGCTCCGGGGCCGATGGGCTCCTGCTCACTGTTGCCCCTTCCCTGATGTCCTGCGTCAATCACCACTAGATATCCGTTGTCTGTCATTTCTGATTTCAATTTCAGGTATTCTGAGGCAACGTAGTATTCTTTTCCATCAATTTCCACAGCGCTCCAGGTTCCATCATCTGCAGTCCGGAGCAATTCTGTTCTGCGGACTGCAGTCTGGTATACTTCACTGTCTGTAGAAGGAGCAGTCCTGATATTTACAGAAGAGGTTGTTACCACCTCTTCTCGGGAACGCACCACAGTTTCTTCATTTAATGCAGGAGCCGCCGTTTCCTGCCCGGAAAGTGATTCCGGATTCTGAGAAGCATTGCTTCCTTCCGGTAATTCCCCATTCTCAGAAGCATTGCTTCCCTCTGGCGATTCCCCATTCTCAGAAGCATTATTTTCCTCTGAAGATTCCTCACTTCCCAACTGTTCTTTCTCCTCAGGCAGCTCCTCCTTCACAGAGGTTTCCCCGCCGTCCTGTTCCTGAGACTGCTGCCTGGCTTTTCCACTGCCGTTAAAGCCGCCGCAGCCGCCAAACGCCAGAACCCCAATCAATAATACCGCCAGCCATATTCTATACTTTTTCATACTTAATCTCCCTGTAAACCTCTTCTCGCAAGTAAACTATTTTACTGTGCAGCTCCGAATTTTACTGGTTGCAGCTGACAATTCCGTCTTTGCCATTTAAGGTGACATATGCTCCCGTTTTCAAAATAGAGGTGGCGTTTTCCGCCTCAATAATCACCGGAATATCCAGACTCAATCCTGCAATCACCGCATGGGAGCCTGCTCCGCCTTCTTCCACGATCAGGCCGGACGCATTGCGCAGCTGTTCCATCATTTCATTATTTGTCTCTTTTGCAACAATAATATCCCCTGTTTTAAAATCCCTCCGCAAATCCTGGAGATTTTTGCAGACACAGAGATTTGCAGACACGGTCTTATCATTGATTCCCGTTCCGGTAGCCAGAATATGGCCTGCCACATGAACTTTCAGAATATTGGTTGTCCCGGATACCCCTAAAGGCACGCCTCCTGTAATAACCGTGATATCTCCCATAGACACCAGACCTGCTGCCTGGGCTGCATCTACCGCATGATCAAATAATTCGTCTGCATCTTCTTTCAGCTCCACATGCAAAGGCGTAACGCCCCAGGACAGGTTCAGCTGGCGGCACACCTTAGGATACATGCTTCCGCCGATGATGGGGCAGTCCGGACGGTATTTGGAAATCATCCGGGCTGTTTCGCCGGACTGGGTTACTGTAATAATAGCCGCTGCCTTCAAATCATTTGCCGTGGTGCAGGTAGCATGGGAAATGGCGTTGGTAATATCCGGGTTGCTCATATTTTCCCTGGATTTGAACCGGGCGGTATAATTGATATCCTGCTCTGTGCGAATTGCAATTTTCACCATGGTTTTCAATGCTTCCACCGGATAGAGGCCTGCCGCAGTCTCTCCTGACAGCATAATTGCACTGGTTCCATCGTAAATGGCATTTGCCACGTCGGTAGACTCCGCCCGAGTGGGCCTTGGATTTTTCATCATGGAATCTAACATCTGGGTAGCGGTAATCACCTGTTTTCCGGCGTCAATCACCTTCTTGATAATCATTTTCTGAATAACTGGAACATCCTCTAAAGGAATTTCCACACCCATATCCCCTCTGGCTACCATGATTCCATCGGATACCCGGATAATCTCATCTATATTTTCCACGCCCTGCATATTTTCAATCTTGGAAATAATGTTGATGTTATTGCAGTTCTTTTCTTCAAAAATCTTCCTGATTTCCAGAACGTCATCTGCAGTGCGGACAAAAGAAGCCGCCACAAAATCAAAATCCTGTTCAATCCCGAACACAATATCCTCATAATCTTTTTCACTGATGTAAGGCATAGACAATTCTACATTTGGGACATTGACCCCTTTCTTATTGGAAATCACGCCACCGTTTACTACATGGCAGACAATATCTGTATCTGTTACCTCATCCACCCCAAGCTCAATCAGTCCGTCATCAATGAGAATCCGGCAGCCTGGCGCTACATCTGTCACCAGCTCTTTGTAAGTAATAGATACACGCTCCTTATCACCCAGAATCTCTTCCGTCGTCAGAGTAAATATCTGGCCTGGCTCCAGCTGTGCCTTGCCGTCTTTAATATCCCGTAGGCGAATTTCCGGTCCCTTGGTATCTAACAGGGTAGCCACCGGCAAATCCAGCTCTTCCCGCAGCCTGCGGACTTTTTTCAGCCGTTCTCCCTGTTCCTCATGGGTGCCATGGGAGAAATTAAACCTGGCAACATTCATTCCTTCCACCATCAATTGCCGTAACACATCATCCTGATCCGTTGCTGGCCCCAAAGTACAGATAATTTTCGTTTTTCTCAGATTTTTCATATTAATTTTCCTTTCCTGATTTTTTAAAATTTTTCTGCCTGTGCCACACTGAGCATTTTTCTGCCACAAGGCAGGCCATGTGTAAAAATCATTATTTCCTTATTATTGTTCCGGTTATTTTCTTAATTTCCTCTCCAGAAGACTCCAATCTGGTAATCAATACACTTCGCACTGCTGAATTCCCGATAAACTCAATGGCAGCTTCAATCTTAGGAAGCATTGTTCCTGGCTCAAACTGTCCTTCCTCCATATAACTCCTGGCCTGGGCTGTAGTTATCTCATCCAGAGGTTCCTCCTGACCGGTTCCAAAATTCAGGCAGACCTTCTCTACCCCTGTTAAAATCACCAGACGGTCTGCATCTACCAGATCTGCCAGCTTACCTGCCGCAGAATCTTTCTCAATCACTGCGCTGGCTCCTTTCAGCTTATGCCCCTGGGCAAGCACGGGAATTCCCCCTCCGCCGCAGGCAATCACCACCTGTTCCGCTTCTAGAAGTGCGCGTATGGCGTCAATCTCCACAATATCCACAGGCTTGGGTGCAGCAACAATTCTGCGGTACCCGGCTTCGGTCTTCACCACATGGTTGCCTTTCTTCTCTTCTGCTTCTGCTTCTTCCTCTGTCATTACACGGCCAATTTCCTTGGTGGGACGATAAAAAGCATCGTCATAGGGGTCTACACAGACCTGGGTCAGAATCGTGGACACCGGTTTATAAATTCCCCGGTTCAGCAGTTCTGTACGGATTGCATTCTGTAAATCGTAGCCAATGTATCCCTGACTCATGGCGGAGCATACCGACATGGGAGTTGCTGTATATTCTGGATAAATCCTGCAGAATTCCGCCATCGCTGTGTGTATCATACCCACCTGAGGGCCGTTGCTGTGGGAAATTACCACCTGGTAATCTTCTTTGATAAAATCCACCACTGCTTTTGCAGTTCTCTGGGCAGCTCTTTTTTGCTCCGGCAATGTAGTTCCTAATGCATCATGTCCCAGGGCAATTACGATTTTTTTCTTTCTCATTCAATAAACCTCCCTTTTCCGGAACAAGTGATCCGGCGGCTCCTTGTCCATTCCTACTGCAAAAGCAGCCGCTTCTGCAATATCTCTGTAAGGAACTGTTAAGAAATAACTTGTGAATCGTGCGCAGGACAGCGCGCTCCATTGGGTATTTTTCTTCGAGAGCGATATTCAAAAATCAGGCGCATAACGAGCTATCCAACTGATTTTGATCAGCACTCTCCGAGAAAAAGACAACCAAAATCACAAGTTATTTTTTAACAGTTCCTAAGCCGAAACGCCAATCTGGATCATTCCAGATTGGCATTTTCATTTTCTTAATATTTATTTTACCATACTTTCCCTTATTTTAAAAGAAAAATCAGTCATTCTTTTTCCCTAATACGGCTGTGACTTTCTGTTCCTGCCACTCTCCGTTTTGATTGGTCTGAATGGTAATTTCCACTTCAGTTCCTGCTGCATAATACTGCATCAGTTCTTTTAAACCATCCATAGACTGAACTTTTCTTCCATCAAATTCCGTAATAACATCTCCTTTTTTAATTCCCGCTTTCTCTGCAGCGCTGTTTTCCTGCACCATTGTGATGTACAATCCCTCTGGAATTCCAAAACTTTCAGCCAGATCTTCTGTCACATCCTGGCCGGATACGCCAAGGTATGCAGAATTTGACTCATCTACCACTTCCCTGGTAATCAAATCGTTGATAATCGGTTCTGCCGCAGAGATTGGTATTGCAAATCCCATGCCTTCTACGCTGGTATCGTTATATTTGACAGAGTTAATTCCAATTACTTCTCCGTTCATATTTACCAGAGCTCCGCCGCTGTTCCCAGGATTGATTGCAGCGCTGGTCTGAATTAAATCATTGGTAATAGATACGCCTGTATTCTCGTCCTGTACAGTAACCTCCCGATCCAAAGCACTGATCACTCCTGTGGTAACGGACTGCCCGTATCCCAGTGCATTTCCGATTGCCACCGCGCTCTGCCCTACTCTGATATCATCGGAATTGCCAAGTGTGGCTACTTTTATTTTTTCCATAGTTTCTTCCGGAATATCCGCAATTGATACAGAAATTACTGCCAAATCCGTACTGGCGTCTGAGCCTTTAATCTCTGCTGTCACAGACTGATCATCTGTAAAATTCACAGTCAGCTGACTGGAATTGGCTACCACATGATTATTGGTAGCGATATAAATTTCCTTCTCCGTCTGGCTTATAATAATCCCGCTTCCTGCGCTCTCAGTATCCTGCATATAGGAACGGCCGAAGAAATCTCTGCCCATTTCCTGCTGACCCATATTCGTAATAGATACGATGGAGGGAATTACGTTATCCACAATATCAGCCACATCATTGATGGTGGTTGCAGTACTTACGCTGGTTCCTGAAATGCTGTTAGAAGTAGTGCCATCTGTTTTGCCGTCTTCTCCTGCTGTGGTTTCCAGCCGGGCATTATTAGGGCCGCCGGCATATTGAAAAGCAAGTCCCGTTCCGTAGAACACTGTACCAGAAACCAATCCGAATACCAGGGCAAGAGCCGCACATTTTCCCACTGTTACGCCAAAGCCATGATGTTTCTTTTCTCCGGAATATTTCTGTTTTTTCTTCTTCGCATCTTCCGGTACCGGATTCCACTGGCTGCTGTAAGAGGCATTGGACTGCCCGGTACTGTAAAACTGACTGTCGTCTCTTTTATATTCCTGATTCCGGCTGGGAGCTTCTCCTGCGATGTAAGTTCTCTCACCGCCCGCTGCCGGTTCTGTGGAAAAAGTTCCTTCCCTATCTGCCGTCTGGTCTGCCGTATAAGTTCTTTCACCGCCTGCTGTCTGGTCTGCCGTATTTGTCTGTGAAATCCTGCTGTTTTCTTCCTGTGCCTTAAATGCGGACTGATGGTTTTCTTCCTGTCTTTCATAGTAATTCGGATTGCGTTCCTGATTCTCCTGATTGAGATAGCTGTATGAATATAAAGAATCTGAACTGTTATTGTTATTGTTATTGTTATCGTTATTATTTCCATTAAAATTGTTTTCCATGACATTTTCTCCTTTCGCTTCCCTATATGATTCTGCTCTTGCTTTGTTTCTATTAAGCAGTTTACGGAATATTTGTGACAGAAATGTGACAACAATTTTAAAAAAACGTGATATGCCGTGAGCGAAATGATTTTGCAAACGAAAAGAGGGGGACGTCCTCCCCCTCTTCTTACTCAACGGTAACAGATTTCGCCAGATTCCTGGGCTTATCTACATCACAGCCCTTGCCTACAGATACATAATAGCTGAACAGCTGCAGCGGAATAATCGCCAGTGAATTGGTAAAGTATTTATTTGTCTGCGGAATGTAAATCACATAATCCGCCGCTTTCTCAATCTCCCGATTTCCAGTATTGGTTACTGCCAGCACGAAGGCCCCTCTGCTGCTTAATTCCACAATATTGCTGATAGTCTTCTTATACAGATCTTCCTGGGTTACCACTGCCGCCACCAGTGTTCCTTCTTCAATCAAAGAGATGGTTCCGTGTTTTAATTCTCCTGCGGCATAAGCCTCTGAATGGATATAGGAAATCTCCTTAAGCTTCAAAGAGCCCTCCAGGGAAATAGCGTAATCTATGCCCCTTCCTACAAAAAATACATCCTTCGCCGCAATATAACGGTTGGCAAAATGCTGAATCTTTTCTTTATTGCTCAAAAGCATCTCAATCTGTTCCGGCAGTTTCTGTAAATCCTTCAAAAATGCAGCCACTTCCCCCTCTGTAATTACATCCCTTACTTGAGCAAATTTCACTGCCAGAAGGTATTGTGCAATCAACTGGGCGCTGTACGCCTTGGTGGTTGCCACGGCAATTTCTGGTCCTGCCCAGGTATACATTACCTTATCCGCTTCCCTGGCAATGGAAGAACCCACCACATTGACAATTCCAAGGGTCTTCACTCCCTTGTCCTTCGCTTCTCTTAACGCAGCCAGAGAATCTGCCGTTTCTCCCGACTGGCTGATCACAATCACAAGTTCATCATGGGAAAGAATGGGATTCCGGTAACGGAATTCTGAGGCCAAATCAACCTCCACAGGGATTCTTGCCATGCCCTCAAAAACATATTTGCCGGTAACGCCCACATGATAGGCAGAACCGCAGGCGACAATGTGGATCTTGCGGATCCCGCGGATCTCTTCCTCACTCATCCCCAGTTCTTCAATCACAATTGTCCCGTCTTTAATTCTGGGATTTAAGGTATCCCGCACGGTCTGCGGCTGCTCATACATTTCCTTTAACATAAAATGCTCATAACCGCCTTTTTCCGCAGCATTGATGTCCCAGTCTATAGCCGTGGATTCCTTCTGAATATCCTCTCCGTCCACATTATAAAAAGCGATGGCATCTTTAGTTAAAACCGCAATTTCCTCATTCTGGATAAAATATACATTTCTGGTATACTTAAGAACTGCCGGCACGTCTGAGGCAATCAGGTTGCCGTCTTTCCCGTGTCCCACAATCAAAGGACTATCTTTTCGGACTGCATACACGTGTTCTGGATGTTCCTTAAAGATAATCCCCAGGGCATAAGACCCTTCTACTCGGTGCATAATCTTAGTAATAGCTTCTATGGGATCGCCTTTATAATAATAATCCAAAAGATGAGCCACCACTTCTGTATCCGTATCTGACTGGAACTGATATCCCTTCTTTTCCAGCCGTTTCCGCAATTTCAGATAGTTCTCGATAATTCCATTGTGTACAACTGCTATCGTCTCTGACTGATTATAATGAGGGTGTGCATTCTGATTTGAAGGCGCCCCATGGGTTGCCCAGCGCGTATGGCCGATTCCCGAAATTCCCGGCATGGTAGCGCCGTCATGGGTCAGCTCGCTGAGCGCCTTCAGACGTCCCACTGCCTTCTGCACCTGAATGTTTTCCCCGTCATATATGGCAATCCCTGCTGAGTCATATCCCCGGTATTCCAATTTAGACAGACCATCCAGCAAAATGGGAGCCGCCTGTGACTCTCCGATATATCCTACAATTCCACACATATGAAATCCTCCTGTTATTAATCCTTCTTAGCCCTTACTCCTGTCCGGTACACAATCTCGTCGCTGATGCTCTGTACGCTGTCTGTCACCTGATAACTGGTGGTTCCATACAGGAAATCATGAAGCTGCTTCACATTAGAAGCCAAATCCGCCGGAATGACACAATCCTGGCTGCCTTTCTGATAAGAAATACTTACCACCTCATTCTCCCTGTCAAAAGGAAATCCCGCATTATCTCCCATTTTATAATTAAAAGCGTCTTTTGCAAGGCTGAGTATCTCTGCCTTGGACAGACTTGTCTTAATCTTCGGGAAAACAACATCAATCAATTCATTGATGGTACTCATATCAGAAGCCAGCGCTTTATCTACCATCTTCTCCACAACCAGACGCTGACGCTCCGTCCTCTTGAAATCGTCCCCTATCGTATAACGGATTCTTCCATAGGACACAGCCTGCACTCCATTCAGGTTATAGGTCCCGGCTCCGGGCAGCGGAGTATAATCTTTCCCTGTAACCTTAGATGTTTCCACGCAGTAATTATTCAAATGTCCCGCCTCTTCATTTGTAATTTCCACTTCTACTCCGCCCAGAATATCCACTGCTTCTGCAACTGCTGAAAAGTCAAAGGAAACGTATTCCTGAATATCCAGATCCAGATTGGTGTTCAGCATACGCACTGCCTGTTCCGGACCTCCCATTGCATAGGCTGCATTGGCTTTGCTGTATGCATCTGTGTTATTCAGATCCGCCATTTTCAAAAACGTATCCCGGTATACAGACACCAGACGAACCTCTTTCGTCTCTTTGTCAATTCTTGCCACCATAATCACATCGGAATTTCCTCTGCTGTAGCTATTCTCCTCCCGATTATCCAACCCGAACAATGCTATGGTGGTATACTCTACGAGAACCTCCTGCGTTTCTTCCGGAAGCTCCACTCTTACATCCTGCCCTTTGAAAGAAACATCCGTGTTCAGCTTATCCATCTTCCCATTCACCCAAATCCAGGCCAGCACGCCCAGCAGGATCAGCAATTCAATGATCACAATAATTATTTTCCGTTTTCTTCGTTTGTTCTTTTTCTCCTTTTTACTCATGGGCTTCTGCCCCTGTGCTCTGCTCTGTTTCGCCATACCTTCACCCTATCTGTTTTTGATTTTTCAATCCTTCATCCGCCCTGCATTTTATGCCAGTTTTATACATATGACTTATCTTATAATATTTCAAGCCATTTATCAACCGTTATTTTTCTTGAAATTTCCCAAAAACCCATGCCTTTTCTGTCGAATTTGTACAATTCTTATAAAAAAACAACAGAAAAAACGGAGACGGTTTCGTAACATTTTACCAATTCCATAATGTTTCATACTGGAATTATTATCTCCATGCCGACGGTATAGTAACAGCGGTTTTGACAAAAAACAGGATTTTCCAGCCGCATAATCTCCTAAAATTCCAATCCACTGATCATGCATCTCAATTTGGTTGGGAATGGGGAGAATGATCTCTTTCAATTCCTGGCGAAAAGCCATACAGCATCCTATATAACTATTTTTTACCAAATTTTTCCAAACGCCTGCCCCGGAATTTCGGAACTGAAAAAAAGATTCCATCACGATATTTTCCGGATCTATTCCTTCAAACACCTGGGCGTCGTGAATTACCACCGTAGCATTCTGCTTTTCAAATGCCTCCAGTACCTTTTCTGTCTTTTGGGGCATCCAGATATCATCCTGATCCGCCAGAAAGATATAGCGCCCTCTTGTCTGGCAAAGGGCGTGCTCCACATTTTTTTTGATTCCCCGGCCCGGTCCCTGGAACAGGCGAATTCTCTGATCTTTTTCTTGATATTTCCGGATGAGCTCAAGGGTATGGTCTTTCGAACCATCATCGGAAATCACCAATTCATCCCGGCTGCCCAGCTGATCCAGGATAGATTCTATCTGCTCTGTAAGATATCTTTCTCCGTTATAAGTCACCATGGCAACTGAAAGGCGTATCTTCCCTTCGGGCGCTTTTCCTACCACAATTTCCACCCCCATTTCTGAAAATACCGCACCATCGAAACCATGTGAATTTTCATCAGTTTTTTATCTTTATGGGAAGCGCGTTCCCATTTATGAATCACCGTAGTATCGGGACAATACCAAAGACTGCTGCATCCATTCACCTGCCTGCATAAATCCGCATCCTCCATATACATAAAATACCGCTCATCAAATCCGCCCATTTTCTGAAATAATTCCCTCCGGATCACAAGAAAGCTTCCCTGGGCAAAGGGCACAGGAAAAGGTTTTCCATAATCCATATCCTGCATGGTATGATAAGCCTGACGTTTCTTAAAATGAGAAGACAGAAACATGCGGATTCCCATATCAAAAACAGTTAGTTCCCGCCGATAAGCTGCCTGAAGCTCTCCCTTTGCATCTGTCATTCTGGGAACTGCCATCCCGCACCCTTTCTTTTCCATAAAATCCATGAGAATTGACAGGCTGTCTTCTGTCAGAATAATATCCGGATTTACAATGGCATGGTAGTTGGAATCCAGTCTGGAAAGGACATAATTATGGCCCGCCCCAAATCCTAAGTTTTTCCCCGGATTCAGATATATCACCTCCGGGTATTCTTCTTCCAGCTCTTTCAGTGAATTTTCCTGGGTGCTGTTGTCTACAATATATATTTTTCTGGAAATAGTGACAGCGGTACATTCCAGAATGGAACATACCGCATTTCTCACATCTTCTTCGTTATTATATGCTACTATCGTAATTGAAATATCTGTCATGACGACCCCTTACCTGTCAGCACTACGCCTATGGTCCGGAATAAAATCCGAATATCCATTCCCAGTGACCAGTTGGAAATATATTGAGTGTCCAGTGCCACAATCTCCTCAAAATTCTTAATATCGCTTCTTCCGCTGACTTGCCACATTCCCGTCAGCCCCGGCCGGATGCCCAGCCTTGCCTTATGATGCAGTTCGTACTGTACAAATTCTTCCTCTGTGGGAGGTCTTGTCCCAACCAGGCTCATATCCCCTTTCAGCACATTCCAGAACTGGGGAAGCTCATCAATGGAATATTTCCGCATGAATTTTCCAATTCCGAAAATCCTGGGATCGTCTTCCATTTTAAACATCAGTCCATCCATTTCATTCTGATCCATCAGTTCTTCTTTCATCCGATCCGCCCCTACAATCATTGTGCGGAATTTATAGAACTTGAATCTTCTGCCATTTTTCCCGATTCTGGTCTGCTCATAGAAGATAGGCCCCGGGGACTGATACTTAATAACCGGCGCAAAGACCAGAAAGGCAATGCCTGTCAGAAGCAGTCCCACCAGGCTTCCCAGAATATCCATTCCGCGTTTGATAAATACCTGTCTGGTGGTTGCAATCTTCATGCTTGTAGTCAGCACCATATATTTTCCGCACCGTTCCACCAATTTATTAGGCATCAGTCTGGACTCCCGAACCAGATTAAAATGAACAGTCAGCCCCAATTCCAACAGCTCATTGGCTAAAGCCTCACTGCTCTCCCTTGTATTGCCGTTGATAAAGATTTCATCCACTACATTAATGCGCACATATTCCAGAAAGCTGTCGGCGCACGCCACCACGGGAACCCCGCAGATTTCATCTCCAATCCGGTTTTTATCTACAATCACCACGCCGATAACTTCAAACTCCTTGTACCGGTCATGCTGAAAATCTGACACACATTCCTCCGCATAACATTCCTCTGTCACCACAAGCAGCTGGGAGAATTTCTTTCCTTTTATCATGCGCTGGCGGATATAAATTTTCCAAAGGCATCTGGAAAAGTATTCAATCACCACTGCAATTCCCCAGAACACAAAAATAACCTGCCTGGAATAAATCTCTGACTGCTTCGTAGCCCATACATAGACGGTAACTGCTGCAAATACAATACAGCAATGCATCAGAACTGCCTTTAATTCCTGCACCCTATTCCTCCGCAGGATTCCGGTATACGCTTCAAAAAAGAACACAACGCAAATATCCACAAGCAGCAGAACAACCGCCAGCCGATTATAATAATCCAGCAGAACGGGCAGCCTTCTTATATTTCCCAGACGGATCAGGCAGGAACTGTAAAAAGCAATCTCCAGGCAGATAATATCCAATATCAGAAAGTCCAGATGCTTCACCCAGCTCTTTTTCTGTCTTTTATACATAATCTTTCGTCCTCATTCTCCAAAGTTTACGGAACTATCATACACAATTCTTCAACAGGAAAACAATTGATATTCTATTAAAATTTTCTTAATTATTTGCTGTCCTGATTATTCATTTTATTCCGTATGTACAGCCAGCTGTCCGAGTAATCCTTCCTCTGCTGCTCATCCATTTCACTATACTGTGCAAAAGTAAGCTTAGAAGGAATCATTTTGATCCCTCCGCATTTATGGCAATTAATTTCTTTCCTTCTGGATACTGTTGTGATACCCCCGCATTCCGGGCAGATAAATACTTTCATCATATGTCTCTTCTCACATTCAACTCTGTATTTTCTTAGCTTCCAAATCTCAATTCATTCTATTGTAGCATTGAATCGGAAAAAGGGCAAGTTCTAATGAACTGACCCTTTTCACGGTTTTAATGCATAATTACACTTTTTCAGTGAAAAATTAGGATTATAGTAAGGATCGCCCTGCTTGAGAAGATCAATCCAGCGGATACGGATAAATTCTATTTCATCTCCAAATCTCCGTAATTTTTCTTCGGTATCTTCAGCTCCCCGGGTTTTTGACTCGTAATGATAAGCCTCCGCAAAGGGATCATATACCACCAGATAGCCGGCTTTCCCCGCCCTGAGACAAAAATCCAGGTCATTAAACGCCACCGTCAGTTCTTCTTCTAATCCATGAAGTTCTTCAAACACCTCTCTGGAAACCATCAGACAGGCTGCCGTCACTGCACTGTAATTGAGCTGTATGGCCGCCTTGTGGTAATACCCCTCCCGGCCCCGGGGCAGTCCCGGAAACATATTGGCCGCAATCCCGTCAATTCCCACCACGATTCCGGCATGCTGTATGGTATTATCCGGATAATACAGGCGAGCTCCTGTAATTCCCACTCCTGGCCTCTGGCAATTGCCCAGCAGTTCCTCTATCCAGCTTTCCGTGATAATTTCAATATCATTGTTGAGAAGAATCAAATAGCTGCCATCGGCATAAGACGCCCCAAAATTATTGATGGCGGAATAGTTAAAGCCGCTGTCCCAGACAACGATGCGGACTCTCTGACCTCCCGGCAGCTTCCCCTCTCTGCAGCTATCCTGACTGAAGGGCTGTTCTCCCAGCAGCTCCTGATAATAGGCAAAGATTTCCGGCTCTGTACTGTTATTCTCGATAATTATAATCTCATAGTTCTGATAAGAAGATTTCTGTATGGAATCTATGCAGCGCCGTAACACCGCTGCCTGATCCTTATTCGGAATCAGGATAGATACCAGGGGAGTTCCTTCCACAGCATATTTCACCCGGTAGAAGCCAAAATGGGGAAGCTGCATCACCTCTCCTTTTCTCCCTGTTCTTGCCAGATGCTCCTGCAGAGCCCGCTGTCCCGCCTCATACGCATAAGTTTTACTCAAAGGATTATCTGCAGTGGAATTGCTGTGCACCCGCCAGTGGTAGAGCACCCGGGGCACATGCCCCGTTTTTTTGGCAAGCTCTGTGCAGCGCAGAATAAAATCATAATCCTGGGCCCCGTCAAATTCTTTCCGGAAGCCTCCTGTTTTCTTCAGCACAGTGTTTTTCACACAGAGGAAATGGGTAATATAATTATTGGAGCACAGTAAATCCGGACTGAAGTCCGGTTTAAAGTGTGGTTTTTTGTGCTTCAGGCCCTGTCTGGTTTCCTCCACCTGATCTTCATCCGAATAAATCACTTCTACTTCCGGTTCCCGATTAATCAACGCTGTAATTTCATAAAAAGCTTCCGGGGCCAGCAAATCATCGTGATCCAAAAATCCGATCCACTCTCCCCGGGCTGCCTTAAGGCCTGCGTTGGTATTCTCCGAAATTCCAAGATTTTCCTTCAGGCGCTGATAATAAATTCTTTTTTCCTGATGGGATTCACAAAACTTTTGAACAATTTCTTCCACCTCACAAGAGGGTGTTGCGTCCATCAGACACAGCTGCCAGTTCTCATAAGACTGGTTCCGAACAGAATCCATCATTTCCACCAGATATTTTTCCGGCGTTCGGTAGCAGGGAACCACCACGCTGATCAAAGGACGGCAGGGCAGTTTCCTGCTCTGCCTTCTCTGACGGGCCAGTTCTTCTTCGCTTGCTCTGTATTTCTCAAACCAGGGACCGTAAGGCACCTGATCCGGCTCCAGTTTGTCACGGAGACGGTTAAAGAATGCCTTTGCCCCATAATGCTTAAAGTATTTGATCCCTTTTTTGATTCGATAGGGTGTAATCTTCATCTTTTTCCCCTTAATTTACCCGAATGCCTTTTTTCGCAGAGTACGTGGAATATTTCACTTTATTTTGATTCAGTGAATAGGCCCTGATTTTATAGTAATAGCTTTTCCCTGATTTCGTAGTTTTATCCGTCCAGGTAACCGTGGCGTTTTTCGTGATTTGTTTCACTTCTTTGTATTTGCCGTTTTTGGAGGATGCACGGTAAATCTTATAGCCGGCTGCATTGGCGTCCTTGCTCCATTTCAGCTTCACTGTTCCATTTTTCGTAACCTTAATCGAAGTGACCGCCGGCGTACTCAAGGCAGTTTTCACATTCATAACCTTGGAATAACTGGAAGATTTCGTTCCGGAAGCAGTTTTTACATAAGAACGAATCTTGTAGTAGTAAGTCTTTCCTGTACGAATGCTGCTGTCCGACCAGCTTACCGTTTTATTTTTTGTAATGGTCTTTACTTTCTTATACTTTCCATTTTTGGATGTAGCCCGGTAAATGTAATAGCCGTCTGCCTTGGAATCCCGATTCCAGGTTACTTTTATTTTTTTCCCTCCTGAAACGCTTACCTTTTTCAATTGAGGTTTTGCCATTTTAAGCGCTGCCTGTTTCACGGAAGTATAGGCAGAATAATAAAGCTTTCCGTTTACAGAGACATACCCGCGTACCCGGTAGCTGTAGGTATTTCCCGGCTTTACCGTTGTATTCTGGAAACTGGTGCCTGTGATGGTCTGGATACAGGTATACTTGCCGCTGCCTGTTTTCCGGTAAATCTTGTAGCCGTCTACAGATTTCTTCTTCCAGGACATCTCAATGGTTCTGTAATTCTTAATCTTAAATTTACTCCAGGTAGTGGCCGGAATAGTAAGATCAATGTTCTTTACCTCCGAATAAGCGGAGTACTTGTTCCCATCGCTGAATTTCAGGTAGGCCCGTACTTTGTAATTATACACTTTCCCTGGAGTCACCCCACTGTCCTCATAGGAACGGGTTCCTGCCGTACTGATGGTCTTTATTTTCTTATAGCTGCCGCTTCCCTCTGCACGGTAAATCTGATATCCCTGGGCCGCTGCAACCTCATTCCAGGACAGCTTTACAAGGCCATATCCGCTCTTCTCTGCTTTCAGGACAGGCTGGCTCAGGTTTTCTTCCGGCTTGGGGCAGGGAGACGAAGGCATATTATTGTACACCGGAACCTTAAACACAAACTTATTGTCTAACGCTCCCATGTCCGCATAGCCTTTTCGGACGCTTCTTCCCTCACTGTCTGCCGCCAGAAGATTCTGCATATACTGATGCCAGTACAGGCCGTCATAGGAAGCATCCACGTCAAATTTCTGCAGATAAAAGGTATCCTGTCCTCTGGTAATGTACTTGGAGGACACCTTCTCAGCGCCGCCCTGCAGGGCTTTATAGCGGGTATTCCATCCAGCGGTTTTGGCTTCTGTCAAGCCGCTTCTGATTACCTCATCGCCGATTCCGGTTGCGCCCATGTTAAAATAATTATAGTATCCCTGATATCCGGGATAGGTACCGGAAATCAGAGAAGAATTCCCCTTCACCCCCTGCTCCTGACGCACACGGCTGGCAAGGAAATAAGGGCTTACCTTCAGTTCCTTGCCAATCTGTATAAACGCCTGGGCATAGGTAATTCCGCCGCCGGAACCATCCTCCAGCTTCTTGTTGCTCATGAAGGTTCCGCTTAAAATCTTCTCTACGCCGGATTCGGTATGGTAACTGCTGTAAGTCAGCTGCTCAAACTGAAACGCCGACTCTTCTGTCAGGAAATTCCTGGGATCTAAATAATGTTTTACAATGGCTTCCGACGCCTGCACCCAATTGGTTCCGTTTTTAATCACCCATTGACCAGTGCTCATGTTGTAATCCTTGGGTTCCGTCGACTTCCAGGTGTCCGGCTGATAGGTTTCCACCAGATTCCGGCTGTCTTCCATTTCATTTTTCAATACCTCTGCCCATTCCAAGCCTGTGTTCATGGGCACAAAAGTCCAATTGGGATGAGCCTGAATTAATTTCTGAATGGCACTCTGATAACTTGCGGGAAAAGCGGATAACTGGGTGCTTCCCTTTGCACTTCCCCTTGTGAACGTCCGGGCCGCCATTCCTCCTCCCAGATACTGCTCTTCCCATTCCGCCAGCCTGGCGTCCTGGGTTACCACATATTCACTCTGTATGTAACCGATGTATTCTTTATCATTGACAGCAAAAGCAATCTGATACCATACTCCGTCGTCCTGAAGCTTCACACCCGTCAGCTTTACCTGCCAGCCGCTGGTAAGCTCCTGAACCACCGCTGATTCCGGGGACGGTTCCTGATAAATTGGAAATGCAATATCATTAGTGAGGGTTCCATACATCTCATATTCTTCTAAAAATTTTGCAAATGCCTGTTCTGCCTGAGTTCTGGCTTCTTCCTCCAGATTCTCTGCTGCATCCCCAGGTTCTGACAGCGTATCCGTTTCCGACCGGAGTTCTTGTTCCTTTTTTACGCCATCTGCCGTATCTTTCTGCGCTATATTCTCAGAATCTTCCTGTTCTGGCTCTTCTGCAAGATCCTCTGGTTCTGGCTCCTGCGGGGTACCTGACGGATTCTCCTGTTCTGGCGCCTCTGACGGATTCTCCGGTTCTGGCGTACCTGACGGATTCTCCGGTTCATTCTCTCCCGGAGCCTCTGATGGATGCTCCGGTTCCGTTCCCTCCTGTATACCAGAAGGATTTCCTGTTTCTGCCGCTTCCTGTGTGCCGGAAGAATTATCTGATTCCGGCTGTTCTGTCACCTTTGACAGATTCTCACTTTTATCTTCCGAAGTCTGTGCACTCTCTTCTTCTGCATTGCCAAGCTCCTGCCCGGCCGTCTCCGTCTGGATTTCCTGCTGCGCCCCATATACCGGACTGGCTGCTTTGCAGATATCAGCGGAAAGTATGGCAGCCATCAACAGCACTGCGGCAATTTTTCTGCCTTTTCCTGTTCTCATATCATTCTTCCTTTCCTTTTCAGATATCAACCTGTGCATCCACCGGATCTGTCTCGTCTCCACTGCCGGTGAATTCTCCGTTATCTCCAATAGCCGCTACTTTATAATAATAAACCGTTTCCGGCAAAGCAGTGTCATCCGTATAGGTACATACACTTTTACCGGTCACTTCTGCGATGCTCTCATAACCGCTTTCTTCCTCTGTACTTCTGTAAATCTCATATCCCACCGCTTTCTTGACTTTTTCCCAGGACAGCTTGATCTGCCCGGCCTGGGATGTGACAGTCAAATTATCCGGCGACTCCAGCACCCATTTTTCCAATGCGCTTGTAAAACTTCCATACCCTGTATACTTTCCATTTTTAATGGGTCTGATTTTGTAGTAATACCGGTTTCCCACCACTGCCGTAGTATCAGTATAAGAAAGAGTGGAGCCCGACAGCTTTACAATTTCCTTATAAGGCCCTCCTGCTTCCTCACTGCGCATAATCTGATAGCTGTTTGCGCCGGGTACTTTCCGCCAGTCTATGATGAGCCCATTCTCGCCTGTCTCCATGGTAACGCCTGTGACCTTTCTTAAATTCCTTGCAGTCACCGGCTTGGAATTGCCGCTGTAATTGGATATGCCGTTTATCTTTACCACGCTTTCCACTACATAGTAATATGTTTTTCCGGCGGAAACTGTTTTGTCTGTATATTTGACCGTTTTATTTTTCGAAATATTTGCCACAACCTGATAGGCGCCATTTTTTGATGTGCTGCGCTTAATTCGGTAGCCTGTGGCCTTATAATCACGGTTCCAGGCCACTTCCATACTGCCGCTGCTTTTGGATCTTGCATATGCCATGGTGGCGCCGGTAATGGTGGAGCCTGAAACCGCCTTGCAATAACCACTATAGCCATTTTTTTTGTTAACCCGATTTATCACCTGTACTTTATAATAGTATTTCTTTCCAGTGGTTAATTTTTTGTCCACATAACTGGTGGCACTTCCAGATTTTATAGTTGCAACAGTTTTGTACTTGCCATTTTTGGAAGTGCTTCTCTGGATACGGTAACCGTATGCCTTAGAAATCTTCGTCCACTTTATCTCCAGTGAAGTGCTGGTTTTAGAGCTGACGCTTAAGATCTTCGTCTTCTTTACTGCCCAGCCGGAATAAACAGCGGAATAACTGCTGTAACCGGTTTTCTCTCCACCCCTGACCCGAAGCTTATAATAATATGTAGTCTGAGCCTTCACATTTTTATCACTGTAAGCTGTTTTTCCTGATTTTAATGTGGCAATCTTGGTATAAGTTCCATCCTTTGCATCGCTGCGAAACAGCTCATATTTTGATGCATCTGCAACCTGATTCCAGGTAATATCCACCTGAGCGCTTGACACAGACGCTACCTTCGTAATTTTCGGTTGTGTCAATGCCTTGCCCACATGAACAGCGGACAGCTCTGATTCTGATCCATCCTCAAACACGGCGCACACTTTATAATAATATGAAGTCCCTGCTGTTACAGTGCCGTCGTCATACTTTGCATTAGCGGTAGTTCCCACCTTAGTGTAAGTTCCATTCTCTGAAGCGCTCCGGTGTATCTGATACGAAACCGCCTCTGGAACCTTGTTCCAGATAATTCTTAACTGGGTGCTGCTTCTGGACTGGATGGAGGAAATCTCCGGCGCATCCTTTGTATTTCCAACGCCTCCGTCTTCTCCTTTCAACGCCAATCCATAATATGCGGCAATTCCCTGTGCGTCTGCAATCCCCAGTTTGTTTAGTTTTGCATCCGAATTCAAAAACTGGCTGACATCTCCGGAATTGCTTAAAAATGCATGTTCAATCAGCACTGCCGGAAAACCTGCCAGCTTACTTCTTCTTATAATTGCAAGATAATCTGCCAGAGAACCATCCGGATACTGGGTATTTGTCTCTGAATTGCGGATTAAAACTCCGCTGGCCCAAGTAGACAATCCCAATGCCGCCAATTTCTGATAAATTGCTGTTGCAAGACCTTTCCCTTCTGCGCCGATGGCGGGCCGATAATTGCTGTTAGGATAATAAACCCCTACCCCCTTCGCACTGCTGCTGGCGCTTGCATTCAAATGAAAGCTTACGTAAACATCCGCTCCTTTCGCTGCGGCAAATTCTACTCTTTTGGCATTACAGGTTCCGGAGTCCACAATTGCGCCTCCATTGGGGCAGCTTTGAGTCTCTCTTGTCATGTAAATTGTGATTCCGCCGTATTTCTCCAGCTCTGTTTTGCAATATTTGGCAATTTTCAACACCAGATCCTGTTCCTTATATCCATGATAGGATGCTCCGGAATGAGTGCTGTCATGCCCCGGGTCCAGCACAATTATCATGTTCTTCGCACCCCGGGTCTTGATATTTGGAGAAAGACCAAGATCCCCTTCGGCCTGGCCCAGAATATTTGAGACTGTATTCTCTGAAACAGAATTGCCGTTCTCATCCATCGTCACTACATTGGCTTCCACTTCTTCTAGCAATTCCTGATCCAAAAGCACCTCATCCGGCTCCGTCTCCACCGTCTGATTCACGCCATATACCACTTCCATGTCTGTTTCGTTCAGAACCACACGGTATGACTGGCCGTTCTGTGCCCAGGTAAGCTCTGTCAGTTCGTAAATCCCTGCCTGTTCCTCACTCTGGTATTCCATGGAAAAGCGCGCCATATTCCCAGCAATTTTTGCTGCCTCAGCCGTAAATTCCTGCCCGGTTGTCCGGTTCCGATACCAAAGCTTGGCTGTCTCCAACACACTTCCTTCTTCTCCCAGGCTGACTGCCACATTTTGTACCCCTGGTGTCTGAATAAAATCATTTTCCTGCATAATAAAATTCAAAACGCCCGGTTTCTCTGTGTTTTCCTGCAGTTCTTTTGTATCATTTACAGATTCTTCTGTATCTTCCGTGATTTCTTCTGTATTTTCTTCCGGTTTATCTGCATTATCGGTGATTTCTTCTGTATTTCTCTCCAGTTTTCCTGCATCATCCGTGATTTCTTCTGTGCTGATAAGCCCGCTTTCCACCTTTACCGGCTTTGCTGCCGCTTCCTCCCCCTGATACGCCTGTGCCTGCATACCCATAGAAGTAACCATCATACATACCGATAAAAGGGCTGCCGCTATTCGTTTTGATGCTTTCATCATTGTACACTCCATTTCTGTTCAAACTCCTTTTGTGCATCTTGTCATCTCGGGTCGTTTTTTATCGTAACATAATTTTTTCTCCCGCACAACCATCTTCCAAAAACTTACAAAAATTTCACATTTAATATGCCTGCGGCCACCCAAAAAGGATTCCGCAGGCACAAGCTTTCATTTTTAATAATAAGATGGAATGCCTTGCAGCCCGCAGCAGTAAGAGCGGACACATAGACAGCTTACCTATTAATATCCGGTATTGGACTGGATAGCAGCGCTGACACTCTGAACGGTTTCTGAAGGAGTATAAGCCTCATTGTCATACAAAAACAGATGAAGCTGCGCCACATTTTCTGCCAGATTAACCGGAACCACTGCGTCCCCAGCACTTCCTACATTCCCAGGGGTTACTTTTTCAAATGGAAAACCTGTATTCTCTCCCATATGGTACTTGGTGACATTTCCTGCAAGGCCTAACAGCTCCGTCATACTTAAACTAGTGGAAATCTGCGGCAGCATTTTGTCCAGAAGGGCATTCAAGGTCATTAAATCACACTGCTTTGCCTTCTCAAACATCTTGGTAATTACCGTACGCTGACGCTCGGTCCGCTGATAATCCAGACCTACATAACGGATTCTTGCATAAGAGGTCGCCTGTACTCCATCCACATGAACATTTTCTCCTGGGGATACCGGACCGCTGTTATGGCCGGTTACTTCATTGGTTTCCACAATGTAGCCGTTGAGCCACTCTGCCTCCTCTGCTGTAATATCCAGTTCAATGCCGCCCAATGCGTCAATGGCATCCACCAACGCGCTGAAATCCACACTGACATAATCTGTAATATCCAGATCCAGATTCTTATTCAGCATCTCGATGGCCTGCTTGGGCCCGCCGTTGGCATAAGCTGCATTTGCTTTGCGGAAATTGTTATCTCCAATATCCAGATAGGTATCCCGATAAACGGACGCCATCCGGATCTCGCCTGATTTCTTATTAACACTTACCACAATAATCGTATCACTGTTTCCTCTTTCAAAATTCCCTGTGGAACGGTTGTCCAGGCCAAACAGGGCAATATTGTCATAACCCTCCAGTGTCTTCTGGGTATCCACAGATAAATCATTTATCTTAACATCCTTATCCTTGATGTCAATTCTTCCCATTTTGCCGTATTTACTCCAGACATATGCCGCCACCAATCCAAACAGCGCAAGGATTACTGCCAGTATCACAAGTATGATCTTCCTCTGCTGACGCTTCTTCCGGTTGGTTTTCTTCTTTTTCTTTCTGCCATATTCTGCCTGGTTCCCTGTATTTCTCGCCATGTTCCTGTCCTCCTTACCAGTTTCTCATCTCTTGGCGTCTGCCGTTTTCTTATTCTAATATTTTATCCTTTTTCCTGCTGTTTTCATACTGATTCTTTGTGAGTATAACATAAAACCAAGTGTTTTTCTACACATATTTTCCATTTCTTCTATTGCTTTCCTGCTTGATGTACGGTAAACTAGGCATGATAATAGTAACAGCAGCATATGGCAAGTTCGCAATGCATGGCACTGCCAACTAACAACAAAAGCGAAAGAATTCGGGGTATTAATATGAAATCTGTTTTTAATAAATATTTAACTTATTGCAAATTACACGCTTTTTTGACTATTTTGTTCCTTTTCCTGTTGTTTGCAGCTCATTGGATACCGGAAGAAAGGATTCTGGCCCATTCCACCTCTTTTCTTCCCCATAATCCGGAATATTCCACACTCTGGAACAGCCTGCTGGGACAGGACAGCGGTTATCGCTGGAACGGAATCCAGGCATTGTTCCGTCCGCTGTTATATCTGTTCGGTCCGGCGCAGATCCGCTATTTATGCATGATTGCTTTTTTTCTGCTGCTTTTTGGCGCGGCCCTCCAAATCAGCAGAAAATTATCTCCCCCTTTTGGATTTCTGCTCCTCTTTTCTTTTTTGTGGGCAGATATTCTGCCGGTGTCTTACTCCCTGCTTCAGGCGGGCTGTTTTTTGATTACTTTTGCAGCTATCCTGTTTCTGCTTGGGAAAACCTCGCTCTATGAAAGAGAAGACCCGAACTTTTTATACCTGACCTTTTATGCCATCGGAGCAGTTACTGTTTTTCTGGATTCCGGTACGATTCCGGTTCTTACACTGGGAATTCCCCTCACAATTGCATTTCTTTCCATCCGAAAGTTCAGCAATAGTACGGACATCCGCAAAAAACTGATATTTTGCTCCTTTTTTTGGGGACTGGGCTGTCTGTTTATGACAGTCACCAAATGGCTGTTCACGGTTCTGGCTACAGGAAAAAATCTTTTTCCAGAATATTTAAAACGGCTGTGGGATGAGAATTTTGGCGCTGTCCATTCCCTGCCCCAGTTCTTTCTGTCCCTGTACAATAATCTGAGAGAATTTCTCTCCCGGCCAGACTTTGGAATAAAAACACTGGCAATTCTGCTGCTGATTTTGACTGCAGCATACCTGACCTTTTTTATCATGGGGCACAGAATAAAACGGGCCTGCTTAGCGCTGCTTCCCCTTGCTTTTATCAGTCTGCTGCCTTTATTATTTTATTTGTTTGCCCCAGCCCGGGGGCTGACCCGTCCTGTTCTTACATCCCGGGCGCTGATTGCATCCATGTACCCCATTTTACTGCTTCTTCACGGTATGCTGGACACGGAACGCATCAGCCATAAACTGCATACTGCCATGAAATCACTCTGGAGGAATTGATATGAATTACTATCTGTTATGTTTGGGAATTATTCTTTTTTATCTGATCTTCAGCTATATGCTGGGAGATTTATTTCTGCATATGGTATCCTCCCAAGAGCAGTCTTTCTCTTACCGGATTCTGTTGGGATTTTTCTGCTATTTTCTCCTGTTCCAGTTCCTTGCAATTCCGCTGAAGCTGACGCTGCAGCCTTTGTCCCTGTTGACAAAAATCTGGTGCTTTGTCCTTCTGGCAGTGATTGTACTGTTTTTTATCCTTCGCCGGAAGTCCTTCACAGATAAGAAAATCTATCTCCGGGAGCTTTTGGCAAAACATCACTGGATACTTTTTCTTCTGGTTTTCATCATTCTGATTCAGCTTGTTCTGATAAATTACAATGGAGAAACTTATGCGCTCTGGGATCAGTCGTACTATATCGGCGACGTAAGCGCTTCCGTATACACGAACTCTATTAGCCAGTATGACCCTTATACTGGTGCACTGCTCAAAAAATTAAATGCGGAATATCTGCTGGAAACCTATCAGAATCACAGCGCAGTCCTTTGCCAGCTGCTTAAAATCCCTCCACTGATGGAAACCAGAACTGCCGAAGCTTCTTTAATGGTAATTCTTGCCAACCTGATTTACTATCAGCTTGGCCTGCAGCTTTTTGGAAAAAACCACCGAAAAAAAAGCGTTTTCTTTGTTTTTTTTCTGTTCTGGCTAAACCTGTTCAGCTTTAACCTTTTCACCAGCGCAGAATTTTTATTCTTCCGGGCTTTTGAAGGGAAAACCATTCTCGCCTGCATCATCCTGCCAATGGTCTTTCTCCTATTTTTGAAAATTGCCGGAAACCACCTGGAACGCAGTCACTGGCTGGAATTGTTCTTGGTTATATTCGCAAGCTTTGGGCTGAATATGTCTGCGATTTATATGCTGCCCTTTGAACTCAGCATCTGCCTGATTCCCTTAGGGCTCTCGAAAAAAAGTTTTTCGGTCTGGATCCGGTATGCCATCTGCCTGATTCCCTGTATCCTGTACAGCGGGGCATATCTTTTAACCAAACATTACTTCTTTTTCTACACATAGGATTTACACACAGGAGGTGTATGATGCAGAATTTGTATGAACTTGGAATGGATTTCCTGAATAAAGCTTTTGATGATTCTTTTTCCAATATAGAATTCTTTTTCCTTGCCTATGTACTGGCTCTTGCCGTATTCTGGTTCCAGAAAAAACAGAACCTGAAATCATTCTTTGTTTATCCGGCTCTGTTTGCATTTTTTACGGTATTTAATCCCTATCTTATGATACCGATTGCGGATAAAATCGGCCTTGCCCCCAGAATCCGGCGGATCTACTGGCTTCTTCCGGTGAACCTGGTGCTGGCCTTTGCCACAACATGGCTGGTTTATGCGCTGTCCAAACGTTGGAAGCAGGCCATCGCCGTAATTCTGTGTCTTATTGCCGCTGCATTTTTCGGGGAAAACCAATGGGCGCATATGATTCCTGCTGAAAATAGCTTTAAAATTAAAAACGAAACCATTGAAATCGCCGATATAATTGAAAAAGACGCCGATACCGCAGATCCAAAATCCTGTCTCTTTGCGGATTTGCAGTTATTAGAGCTGCGGCAGTATGACCCATCTCTCTTAAATGTCATCCGAAGAAAAGATATGGCGGACTGGCCGGTAAACCCCGCAGATCCAGACTGGGTTCAGCGGGTTCTGAATAAGAAAAACAGCCGGCGGATTCTGACGCTGGTATTGTATTACGGGCTTACGATCGATCCGGCTGTCTTCGAGGAATATATGGAAAAGCATCAGATTCAGTATGTGATTCCCAATAAGGATAAAGGACTTCGAGAATATTTTGGGAATATGGGATATGAACTGGTGGGGGAGACGGAGAATTTTGAAGTGTTTCGTGTAGAGCAGCCGCACACTGCTGGCTTCCTTGGCAGTTGATGGAAAAACGTCGAGTGCCCTCTGCCTTGTACCGCATTATGGAGGAGAATCATGAAAGTAATTTTTTGCGAACCACAGTTAACAATGCAAACAATTGACAATGCAAATGCTTTTTTTGCGTCATGCCGTGAAATTTTAGATACCTATGTAACAAACAAATTATATATTTCGACAGATTTTCAAATGGCCCAGCTTTTGGCAGACACTGCCGACACCAATGATATTTTCATTTTTTTCAATTCAGAAAAAGGCTCTTATCAAGAGAATTTCCTCAAACTGCTAAAAAAATACACGGATGTCCAAAGCAGAATATGGGCAATTGCTATGGAAAAAAATCCGGAATGCAGACGTCCTCCAGAGCCCGTATCCGACAAACAGAGTTTTGATGTATCCTGCCGGAATGAGAACCGAACCCCGCTGAAAAACAACATGAGGGCAATTGCACAGATTTTTGCCAGAAAAATTATTGCTCAAACTCTTTCGCCCCTCTATCGTGACGAAGTTTTATATTTTATCAGCCACCGACGCATTGACGGAGAACATATAGCGGCAAAGCTTGCAGATGAACTGAAGCATTTAACAAGGGAACGGAATGTTTACCGGGATGTGGTTCATGTGGAGGTGGGAGACGACGCCCAGAAAGACATTGATATCAATCTCGCCACAAGTGATGTGCTGATATTTCTGCAGACAGAGGAAGCGCAGAATTCTCCTTATATTATGAAAGAATTATGCTACGGGCTTATTTATGATATCCCTATTTTGTGGATTCAAATTGATAATGCATCTTATTCCAATATGGAAATACATCCAGGAGAACAACCCATGCTTCGCTACAAAAGTGAAGAGTTTGACTGTCAGGAACGGTTAATTGAGATTGCAGATGAGATTGAAGAAAAATGTTTTCAGCTTATCATGAACTCATCCAATCAGGTATTCTCTCATATTGAATATCTAAGGGATTTAGACGATGCAAAAAAGATTAAATTAATAGGGGATAAAAACGCCATATTGGCCTATGAAGTAGAGTATAAAGAACAAACAAAGGATATCTATGACAAAGGAATTAAAAAACATTATATTCAGTGTTTTGGAAGAAATCCTCAAAAAAGCGACATAGACAAGTTTATTCAAAAGGTAAAACAAGAAAATACATACGAAAAAAGCGACCGGTTATTCCTGCTTTCCACCCATGGACAGCGTGAAAAGTCCATGGGCGATGCGAAAGTCACAGAAGAAAATTTTGATGATTATATTATAAATCTTGAAAATGTATCCGGTGTGAAACGGCAAAAACGCAATAAGAGGATTATTCTCTCAGGAGCTTTCCCAGACTGTGATGAGATTTACAAAAATTCTTTGTTAGAAGCAGTCCTGGTATACTCCAGAGAAATCATTAAAAATGGATATACATTGGTTTTCGGAGCCCATCCAACCTTTCAAAAACTTATCTTTGACATTGGGAAATTATATGCATCCGATCTCAGGTATTCCATCGAAATGCACATGGACAAAACATACCTTCCTGGATATAATTTAAAAGAATTGGAAGAAAAATGCACGCTTGTACTTTCAGACGGATTGCAGGAAATGCGTGAAACTATGATTTGCAGCAAAAAAAGCGAACTGCTAATTTGCCTCGGCGGAAAAATAAAAGAAGATAAAGCTGAGCAGGGAGTGGACATCGAAGTAAAGCTGGCAAGACACGTGAATCTTCCAGTCGCTTTAGTGGGAACAGTGGGAGGACGTTCCAGTGAATACGCTTATGAAATGATTCAAAAAGATGATTGGTCTGACTTAAATTCCTGGGATAAGGATTTCAACGAAAGTCTGTTTTACAATGTGAATCATCGCCTGATGATTCGGCGGCTGTTAAATGCCATAGATTGAAAAAAGAAGGAGATGTACACAAGAAAATGTATGCAGGTTTTAACTTAACCATTAATAATGACAATATATTTGATACATACGAGTCTGATAAAGGAGAACTATATTCCAAATGCGGAAGGAAACTATATGAAGATCTAAAAAAATATTCACTCGAAAATTTAAAGCAAATTATCAATAAAGATCTCATTGACGGAGATACATTGCAAAATATGTGGTTTCCGAATGAATTTTCTGCTTATGATAATTTTATTTTTGTTTCCCACTCACACAATGATAAAAACACTGCAATAAAATTAGCGGGTTATTTGAAAGCAAAATTTAATATATGTTCCTTTATCGACTCCTGCGTTTGGGGTCACATAGATGAATTAAATAAGATACTAAATGATTGCAGCAAAACTTCATTGGGCAACTGTTATGGATGTAATTGTGATGATTTTTCGTATAATTTGTCTTATGTTCATATGATGTTAACTTCAGCGCTGATGACAATGATTGATAGTAAACGGTAAAACGCGAGTACCTATACAAAACTGGAGCAAACCTGTATGATAGT
>NZ_SRYA01000149.1 GCF_004793545.1 Petralouisia muris | reverse complement strand
TTCACTATGGGTAAATTTTGCCATTTTGCGTAGAAAAACGTTGGTAAGTTCCTAATTGAATATCTCTGAAACCCTTCTTCAAATTTTTCTGATTCCACCTCATACCCTTCCGGAACCTCCATCAACCGATACTTCCTGAAATCCCCTCTGTCCTCTCCTTCATTCTCTTGTACTTGCTCATTCTGTATCCTTACATGATCACTTCTCTGTTCTATCCGAAAACCATTCAGCCATTGAATAATCGGCTCTGCCGCTATTACACTTCCACCCACAAGCATCAGAATCAGTAAAGCAACGGCTATCCACCTTCTTTTAGAACGAATCGGACGGTATAATTCCAATAATGAATCATCCGATTTCGTTGCCCCGTTCTTTTCCTGCGTTTCAAACTTCTGAAATACCTGCTTCATCTTTCTGCGAAATTCAAAAGAAAATTGGTGCCTGGGCAAATCTTTGGGACGTTTGTCATAGCCCTCTTTTATCATCTCCTCAAATGCCTGTTCTAACAACTTGTCCATATCGTTCATAGTTCCCCTCCTTGTAACAATTCTTACATATCTCAACATTTTGCCCCAAAGGACATTATCATTATATATTAACAATTCATCTGTCCCTTTCATGACACTTTTTGAAATTATAATAGTATTTTTTATTAACGAAATACTATTTTAGCACATTAACGTAAGGGTATGTCACGAATGGAAATCTCCAACGTGAAAATGAGTTGCCACAAGGCCAGTGTCCACAGAAATAGCCGCCCTCCAACCAAAGGATGCAGCTATCGCTGTAACTGATTAAATTGGCAACCGTCTATCGCATCCTGAGAGGCGCCTGTTACCGACAGTCCCTTCTTTATATAAAGGATAATAGTTAGCCTCCCGGATTTGCTAAAAGCCTATCTGGACTGCCAAGTACAAGGTATGTTCATTGATAGTTTTCCATACTATTTGAAAATAATTTCTCTTCCTATTGACTTTTGAATAAATACCATTTATTGTATTATTTAGATAGTACAATGGTACATAAGACTTGAGAGGGAGTGATCGCATGCCGTGGAATTTAAATTCTGATCGGCCTATTTTCATTCAGCTTATCGAAAAAATTAAAATAGACATCATCTCCGGGCAATACGCTCCCGGCGACAAACTTCCGTCTGTCCGAGAACTTGCCCAGAAAGCCTCTGTCAATCCCAACACCATGCAGAAAGCCCTCTCCGAATTAGAACGAACAGGGCTGGTCTACTCCCAGAGGACCAGCGGACGGTTTATTACAGAGGATACGGGAATGATTGAGGAACTGAAAACAACGCTTGCCGAAGAGGTAATTTCCGATTTCTTGGAAAATATGCAAAAACTTGGATATCAGAACGAAGAAACTCTATCTCTTCTGGCAAAATTTTTTATATCCGATGAAACTTAGCCTCTCAAACTTAATGACCTGTTTGCCGGAATACATAAGAAAGGAAAAAGGAATGGAAAAAACGGATATTGCGAAATATACGATTAAAGACAGCATTTTCACGAATTTATTTCAGGATAAGAAGTACCTGATTCAGCTATACCGGGCACTCCACCCAGAAGATACAGAGACTACGGAAGATGAACTGAAGGACATTACGATTAAAAATATATTAGTGGATGCGTGCTATAATGATTTGGGCTTCACAGTAAGAGACAAAATTATGATTCTGACAGAGGCGCAAACCACCTGGACGATGAATATTATCATACGGGCATTGATGTATCTGGTGCAATCCTACCATGAATATTTTGAACGCAGGAACGATAACCTGTACGGCAGTAAAAAAGTGAAGATACCAAAACCAGAATTATATGTGATATTCACCGGAAAAAGGGTAAGCAAGCCGGAATATGTTTCTCTTTCAGAAGAGTTTTTCAATGGGGAAGACTGTGCCATTGATGTAAAGGCAAAAATGATATACGATGGGAAAGACAATGATATTATCAGCCAGTATGTCACTTTTACAAAGGTATATGACGAGCAGGTGAAATTATATGGACGGACTAGAGAAGCAGTTACCAATACAATCAATATCTGTAAAGACAGGGATGTCCTGAAGGAGTATTTATCGAGCAGGGAAAAGGAGGTTGTGGACATGATGATGACATTGTTTGATGAAGAACAAGTAATGCGTGCTTATGTGGAAAGTGAGCGAAAAGAAGCTGCGGCAAAAGCTGCAAAAAAAGCAGCCGTGATTTCAGCGATTGAGATATATCAGGAAATGGGTTTGCCTATTTCAGAAACTATAAAAAAAGTGGCGGGAAAATATAAACTTGAGGAAAACGATGCAGAAGCATGGGTTCAGAGATATTGGAAAAAAGAAGGGGATAATCAATAGTTTTCATACGAGTAAGAAAGCGGTTTTATTACTGGCTTACCACTTTATCCCCTAACAGACGGATTACCCGGTTTTCAACCAGGTAATCTGTTGTTTTACACCTTTTTTAATACCATTTTCCAGCTTGTGAAAAAATACGGGTGCATTTTTGAAATATAATCAGAAAGAGAAGCATTGTGTGAACTTTTCAGATGCCTTAATATGGTGTATTACTATTGAAAAGAACTGTAATGACAGGAATGGATATATGATTTACCCAAAGAGTCTTAGCATACAACCCAAGCAACTTTGAAGGCAGTACGTTCACCGAAAACCAGACAGCAACCTTGTTTTTAGAAGGTTCCTTCCAACATCAGAAAATGGTTATAGGGCTAAAGATGTGGAAGAAAAGAATGTCTATTTTCTGATGTTCAACCACATAATTGCAATAATGGATGAACCTTTGTCAAAAAATTAATCTGTAACGCTTTTGATTTAGATATGCCAATCCCAGAAAATCCACAGAAATCAAGTGTTTATGATAAATAGCAGCATACCTAATTTGAAATCGTTACAGATTAATCAAACACTTCCACCATGAATTAAAAGCTGATGTATCTGAGGATAGGGCAAATGGATATGCAACTGGGAACTACAAAAAAAGAGCCAATACAGTAAACAACCTAAACATCATACACTCAAAAGAAATTACAGAAAAATGTCAGGATTAATGGTTTTATATCATGGATTCAAAGGTTATCCCATCGTCTATATCAATCGCAAGAATCTCCTTAAAGATTTTGACGATTTCTTCTTCCTCCAGTTGAATCCCTCTTACGGTTGTATCTATGTCCATTGTGGTTCTGGCTTCAATCCCAATCATAGAAGAAATCAGCATCCTGAAAAAAAGAATTGGTGTCCATTTATGGGATGTGTGTCAGATATGAAAGGGTAATAACTTCGCCGGATTCAAAAAAATGCAGTTGATTTTCAGATTTAGAAATGTTATATTATAGAAAAGGAGCAACCGCCCACAAGCGTGGTTAGCCTCCAAGAATAGCTATATAAGCCTACCTGTAACCAGCCAAGTTAGCAAGGTAGGCTTATTTATTTTCGCTTGTTATTCCTACCAATATAGGCAAGCAATGCAATCAGGAAGTTACCGCCTAAAAATAACAGGCTTAAAATATCATATGTATATTCCATCTGCACCACCTCCCATCTTTTCCAAGTGAGGGAGGCTCACCACCCTGTAACGCGTCTGCTCCATAGGCAAATTATAGCATACCTTAGATTATCCGGCAATCTGTTTTCCAGCCCTGCAGGACAAACGCATGAATGTTTATTCTCTTTATTATGCTTCACTGTCAAGTCTTACAGATCATCCCAATGCTTTTTATGGTATGGATTTTATCAACTTTTATGGAACGCTGTAAGTGCCTGTTTATGGGCATTTCCGGTGTTTCTTCTTTTCATCCTCCCGCACCAAAAACCGTAAAATCCCAGAAAAAAGGGGTCAAATTTGGTGTCTGTTTATGGGATGTGTGTCAGATATGAAAGGGTAATAACTTCGCCGGATTTAAAAAAATGCAGTTGATTTTCAGATACAGAAATGTTATATTATAGAAAAGGAGCAACCGCCCACATAGTGGTTAGCCTCTCTAAGATATGTTAAAAATAAACCTACCTCAATCCGGCTAAGATTACAAGGTAGGTTTATTTATTTTCGCTTGTTATTCCTATCAATATAGGCAAGCAATGCAATCAGGAAGTTACCGCCTAAAAATAACAGGCTTAAAATATCATATGTATATTCCATCTGCACCACCTCCCATCTTTTCCAAGTGAGGGAGGCTCACCACCCTGTAACGCGTCTGCTCCATAGGCAGATTATAGCATACCTTAGATTATCCGGCAATCTGTTTTCCAGCCCTGCAGGACAAACGCATGAATGTTTATTCTCTTTATTATGCTTCACTGTCAAGTCTTACAGAGCATCCCGATGCTTTTTATCCCTTTCCAACGGCTTTTTTCCTGCATCCAGCCTATCTTATTGCATTGGTAATATTCCCTTGTTTCTATTTGGGAATGGAATTTTTCTTTGGTAATTTTATAGCCGCCATTTTCTTTTATTTCCTCCAGAAGTTCCCCATCCCCAAAATATTCACTGATTTCCCTGTACAGATTTTTTTGGTTCTCTTTGACTGCCAGCGTGTAATCTGCCCGCTTCTGCTCTTTTGACCTGTTGCCCCTCATGGTTTTTCCGTCGATACAGATGATTTTTTTGAAGCGCTTCCCCTTCATTGCCGTTTACAAGTCCATTCCATTTTTTATAAACGTCCTGCATGTATTCAGGCGCAATACTCCCCATAACCCTCTGCATTGTGTCATGCGAGGAGATACCGTTTTCAAGTTCAATGTACTGCCTTAAATTTTGTCCTCAATTAGTTCTATTATTTTTAATATTTCTGTCAATGTAAAACACCACCTTTACTGTAATAATACCACAAATTCTCTGTAAAGGTGTTTTTTGTTCACAATTTATTCATTCATGCGTTTGTCCTGTTTGCTTTTGCAGCTCTGACGCTTAAAAAAATTAATTAAAAAACCTCCCATTTTATGGGAAGATG
>NZ_SRYA01000148.1 GCF_004793545.1 Petralouisia muris | reverse complement strand
ACGTAAAAACTACGCCACAGCCCTGGCAGGCCATCGCGCAGCGATTTTGTTCAATGGAAATTTGTCGCTGAGTTAATCAGCTCTGCGTTTTCGCTTCAAGCCTTTTAATAACCGTTACTTGTAAATCCTTTGCGTCAATCAAACTTTCCTGTCTGCATTTCGGGCAGTAGAGGGGAAAGTTTTTCAGCTCTGTGTCTGCCCGTATCTGTAACCTTGTTTTATTTTCGCAGACAGGGCAGTGTATCCACTCAGAAATTATTTTTTCCATCCTTACGCGCTTACCATTTTTGCAATTGGCAATTTAATCAGCATGATAATTGCACATAGTATCAATTCCGACATACTGATCAGCCCTGTCGGATTGGGTCCCAATAGCCCATTCTTCCCCGAAACGGAAATGAAAACGGGTATTTCACCTATGACATTGACTACTCCGTGGATAATTGCAGGATACATGACATTGTTGCTGTACACCATAACATAGGAACATATCATTCCTATTGTCACGCACACAAGCATCATCATAAGCATATTGCTCCACGGTGCGCCCGCATTTTCCAGACTGTAATTAAAACCAAGGTAAATGAGCGGCAAATGGGCGATTCCCCAATAAAGACCATTCAGCAATGTTCCTTTTCTCACTCCATACTCCGCTATTTGTTTTGGGAGCAGATATTCTCTCCAGCCAATTTCCTCCCCAAGCTCCAGCACTTGAATCGGAATACATACCGCCGCAGCAAGTACGCATATCACGCAGAATTGCAGCGGGTTAGCTATATGTATCACCTGTTCTGTGCCTGTCAGACTGCCCAAATTGAAGATGCCGCTGTATTGTTCGGGAAACAGCACAAAATATAGAACTGTTCCCATCACAATTAAAATGCCGGGAGCAAAAGCGCAGAAAGCCCATAGCTTTTTGTTCTTCCATATACGGAAAGAAATGCGCCATTCTGATCTGTCCCCGTCATGCGTCTTGTAAAAAGAGCAGCTATAACGGGAAATGCTGTAAAACCCTTTTGCAAAATTTGATATATGGTATTTTGACTGTTCCCCTGCAAACAAAACGCTGCTATGCCAAGCGCCCAACAGATACCTAATATAAAAATCAGGTATATTCTAATCTGACTTTTATTATCATTCATGTTATTTATTTCCTTTGTCTTATTTCCACAGACAGAGCAGAATATCCATTCGCCTTTTTCCATAGAAATCCTCAGATTTTGCCACCTTTCGTTTTCTGCTCCAGTTCCGCACCATAACGCATAACCATAGCAAGCAAAAGCAAACAGATCCCAGGTGTAACGCTGCCGCTATCATCAAACATATTCCATGACGACAAGTGAATTCTCTCGTAAATAAAGTCTGTAATACACACAGATATGACAGATAATACAATCGTGATAATTCCAAGCTGCTTTACCCTGTCTGCGCCTGCACTTGTAAACGGCGTCCCCTCTTTCAGTTCTGCTGTAAAATAGCGATAGACAAATAATGTTATTACGCCGCCAAACAAAAGAGAAATATCCGCCGCCGTCAAAATGCCTACAAGCTGTCCCTTGCTCATTTCAGCCGAAGCCGACAGAAAATGAAGAAACTGGTTTTTCTCATTTAACACATCCGCCGCAACGAGGACAGCCGCTATTGATGTTAAAGCCACTCCCACGATTGCAAATACCAAAACAATCTTAGAGAGTATCTGAAACACCCTCATTCCTTTTTGAATTTTCTCTAAATTACTCATTCTTTTATTTTCCTTTCTCCACTATCATCATTTTTCGAAAGCCTTTCAGCAGTCTTATTCCGTACAAATATGACAATTGGTGTGATTACCAGATATAGAACGGTCAAAATCACAAAGAATCCTATATCTGCCTCTAAAAACACATAAATGATATTAAATCCAAAGTGCAGCAATACCGAATAAATCAGGTTGTTATGCCATTCTAAAAAAATGTTCATCAAAACGGTCATGCAGGTAATGACGACAATATTGGAAATGACATAGGGGACTGCCCTCCAGTCGGTAAATTCTGAATCCACTGCCCACAACAGGGTATGCCAGAAGCACCACACCAAGCCCTGACAGACAGAGGATTTTAAGAAACCATATCTCTTGTTGAATTCCTCCCGCATAAAGCCACGCCAGCCCAATTCTTCTCCTGTCGGTCCCGACGTAAAGGACAGAAAAATACTGAGCGGCAATGCTATTATTCCAAAATTGATATAGGACAGCACAGGCTTTCCCATGACAGCGGAAAAGAGGAACAATGCCAAAACACTAATCCCAAATGTAAGTGCAAAAGAACATAGCAACGGAAAAAGTTTCACTTTACCCGAAAAACACCGTTTTATGAAAACCCTTCTTGTTTCGTCCGGTCTGAAATGTTTCCAGCCAATCAGGAGCAGATACGTTGGTGACCATGTGATCAGATTGCGGACAATCCACATGATGACAGGCGGTGCATGGAATACAAGACTTGCCATACCTGCCACAAAAATAATGAGCGCCCATACCAGAATATAGGAACTGATGATGTATTTCTTCAAATAATTTGTTTTCATACCGTCAGCGCCTTTCCCTGTCCGTGCAGATAACAAGCTCGCTCTTGATTCCATTCAGTTCAATAATGTTCTCCGCCTCCGGCACACTGAAAGGCTCGGTCCGCTTTCCATCCTTCTCATAAGATATGCTTGTGCCAATCCCTTTCGCAATGGCAGTAAACGCTGCGTCCTGCGGAACATAGATTTTTGAAGTTGCAGACACTTGGTTGATTGCAACCTCCCCGTTTAAGGAATGGCAGACCACTTCCATATCAAGGTTACAGTTAATCTCTACCGTTCCGGTGACATCCGCAAGGATAACATTCGGTGTCTTTATATCAAGCTCTATGCTCTCACACTCCAGAGAACGGATCGCCACCGTTTCCGCATTGACCGCACATTCAATTTTTCTGATGTATGGCGTCGGTATCTGGACAAAGATGCTGACCGCTTCTTTTGCCGTTGCTTCTGTCACCCCGTTTTTACGATTTACCTCCACATCAATCCGTTTTCTGATGTCATCAATCCTGACCTTAAAATCATTCTGAAGCGTGGGCATGGTATTGGATACAAGGCGGACACGGATTTTCTCGCCCTCATATCCCGACAGTGTGAATTGCTTTGCCCCGCCGAATTTCATATCGTAGTGTTTTGGCTCGTCAATGTCATACTCTGTAACGCTCTCATAAAGATAGTCCGCCGGCTTTTTTGCTCCTTTTTCATTCGAGAGCAGCTCATCAATGGAAATGTCAAACAGGGCGGAGACTGCCATCATGTTTTCAATATCCGGAATGCCTGCATCCGTTTCCCATTTGGTAACTGCCTGTCTTGATACGCCGAGTTTCTCCGCCAGCTGTTCCTGCGACATACCTGCCTGCTTGCGGATAGATTTTAATTTTTCTGCAAATGTCATATGAATCCTCCTAAATTTTTAACTTTTTGTTTTGCGAAGCAAAATGCGACTGCCACTGCATGGAGCAATGCCCAACAAGCTGTGCAGAATTTTGTCTCCTTGTTTTGATGCCTTCAGTATAGGAAAGCGCATTTTGCATTACAAGCAGGCAGGAATTACATTTCGTTTTTTTCTGCTACTTTTCGTGGCATTTCCTTATTTATAAAACTTTTATTTGCTCTAAACATTATAATTTTCTTATTGACCGTCTGCCTGTCTATATCAGATTAAATAATTAAGGGACAATAGCGCCCCTTGAATATGCACGATATCCATTTCGCCAACAATTTACTTCATAGTGTGTGCAGTAATAATTGTATAGCTGTAAGAATTAACTGTCAGCCTTGCATTGTCAATTTCACAATACCAATTTTTTCCTTGACGGTAGATACGGCAATTCTTATTCATAATCAGACTTTTACAGTATCCAACAACATCATCCGTATTTAATTTCAGATTTCTCTTAATCCTGTCAATTCCCATTTTGGTAGTATGAATCTTGTCTATATTATCAATCAATAGTCCACAATCACTCATTATACCTTGCCCCCTATAAACGCTATGCCGTATTACTTATTGCTGTTTTGAAAAATGGGAATAACAGCCGCTTTCATGCTATCTTGTTCCATATTTAACAGCCGTTCCAGATTGTAAATAAATGCAGCTATCTTTCTTTGCTTTTCTTCTTCGCTGTGTTCCATAAGGTCATCAAACACTGTATTTGCATATAAAAAAGTCATTTCTGCAGTTTCTTCGGGATAATCCGTCTGACATATCCCCTGCTCCATTCCCTCTCTTATTAAATCCGTAATAATAGGATTGATACCAGAGAGCAGGGACTTTTCCATTTTCTGGTGCATAAGGGCATTCTGCGGGTTATGTATCTGTTTCAGGAGTTCCTGTCCAAAATTACCATCGCTCACATTTAATGCAAGCATCATCATAGTAAGGCGCTCCAGCACAGGAACATTTTTCTGTGCCGCAATCGCTTCCGCTTTTTCAATCAGCCTGCTCATCATGCGGCTGATCATTGCGTCCAGAATTTCTTCTTTGGATTTGAAATGGTAATAAAGCGTCCCCCTCGCAATGCCGATTTCATTCAGAATGTCACTGGTGCTGGTGCCGTCAAAGCCTTTTGTTCCAAACAGTCTCTCTGCCACGTCCAATATTTCATTTTTACGTTCTTCCGCTTCTTTTACCACACGCATGGAATCTGCACCCTCCTATTGTTTGTAGACTGACTGTCGATTTAATATTAGCACTGAGAAAATAATTTGTCAATCTAACCGGCTGGAAATTGATAAAACTTTGCTTAAATGAAAAATCAATGGACATAACCATACCCATACAATATAATCCTTTCTGTCCATTGATTTCTACGTTCTCAAATAGAATTTCTACCCATTCTTTGCTACCTTGCCCCTTTATCTTTATGCCTTGCCTGATTATCCCTGCCCGCTTCTCGGGAGTTTGACAGTTGAATAAAGCCAAACATCCTTCAGGCCTTATAAAGCCTGTGTACTCTCGGAAACTCGAATCCCTTGTTTTATAAGGCTTCAGAAATTTCCGAA
>NZ_SRYA01000147.1 GCF_004793545.1 Petralouisia muris | reverse complement strand
TTGCCCGCTTCATTCTCCACGTTGTAGGTCTTGCCGTTTTCCTCAATGGATACGGTATAGACATTCTCATCCAGAACGAAGCCTGTCGGGGCGGTTTTCTCACGGACAAGGTACTTTCCATATCTGAGGTCGTTCATCTGGTAAACGCCTTTTTCCACCTCGCCCATCTCGCCGAGAAGTTCATCCTTTTTATCCAGTTTCCCGTCGCCGTCCGTATCAGAGTAAACCTCGAATACTGCACCCGTGAGCTTGTTGTCGGGATAATCCTTGTCTACCTTAGTCAGAGCGATATTGCCTTTGATGAAATAGTTCACAAGCTCAATCTCCACTACCTCGTCAACCTCACTGATAGTTACGCTGATTTCTTCCTCGGAGAGTACATATCCTTTCGGGCTTTCGATTTCACGGATAACCCATGTGCCATACGGAACTTCCACAAAAGAAAAACTGCCGTCATCTTCAGATGTGGCAGTTGCGATTGCATTTTCTTTCGTGTATTCTGTTGTCCCCATCTGAAAGATGCCGATTATCGCACCGCCTAAATCCTCGCCGTCCTCGTTGGACTTTTTACCGCTGACAGAGCCGTAAATTAGTTCATTTTCAATGGCTTCTCCCTCGTTTACCGTAAAATTTACGACGGCGGTTTCCTGCCCTGCGTACTCGAAGTCAACAGGGTATTTCTCATCGCTGACAAGGTAAGCGGCGTTTGTGCTGATTTCCTGCACATAGTAGCTTCCCATCGGCAGGTCGCTGATTGCCTTTCCGTGACCGTTCTCGTCAAGGAAAATAACCTCAATCAATCCATCGGCAGGGATAACAGAGCCGTCGGCTGCGGTCAGCTCCTCGGCTGCATACAGACCGAACGTAACGTCCTTGATTTCGCCGTTACTGCCCACGCCGTATGCTTCGTCAACCTCAAGGGTTTTATTGAGGTCGATTTCCACATGCTGACGCTCATTGTAAAATTCCGTGCCTGTTTCCGTCACTTCGATTTCCTGCCCTGCATACACAAGCTCCACGGCATGGACTTCATCATTTAATACCATGCCATACGGGGCGGTCACTTCCTTTACCTCATACTTTCCGAGATAAAGCTCCTTAGATTCTGCCGTGCCATCTTCCCCTGTGGTAAGCGTGTCCACGACCTCGCCTTTCTCGGCTCTGACTGTTCCGTCTGTCGTGATGATGTCCTCGGCTGCGGTAATCTCGTAAACTGCACCCTCTAAATTATCCACGGCAAAAATCGGCTGGTACAGCCCCTTGTTTCCTGATACCTTGCTGAATACCTCCCCAGACTTTCCTACCGTGATTTTCCCTTTCTGCGCCACGTTGGAGCGTTCCACCTTTACAATGGTGATGCCGCTTTCCTCCTCGGAGTTTTCCTGCTCCATGTCAAAATAAACTGGATCGGAGTCAAGGACATAGCCGTATGGGGCTTGCACCTCAACGAGAGAATATCCTTTGCCGTATTCTAAGGTCTGCGGCATGATAAGCCCGCCGTCTGCGGTAGTGTAGAATGTGTCAATCTCCGTCACTTCTGGATAAGTGAATTTCATTGTTACAAGGTTTCCCTCTGGGTCGTAAATCTGGAAGCCTGCGCCCGCATACGGAATAGCCTTGCCCGTTTCTATATCCTTTTTCACAATCTTGATATAACTCTCAAAATTGGCGTTGTTGATAAGGTAGCGGTAAGTCTGACTGTCCTTGCAGATGAACACGTCAAAGTCTTTCATCAGCTCCCGACCGTCCCATCCAGAGGTCTGATGCACGGTATAAATGCCGTATGGCATATCCTTTGTCTGGGCAAATCCGTTCTCATCGCAGATAAGCGTGTCACGCTCGGTTTCCTCCGCCGCATCGAAGCCGCCTGCGGATTTTAGATACACCTCAAAGACAGCCCCTCCTCTGGCATTTCAATCTGGGTTTCGCCGTTGTCGGTGTGCTTGATGATGGCAAGTTCCCCTTGATGACCTGCTCGTTTACGTCGTTCTTGGCAGAGTTATATTCCACGGTGTAAAGCTCTGGCTCTGCCCCTGCATGGTGTACGGTCGTGTCCAGAAGATAGCCCTCGGACGGTGTAATCTCACGGACGCTCCAATCGTTTCCGCAGATATAATATTTTGTTGTGAACTGCCCGTTCTCGTCGGTGGTGTAGGTGTCAACCAGTTCCTCGCCCTTATAGATGCCGTAAACCGCACCTGCAAGGGTAGCGTCGCCCTGCGGCTTCTTCCCCGTTTCCACGTCGGTCTTTAATACCGTGACGTTGAATTTCTTTAAGATGTTGGTAAAGCTGCGTTTCGTGACCTTTTTCCACTCAATCGGAGCGGTCTGGGATGCAGGGACAACGTAGCGGATAGCCGTGTCCACTTCCTCAAGGGTATATGGCGTGCTGCCGCTGATAAGGACATTCTCAAACTTTGCCAGCCCGTTCTTATCGGTCACGGCGTATTCATCAACCGCCAATCCGCTTAATGAAGTGCCGTAAAGGTGGAACTTCACGCCCTCCACAAGATTGTCCTCGGATGTTTTCACAACCTCAAGGCTTCCACGCTTCAAGGTGTTGCTGAACGTCACCGTAGAGGTTTTCCCGCCGATGATTGTCACGGTCTGGGTTTTCTGCGGCTCGTAGCGGTCGATGGACTGCTCCGTGACGGTGTAAGTGCCAGGGAATAAGCCCTCCACCGTGATATTTCCATCTTTATCTGTCTTTACGGTCTTGTGTTGAAGCCGTCGCCCTTGATGGTAAAGGAAATCCCCGCAACAACACCGTCCTCGGAAGTCTTTTTCAGTGCGACCGTGCCTGTCGGCGTTTCCACGTTGATATACGCCGTCATAGTGTCCACGTTCTCCACGCCCGTAATGACATCCTGTAAATTCGGGTCGCCGTAGGCAATCATCTTCGCCTCGCTGCTGACCGTCGGCGTGTTATTCCTTGTAGCGGTAATCCTCGCCTTGCCGTCAATCGCTTTCTTTGACGTGATGGTGAGCTTGTTCCCAGACTTGGACACTTTCACATTGCTGTCGGAGCTGGTAAAGGAATACTCGGAGAGGGAATTATTTTTATCAGTCAGCGTCAAGCTGTACTTCCCGTCCTTATAGGCAAGCTCCTTTGTAATATCCTTTTTGCCCGCCGACATAAAACTCGGAATCGTGCTGTGCCTTGTCATGAATGACACAATCTGGTCGTAAGCCGCCCTCGCCCCGCTGTTGGCATAATTAGAGCCAAAGTGCAGGCTGTAAACGGTCGTGCTTGTCTGGCTGTACGGGCTTGCTGCCTGTCTGCATCCCGTGACGAACTCCCAGACAAGGGTCTGCGTGGCAAGCCATTTCTCGTCATCGCTCCCAGATAAATTTCCGCTGTTGCCCTGATAGCCGTAGAGCAGGGCAAGCCCCACCGCCTTTTTCTGGTCTGCGGAGAGGGCGTTCCATGTGTTGGAAGACGCCTTTGCCAGCGTGTTGCCTGTTTTTAAGGGTACGCCCGGTTGAAGGCAGAACGCCGTTTCCCCATCCACATACATGCGGTATTTGTATTCGCCCGTGCCACCTGCGGTATGACCGCCGATGTTTGCACTGGAATTGTACCTTATGGTGTTCCCTGCGCCGTCATAGGTGTGGGTAAAGCTAATCGTGCCGATGTCGCCCGCTGCAAACGCTGTCGTGGCAGGGACGGCGGATAATGCCGTGACCGCAGCAAGGGCAAACGCCGCAGCCCTTTGAAATAATTTACGAATCTTCATTCATTACCTCCTGTTCGTTCTCATGTTGATAGTTGACTTTCTGGCAGAAAAAAAGCCGCCCATGTGGACAGCTTTTAATATTTCTTTTCTCGGATAGTTACTGGCAGTATCTAGGGGGAGAGGTGTGGAGAGGGGGAGGTTCAAAAAAATTTGCTATCCCCCAAAGGGCGGACTTCTCCCTCGGCGTTCCATGCCCAAATCCCTATTTTGCCCGTTTTACCTCTCGTGAGCCTTGTTCCGCTGCAAGTGGCGGTTATAAAACTCCAACGCCTTTACGACAAAATCCGTTTCCTGCCCTCTGGGAATGGATTTCGGTATGAGCTTGGTTATCCGCTCGTCCTTAAAGGCGGGCTTCTCTTTCTGGTTCGGTTTTTCCTCCTGCATGATGCTCTGGATAACCTCATCCGTGAGTTTTCCCTCCTGCATGAACTTTTTCATCTTGATAGCCTGTGCAAGAGAGGGCGTGGCATCGTTGTAGCCCATCGCTTCAAGCAGGGTGTATTGCTGTTCCTCGGAAAGATAGGAAATTTCCACCGCAGGGCGGAAAGCAATCTGGTGTTCATCTACCATTTGCAGGATTTCGGGTACAAGCTCCGTTAGACGGATAAAGCGGCGTACCTGCTCGTGACTATCATCAGTTTTTGCCGCTATCTTTTCTCGGCTCGTCAACTTCTGCACCAGTGGTGCAGAAGTTAAATCTGTACGTTCACCCTGCCGTTTCATCGCTTCAAGTCGCATCTTATACGCAAAGGCTTTTTCACTCGGCAAGATGGTCGTTCTTTGGAGATTACTCTCAACCATGACAATAATCGCTTCGTCACGGGTCAGCTCCTTAACCTCGCATTTGAGCGTTTCAAGCCCCGCAAGCTCACAAGCCTTTTTCCGTCTGTGACCGCTGATAAGCTCATACCGCCCGTCCTCTTTTTGGCGGACTGTGGCAGGGGTCATCACGCCACTCCGCCTTACGCTGTCTACAAGCTGCTCCATATCCTCGTCCATCAAGACCTTGAACGGGTGGTCTGGAAACTCGTCAATCTCCGCAATCGGGATTTCCCTTATCTTGCTTAGATTCGCTTCCGCACGGCTCTCGTCCGTTTCAAAAAGGTCATCGTATGCGGTCAGCTCGATTTTGCTTCCTCTGCTTTTCGCCAAGCTCCGCCACCTCCTTTCCGAACTGCTCGTATGCGGCGGCTACCTTGCCGCCTTTGTCGTAGGCAAAAATGCTCTTTCCCTCTGCTGTGGCTTCCACGGCACGGATGGAGTGGGGTATCTGCGTGTCAAATACCTTGATTCTCTGCCCATAGGCACTCTTAACCGTTGCCGTAATTTCCTTAGAGATGTTCGTGCGTGGCATTACCATCGTCATAAGGATGCCGTCAA
>NZ_SRYA01000146.1 GCF_004793545.1 Petralouisia muris | reverse complement strand
AGATAGATTACAAACAAGCCCGCGCGGAACGAATGGGTTCCGCTTACGAGCGCACCGCAAACTCATCAAGAAGGCAGGTAACATACGTCTTTAATGCCCCTCCGTTTTCCAACTCCCTGTCACAGAGGACATTGAACATCTGCGTATAAACCATGGACGCGATGAAATTAAATGTCTTATCTGTATCGGACACGATACAAAACAGCGCTGTCTTGCGGTCGCCCAACTTATCCAGCTCCAGCTCGTCATCCATCATCATGTCCCTGACTTCCTTAATGTCAAAGGGAGTCATTCTTGCACCGCAGCTAATGAGTATGCTTTTCGCCGTCTTGCAAGTGACGTTTTGTAAAGGACTTTTTAATCAAATTCACAGAAAATTTACATTTCAGGGCAAAAAAATAGAGCCAGGAACCCGTTTTTTAGATTCCTGGCTCATTAGTGCTATTTACATATTCTGGTCTGTTTTCAATTTTCTCACTTCGTCAACTGAAAGGCCAACAAATTCCGCAATCTTTTCAAGCGTTATTGTCCCATCTTTCAGCATTTTCTTTGCAACATTTATCATTCCTTCTTTTAATGTCTGATTTCTCATATCTTCCATAGCACGGCACATAATCTCGATTCCCTCCTTGCTCTCTTTGAAAAATCTCACCCTGTCCGCCAGTGTCCCATAGTACATATCCGCTGCGTCTGTCTGTGCAGGAGAAGTCATGCATTAACTTCCCGATTGGCATATCGCTGCGGTAAGCGCCATTTACATACAGTATGTGCGAACCGTCCTCAAATCTTTCCCCGGTTCCTAAAAAGCACCGCTCAATCGGATAAAGCGGCAGCCCTTTTCCCATTACGTCATTTTCCGTGATAAAGATTGCCCACGTTTCCGGCAGCTTGTCGAAGTCCTCGCCTTTCTTCAAAAGGTTTGCGTCCATCATGCTGCTGTTGTACCTTGCCCTTTTTCTCCCGGCTCCTTTGTCGGAGCGCTGTACCTCCACATTCAGTTTCGCCCCTGTGCTGTCCGTAGCCAGGATATCCAGCCTCACCGAACGGTTCAGCAGGTTCTCCACAAATACCTGGGTGCGGACGTCCAGCACCTTTAAATCCGGCTTTTCCAGCACAATCTGCAATACCAGTTCTATGCTTGCCGTATCTCCCTCAAAACACTTGGTGAGGAAATCATCATCAAGCAGGCGAAAGCCTCTTAGCCTCTGTAAATCTTCCTGATGTTTCTGGTCTATCTGTTCCGTCACTGTCAATCTTCCCACCTGCTTTCCCTTCTGTTTTCGTATCTCCATACTACCATAAACCTCCTGATTTTACAAGCCAGGAGCCAGCGCATTTCTGATTCCCGGCCTGTTTCTATTATCGTTTTTACATCTGCCGTATCTCATTTTTCAGCATACGCTTGATTTTGTCGCTCATGGTTTCCTTGCTCGTCTTGCTGAAATGAACCCGCACAATGTAGGTAGTCCGTCCAATCTTCTTCACCTGTGCGGGAGCGTCCTTTGCTGGTACTGCTGTGGTGGTAGTGTCCTCTTTGATTTTCTCGCTTCCCATAAATCCTCCTTTTCATGCAATCAGTTTATATTATCCCTTCCTCACAATCTCCTTCGCTGCCGCTTTGGTCGCCCTGGCTCCTTCCTCCCGGAAATTTTTACCTGAAAAGAGAACCGGCGCACACCGTTCCAGTATACGGTCATAAATCCTTGCGTGGGCAAGGTCTGGCGGGTTCTTGATTTCTTCCAGTTTCAGGTTTGTCGTGACAATCAGCGGCTTCTTGCTCCGATACCGGCTGTCAATGACGGTGAAAATCTGCTCCATGGCGTACTCGGTACTGCGCTCCACGCCTAAATCGTCAATGACAAGCAGGCTGTAATCGTCCAGGCTGGCGATAAAGGCCGCCCTGTCCTCGGCAAACACGCCGGTCAGCCGGTTCAGGATAGAAGGGAAATTCGTCATCAAAACCGGCACGTCACGGTCGAGCAGGGCGTTGGCGATACAGACGGCAAAAAAGGATTTCCCGGTTCCCACGTCACCAAAGAGCAGAAAGCCGGTATTGCCCCAGTGCGCCTCTTTTCAATGCTCCACATAGGCGTGCGCTTTCTCCATGACGGGATTCTGGCCGTTATCATTGGAGAAAGTGCAATCATAAAGGTATCTGTCCTGAAGCCCCTGCGCCTTCCGGCGTTTGACGCTCTCCATGCGTTCCCTCTGTTCCTCCATGGCTTTCCGTTCCTCCTGCGCCTTCTGCTGGCAGGGGCAGAGGCGGCGGGGCATGAAATAGCCGGAGCCTCCGAACCTGGGCACAACGGTCTGGCGGCTGCCATGGCATTTCTTACAGTGGATAAGCCCGTCAGCTGGTTCTATGCATTCGTCCCCGGCAAACTCCATATCCCCGGCGGCCCGGTCTATGGCCGCCCGGACTTCTGCGGTAATCTCTATCATATGGTTTCTCCTTCCTCCACGCTGTAATCCCGGTTCCGGGCAGGCGGTTCCTCTTTCTTTTTGTCGGCGTTCGCCCAGCGCCGGATTGTGGCGGTGTGGTTCTTATATCCTTTTCCGCTGGATTCCATGTACTCGGACAACCGCTCAATGTACTGCTCCCAGAGAGAGGGAAGCTCCGTCTGGAGTCCTGCCAGTTCTGCAGAAGATAGAAATACATTCCGGTATCTCCCAAAGGTGTGTGCCATATCTCCCTCTCTATTCTCTATACTCTCATCTCTATACTCTAATATAGGCGGACATTTGTCCACACGGCCATTGGACGGACAAATGTCCGTTCCTCCGGACGGGAGCAGGTTCTGGCGTTTCAGCCTCATACGCTCTTTTTTCTTCCGCTCCCCCTCGCTGGACGACTGGCCGACCAGCAGCTGGATGTCGCTCATGTAATAGGCCCCGTCCGTCAGTATTTCCACAAGGCCGAACTCCTGGAATATCTTCAAAGCCCGCTCCACCGTTCCTACCTGATGCCGGGTAAAGGTGGCTATGGCCTGCACGGTATGGGGCAGGCAGTCATTCAGCAGGAGTACGCCGTTGCTTTTCAGGGACATTAAATACATCTTGAGCAGGAGATTGGAGTACAGAAGGCCGTCCTGCATACGCTCCAGGATGACCATGGTTTCGCTGTTATAAAAATTCTCTTTCAACTTGAGGTAATAAAATCGTCGATTCTCTGTCATTTGGTTGCTCCTTTGGTTCAGAATGGGTTATTTCGGCTCCTGTACGAATTTTAATGGGGCTTTTGGGGTGTCAGTGATAAAAAGTATTGCCTCCCCTCCGACACGCTCCAAAAGTGCTTGATTTACAAGGCTTTTTCCGCTCCTAAATGTGTAGAATCATGGTATCTTTTCCTTTGGCGTTCCGCCTCCTTCCTCCGGCGCACCCTGGCGGCGCATTCCCTACAGTATTTCGCCCGGTTGGAGCCGGGTAGGAAAAGAGCGCCGCACTCGCTGCACCGTCTGCTTTCCAGCCGATGGTAAAGGGCCGTTTCCAGCTGGTGGTCTAAAGGCAGCACCGCCGCACGGAACCAGCGGCAGAGCAGGGAATGGGAAACGCTCTGGACACAGACGCACCCGTCCCCCCTCGTCAAGCGCCATACACTGGCCGTTGTCGTAGTTGCAGCGCTCACGCGCCAGCCGCCTCGCCCTGCGGTACTGTCGGTAGTCCATGGCCGGGATACGCTCACGCCGCCTGTTTCCCATATCTCACCTTACAGCGGCACAAAGGCGGTCGCCCCTCCCTGAAAAGGAAAACCGGCTCCGGCGCATTCACCCCCGTAGGCGCTGGCGGCGTAGGCGGCATGGGTATCTTTACGGTGATGGTGATTGTCATAGTGATAAACTGCTGTGTCATAATTCCTGTTCCTCCTTCTTTCTGGCCGGTTCTGTTTCCGTCCTGGCCAACTGTTCCGCTGTCTTTTTCAGGTTCTCCACCGCCTTGATGTCCTCCCTCATGGATTTCATTTTCTAGTACTGCACCGATTTCTCCGCTTTCAGGCGGTCAGCCTCGGCCTGCCATTTTTTCGGGGTGACTTCTTCGCCTGTGGCTTTCAGCTTTTCCAGATACCGGACAGCGGCCTCATATAATGCCAATTCCGCACTGTGCTTCCGCTCAAACTGCCCCTTTTTCTTCCCCGGCTTCATCTTGTCAAGCTGGCGGTGGGTTCCTTTGTTCCTCTCGTATTTCTCCCACATGGAGAGATGTTCGTCCAGCACTTTGATACGCCGTTCGGCGGTGACAATCTTCCCACGCAGGGAATAGTAATCTTTGTTCATGGCGGCCACTTTTTCATAAAGCTGCTCCATGGAAATGATGTTGTTGCCGTTCAGGAAATTAAACAGGGCGGCGCTTTCTTTTAGGTTCCTTATCTTCCCATACCGGGAGCCGGGTTTCCCGGCTGACAGCTGCGCCTCGTAAATCTGCGCCATGATGCTGTCTTTTCCTTCCGGTTTCCCCGCCTGCTCCTTCGTCCATTTGTAGAGCCGGGTAATCCGTGCCTTGATTTCCTTCAGCAGCTTATTGTCGGCGGCAATCTGGCGGTTGACATTTCCCTTCTCCGTGGCAATGCCTTTCCGCTCCATCTGGCTGGCGGCAACTCCCAGATGGATGGAGGGTATCTTGTCAATGCCCTGACGCTCGTAGGAGCGATGGTTAATCCGTTCCGGCCTGCCAGCAGCCTCCAACGCTCTGTTGGCGTAAGCAGCCCAGGCAGCCCTTCACCTCTCTACATTTCCCTTGTCGTTCCAGTAGGTGGTGTCCTCCCGGTGGCTCTTCCAGCCGCCTTTGCCGTTGGGGATTCTCTGGCCGCTTTCGTCCAGTTCGTAGACCTTCCGGCAGGCGGGAAACGGCGGATAAAAATGCTTTGGCTTCCTCGCTGGTCATGACGGCAGTGGCAGGGAAGATACTTTCCAGAATTGCCCCATGCTCATCAGGCGGTGTGTCCTGGCTTTCCGCTCTGCGTCCGTTTTCCGGTTCAGGAGAATCTTCTGGCGGTTCTCTAACTGGCGGATTTCCGTCTTTACTTTTTCCTGCTGGTTTTTCAGCTTTTCTATATCTGGCATTTGTAATCACCTCCTTTCGGACAGTAAAAAAGTGTCTTCGACACTTCAGCCCCCTAGCCCCCATTCATGGGGGAATTAG
>NZ_SRYA01000145.1 GCF_004793545.1 Petralouisia muris | reverse complement strand
CATAAAATGCCATAAAAGGGTTATTCTTTTTTATTAAAACTTTTTACTCTCCAGTATATTCATACGGCTGAAAAATATTTTGATGTGTTAGCTGATGATTTAATGACAAGAGATTTAATTTATGGAATTATTCAAGTTGTTATTGCTTGTTTGCTTGGAGAAATATTAACGGTAATTCCGTATATTGTAGGAATGATTAAAAAATCGGCTTCGACAACTATAGTAACGGCGGTATTGGTGGTTTGCTTGATGCAACCTATTATTGGGAGAAATCCAACAATAGGAGGTAGCATCCTGAAAATAGTCATTGTTGTGGCACTATCCACAATGGGCGTGCATTACACACTTAAAACTAAAATTCATGAATTGGGTTAGTGTTTTATTCATAAAGGATAAAATTTACTAATACCTGAATCCGTGAGCCTTGTCACAAATTATTTTCTGTAACCCCATATAATTCCGGCGCTTATACGTGATTTTACCGGATTGATTTTTTCACCCGCCAGGTGAAAAAATCAGAGCATTTTGTTTTGCTTATGGTATGCTGGAACCAGAAAAAATACTTAGTTCCGGAGGTCGCCAGGAGAAAAATATTTCCGTTGAATTCACAAATGAACGCATTATCCCAAGCGGTGGGCTTGCTGTTGTCTGAGCAATCCTCGGCAAAAGTGATTTTGTCAAACGCTGCAGCCGAATGAAGGTTGACTGTAACCATCCGCAGCGCCGGATCAAGAATGGCGATATCATGCTGACATACATTGGAATGCATGGGCGAACCCTCTTTTGACGCCGTCCATGAAATGGATGATGCCCCGGAGTTTTTAAAGGAAATGATCGGCGTCTGCCGTCAGATGACAGAGGAACCGTTGCTCTTTCGACTGGACTCAGGCAATGATTCTGCCGAAAACATTGGGATTTTCATGGAAAACGGCTGCCATTTCATCATTAAGCGCAACCTCCGCAAAGAAAGCAAAGAAGACTGGCTTAAGATGTCAGAGGAAAATTCTGGAGATGTCTCCCATCCCTGGAACGGAAAAACTGTCCATATCGGAAGTGACTGGAAGGAAATTACTTTCCAGACGGAAGACGGCGCGGAAAAACGGGCAACAATCCGCATGGGATATGAAATCACGGAACGCACAATGGATCAGGAAGGTCAGTTTCCCCTTGTCCCGGACATTGAAGTCAACACATGGTGGACAAACACGGATTTTACCGACAGGGATGTCATCGCCTGCTATCACGCCCATGGGGAATGCGAGCGGTTTCACAGTGAACTGAAAACGGACATGGATCTTGAACGTCCGCCATCCGGGAAATTTCAGACAAACGAGCTGGCGCTGGAGCTCGCCATACTGTCTTATAACATACTGCGCATGATAGGGCGGGAATCACTCGGCAAAAGAAATCCCCGTCTGAAACGGACGGTAAAACGCCGCAGGCGCAGGACGGAGATCAATAACCTGGCCAACATGGCGCGCCACATAACGGAACACGCGCGCCACATAACGGAACACGCGCGAAAACTGGTCATAGGACTGGGAAAGAGCAATGTCTGGCGGGAAGTATTCCAATATGCACACTATGCCTTTGAAGATTTTGTCCTGTAGCGCGTCCGACAACAGAATATCTGAACCGAGGGTTTCTGTATAAAGGAACTCCTGCAAATTATGCCATTTTTGCATGATTATTGGGTATTGCTTTGCAAAAAACAAACAATGCGTTTTCATTTACATCAAACAGTTTTCTCCAAAATAGTTATGAGGTTAGGCTCACGGATTCAGGTTATATTTATATATTGACATGGAGCGCACACCATAGTTTATTTTTATTTGAGGAGGTGTCCATATGAATTATACAACACATGAGGTAGCACAAAAATTAGGGATTACGAAAGACACATTATTTTATTACGAAAAGGAAGGACTGCTACCCAAAATTGAACGGGATGAAATGAATAGGCGAATTTATTCTGAATCAGATATTGAATGGATATTTTTAATCCGTTGTTTACGGGATACAGATATGCCGATGTGCAAAATAAAACAATATATTTCTCTCCTTAAACATGGCGGGGAAAACTCTATACCAGAGCGAAAAAATATTTTAGTTGAGCATGAAACATTTATTATAGGGAAAATAAAAGCACATCAAAATTTGTTGTTGCTAATAAAAAAGAAAATTGAATTTTATGACGAAGTTTTAAATGATAAAAATCCCGAGTCTCAAAAATGTATGGATTATCTGATGGAATGGGAACATTTCAAAGAACTTCTCGGAGGGATTGCATATGAAAAATAATAAAACAGCTTTGATAACAGGCTGCACAAGCGGAATAGGAAAGGCTCTATCTGTCAAATTTGCACAGGAGGGCTACAATTTGGTTTTGGTAGCCAGAAATGAAGATAAATTGAAAGAATTATCAAACTATCTGTCGGAGATTTTTTATATAAAATCAGTTTTTATTGCTTATGCGCTGGAAAAACCAGAAGCCGCTGAATATGTATTCCACAGAGTGCAAGAATTAGATTTGAAAATTGATGTGCTTGTTAATAATGCAGGTTTTAATGAGTTTGGGAATTTTATTAAAACAAACAGGGAAAAAGAGCATGATATGATGCATTTGCATATGTTTTTTGTGACAGATATGATGAAATTTTTTCTGCCATTAATGTTGGATAACAAACAGGGACAGATTTTAAATATAGGCTCAACAGGCTCTTACATATCATGTCCCTATGATGCTGTTTATGCAGCAACGAAATCATATATTTTGTCTGTATCAAAAGGAATTAATGCAGAACTCAAAGGCACTGGCATAACAATTACAACTTTATGCCCAGGCTCTACAAAAACAGAATTTGCCGCTAAAGCAGGCATGGAAGATACTTTATTATTTAAGTTATTTGTTATGTCGCCAGAACGGGTTGCTGATATTGCTTATAAAGCTCTTATGAAAAGAAAAGCTGTAGTCGTGGCGGGAATTTACAACAAAATACTTGTTATGTCATCTTATATCCTGCCCAACAGATTCGTTGCTTATCTTAGCAAGATGATGTTAGGAAAACAATGCCAAGCAGACTAAATGCAAACAACGTTTAGCGGTCAGTTTATTCTTGTATACTAAGGGTGGCATAATTGCCTGCTTCCCGTGGTGGTTTTCCATGAAAAAACATATATAATGTTATTTAAGAGGTGACATTATATGAATTTAGAAGAAAAATTGCAAATGCTGAGGAAAAAGAATGGTTATTCTCAAGAGCAACTGGCAGATAAGATTGGGATAGCAAGGCAGACTGTAAGCAAATGGGAAAACGGACAGGCAATTCCAGAATTGAATGGCTTGATATTATTAAGCGAATTATATGGCGTAACCATTGACAGAATAGTGAAAGATGAGGATGAGTGCAACATTTTATTATGCAAGAGTGCGGACATTGACCTCAATAAAGTTATTTCCTTTTTGGTTTCGGCAAAAAAGAATACTTATCCAGTCAATGAAAATAAAGTACAATCTTCCAGAATGAAATCCAGTGATTTTTGTTATGCGGAAAATGAGTATAAATATTACGATACATATTTAGGCGGCGAAAAATTTACTGGTGAAGAAGCGGTATGGCACTATGATAACCCTATTTGGTGCATGAATTATTCTGGTCGGGTTATAGGGAGTAATTTTAACAACGGATTTTTGAAAGAAGTTTTATTGCGGGTTACAGAAAAATTCCCTTATCGGGGACCAAAAATCTATACAAAAGGCGATTATCATTATCATTGTAAAGTAGATGGGGAATTTGTTTGGTTTCAAGGGTACGAAGACATTTTCTATCTGGATGAAAAAATTTATGAATGTTATTTTCATGGAGGTGTAATTCAATAGATGGATATTATAGAGCAAAAAATAAATACGAAAGATTATCTGACGAAATCAAATTTGCCAGCAAGTGATTATGTGATAAATCCTTATGTCGGCTGTAACAGATTGTTATAATTCTTATGAGGAGAAATACGGCATCACAAGACAGATATTGGAACAGCTTGTAAATGCAGATTGCCAACTTACAATTTCAACAAAATCAACGCTTATTTTACGGGATGTAGAATTATTGAAAAGGATGTCCAATCTCAAAGTGGCTTTTTCAATCAATACTTTGGACGACGCATTTAGGGTGGATATGGATAACGGCAGTTCCATTAAAGACAGGCTTCATGCGATAGAAAAATTACATAATGCGGGCATTTATACGGTTTTATTTATGTCTCCTATTTTTCCGTATATCACAGAATGGAAAGACATCATTGACAGTACGAAAGAGAATGTATGTGAATATTGGTTTGAAAATCTGAACCTTAGAGGGGAATATAAAAGCAGCATCCTCTCTTATATCAATACACACTATCCGGACTTAAAAGAAAAATATGAAACAATTTATTTGGAAAAAGATATTACATATTGGAACACGCTGGCTGATTTGCTCAATACATATTGTGACGAATTGGGATTAAATTATGTCAATTACTTTTACCATGAAAAACTTGTTAAGGAGAAATTAAATAACCAATAGTTAAAAAATGAGAAGGCAAATATGTCCATTGAATAAAAAAAACGATGTTCGATGGGCTGTATTGCTGTACCTCAATTACCCTCTGACTTTGTTTTTAAAGTTTGGAGGGTTTTTTAATGTCCTTTTTTCGGGCAGTAATCTACCTGCTCATGCAATGTAGTTTTGATTTATACATAGCATATCGGGGAATGGCAGGAAGCCAGTTAAAAAATTCCTGCTTATGCAACGCTGCTTCTCACCATGAAGCCAGAAGTAAAATCTCCGCTTAACAGAATATGTATCTCTTATAACCGTAGAGGTCACAGAGCCTTTGCGGTTTTTCTTTTGCCGTTTTTTATCAGATTGTGCCGCAGGGTTGTTTCCGCTGTTGGCTGTCGTTCGCCGCCTTTCCAATCTGGATTTTTACATTTTCAAAATTCAGATTGGAGGAAAATACGGTGAAATACGCACCAAGAAAAGTATATATCAAAGAAAGTAGCGGCTATGCGGGAACAGTGCACAGAGTTTTACAAGGATAAAGAACGGTGGCATTATCTGAAAAAGCTGGACACAAATCACAGTCTGCTGTCACTAGTATAATCCATTTTAATTAGACAACCTTTAATTGATGTGTTATAATGTCTCAATA
>NZ_SRYA01000144.1 GCF_004793545.1 Petralouisia muris | reverse complement strand
CTCTTTCCATCCTTTACGCCTGTTTCCCGTATTTACGCAGATAGGACATGGCCTGCTCTAAAGTCACACCCGCTTTTTCCTGCAGCCTGGATAAAATAACTGTATCTTCCAGCCCTTCTTCCTTTCCCAGCTCAATGATAATCTGCACTTTGCCCTGCTGCATCCCCTGCTTTACTCCACGCTGTATTAATTTCTCTGATTCTGTCTCAATTACAGTTCCTCCCATAATATTCACCAGCCTTTCCTCATTTTCATTTCCATTTGTAATATGTGTAATAATAATATTCACAAATCCCATCAGGTCTATGATTTCATCGTCTGACAGTTCCCCGTCTTTATGCAGCCGGAGCATTTCATTCCTGAAATATTTCAAATCCCTGACAGCTTCTTCTATCCTGTCCCCATATGCAATTTCCTTCTCATACCTTGCAACATAAAAAGGAATATATGGAAACAGACGTTTTTCCACAATATATTCTTTTGTAAATTCCGCCAAAATTACATTCTCTGATTTATAATCCACACGCTGCCCGTCGGGAAATGTAAAGGTAATGGTGGTTGATTTTGGTGTTTTATCTGTCTTTTTTACATAAATAACGGAAAACCGCGGCATGGGAATAACAGCATGGCCAATATCCCATATGGCAAACTGCCTTGCAACAATAAATGCATATTCGGCAATTCTGATTGCCATAGAACCGTCGTCGTAGCTCTGGCATTCCAACAGATAAATTTCACTTCCGATTTTCATCAGAAAATCCGAAATCTGTTCTTCTATTTCCCTGTTTCCATCTGCACCTTCGCTTTCTGTCAGATACCCTTCCGAGGGCAGCACATCCACTTTGGCATCCATTGGATAATCTTTTCCAAAAATATCATTAATGACTGAAATAAACAGCCTTTTGTGTTTGCTTTTCATGGTTTTAAACACATTGTCATAATCAGGTGTTTTCTTCTGCATTCCTGCTCCCTTCTGTAAATATTATCTTATTTTTCAAGAAAATATTTCTGCTTTTATTATATCGGCAAATCTTACCTGTGACAATAAAAATTATCTTTGATTCATACTTTATCAAAATTCTGGCCCTTTTTATCTTATTGGGGAGATTATTACTCCGGCATTCATCCACCAGAGTAATAACTGTAAATCCCTCTCAAGCAAAAGCCAGATATTCCTTATCATTGAAAATTAAAATGCTGGTTATCACATAATATTACAGAGCAATCTCAAGCTCTCCTTTTTCCCTGTCATAATAATAAACGTTGTCTGACAGCCATTCCTCCTGGCTCACTTCATCCCGGTTGATGGACTGCACCATATCCCTTAAGTCTTCCGCTTTTATGCCTGGGCCATCCACTAACAGCAGCGTTTCATGCACGGAGCTTGGCAAAATGTAAAAATTCCCACGCGCCAGCTTTGAAAATTCTTCCAGAAGGTCTTTCCTTAGGATTCCGGCCGCCCCATGGCTCACCCGCTGGTTTGTCAAAACATACAGAAACGGGAAGTCATGGAAGCTGCCCATTCTTGGCCCCAGCATGGATTCCAGTATCTCCGACAGGGGCTTTATCCCATATTCCTCCTTCCGCAGGTTTTCCAAGGCCGTCTCCCACAGTTCCCCTTCCGTGACGCCCCAGCTTTCCAGATAATATTCTTTTACGAGGGCGGTTGCCTTGTAGTCTTTGCCTTCCAGTTCCAGGCAGTATGCCGCCGCCAAATCCAGGAATTCCCGGCTGGGGCATCCTTCCAGCAGTCCCCGGTTCCACTCCGCGTTCAGCAGGACAAGGCGGACGCGTCCCCGCGCTTCCGCGAATTCCTCATATTCCATCCACATATGGCTGTTTTCTCCTTTCCTGTAAACGCGTCTTTTTCTCTTCCTTTATTTTCTGCCGTTCCGGGCGTTTCCGGCTCCTTTATGCCGCTTCTTTCGTCTTTGTCTTTTTTAGGCTGCTGATTGCTTTCGCGAAGATTTCCGCCGTTATCTGCCCCGGCTCCCTCAGGCCGTACCGCTCCAATACCGCTTCCATGGAAACCCCGGTGCGGGCAAGCTCCTGCTCTAACGCTTCCATCTGTATCCCTGTGATGAATTTTATCTCCGGCCTCCTTTTCAATTCATAGACAAGAAAACCTCTGCCGTTTACAATCCTAAGGCCTGCGATTTCACGGTTTTCATTATAGGCAATGTGCTGCACGTAAAAGCAGTCGGACGTGACGTAACGGCCCCCTTCCTGGCTGATATTGGCGGCTTCCGCCGGGACCCAGATGAACGGGGCGGTGTAAAGCTCCCGGCCCAGGCCCCAGTTGAAGCAGGCCCGCTTGAAGGAATCGGAGGCCTGGCCCTTCTCCTTTTCGGAACGGCTCTCCGTCCCCACGTCCTGCTTCGCTATCCACTGGCCTTTCTCCCCGTCCCAGATTTCCACGGTGCAGTAAAGGTTCCCGTCTATGCTCTGGTGGGTGCGCTTCCACCCGAAGGGCGTGAAGGCCTCGTCCAATATCCTCTGGTCCACGCGGGCGTCCTTGAACAGAAGCAGGCTTAAGCCCTTCTGGCTGATGGTGGACACCCGGCACTCAATTTCATCCGCCCGCAGCAGGCGGATGAATGGGGATGGGGCTGCGGCCTTTTCCGGTTTTTCAGGCCCCGCAGGGGAAGGCTGGGTTTCATTCCCATCTCTGCTTTCTTCTTTTTCTTTTGTAGGCTTGATTTTCTTTGGCTCCCCTTCCTTTTCTTTGGCAGTTCCAGTTTTCTTTGGCTTCCCTGCCTTTTCTTCCACGGTTCCAGCTTTCTTTGGCTCCCCGTCTTTTACTCCTGGGGTTTCAGTTCCTTTTGGCTCTCCGCCTCCCGCCTTCCTGGCTCCGGCTTTTTTCATCGGTTCCCCTGTTTCTTTTACGGCTCCGGCTTCTTGGGGCTGCGTCTCTTTTCCTTTTATGGCCCCGGCCTTTTTTGACAGTTCTTCTTTTAAGCCGGTATCGTTCTTTAAGCCCGCCCTTTTTTCTCCTGTGTCTGACGGCAAAACATCCACTTCCTTTCTCCCTGGCTGTATGTCAAAATAAATCCGCTTTCCGTTTCTTTGCCATGCCCGTTTTCAGGTTATGGCGCGCCTGTCTGCGGTTGTTACGGTGCGGAAAAGGGGCAGGATTTCTTTTCCTGCCCCTGCGTTTTTTACGCCGCTTTCACGGTGAACCTTCTGCTCTTAATGGTCTTTTTGTACTGTTCATAGATTTCCGGCCGTTCCTCCTTCAGGCGCTTTTCATCCAGGCGGCTGCTGTCCACCTGCTTCCAGGACACCCGGTAGCGGTCGTTCTCGGCAAGCTCCGCTTCCCCAAGGTACAGCTTCAATTCCTGCTCAATGAGGCGTTTCTCCCTCTCCAGCTTTTCTATTCCCTCGGCAAGCTCTTCCCTGCGCGCCAGCTTCCCGTCAAACCCGGAAAGAGGGATGGAGATTTCCCTGGAATCTTTGAAATATTCCGCTAATACGCTGTCCGCCAGTTTGGAGCCGTCCGGGTCCGGCATTTTATGTTTCAGCACATGGTTTTCCCAGAAGTCTTTTTCAATCTGGATTAAATCGGACTGTATTCTTTCGTCGCGCTCTATCCTCTGGAATTTAAACTCCCTCCCATAAATCAGCACCGCGATGTACCAGGCGTCCGCGCCGCAGACGTACATATAATGATGGCATTGTATCTGGTAGGATAAAGGGATTTTCCCATCTTTCCATCTCTCCGCCAGGTAAGGGCTGGCGGTCTTGCATTCCAGCCCGGCGTTCTCCCCCGCCACCATCCGGTCCACGTCCGCAAGCATAAACGGGTTCTTTTCGTCATAGTACATGAAGTTCGCCCTGCGGACTTTCTTCCTGGTGGCTTCCATGAACCTCCTCGCCACGTAATCCTCAAACTCCCTTCCCTGGCGCATGGCTTCGCTGTCGGATATTTCCAGGCTGTCTGAGGTTTTGTCCAAATAGACTTCCAGGGCCGTCCGGTAAGGGTTCAGCCCGCATACCGCCCCGGCGTCCGAGCCGCCGATTCCCATCTTCCTCCATTTCAGCCATTCCTCACGCGGCAGGTTTTTGGTCACTGTCAGCTTTTCCATGAAATCTCTCCTTCCTTAGGGTTCCATTCTTTTTCTGGGATTCCCGTTTTCCTTTGGTTCCTGTCTCCCTCTGTCCCACGCTTATTTTCTGTTTCGTTCTGGCTGTCTTTTCTTCCGTTTCCAGAAGCTTTTGCTTCTTTTCCCTGATTGTTTCCCCGGCTTCAGATTCCGCATCCCTGCAGATTTCCTTTATCCCGGAGCATACACTATGTTCCAATTCTTCTTCCTGTGGGGCGGGGGATTTCAGCCACCTTTGGTAAAGGGACTGCAAAATTCCTTCTTCCTGGACGCACCGCTTTAATTCTTCCTCCCCGAGTTCCCCGCTGTGCTCCGCCAGCGTTTCATAAATGCGTATCATGCTGTCAATCCGGTAGACGATGGAGAAGATTTCCTCTTTTTCCAGCCTTAAGGCTTCCTCTTTAAATCCTTCCAATTCTTCACTGATTTTATGGCAGAACGCTTCTTCTAGTTTTTCTCTCCCAAAATCTTTCTCCCTCTTTTTCTTTTCTGTGAAAGCTTCCGATTTTCCGGATGTGTAATTATCCGCTTTTTCCATTGGTTTTGTTGCCTTATGGGTTTCTTTTTGCATGGCTGCCTCCTTTCCCTTTTACGCCGCTTTCATCATCTGGTAAGCCCGGTCAATCAACGGGTTGCCTTCCACCGTCTTTAAGAACAGGTTTTCCTTATAGTTCGCCGATTTCCGCAGGGGCTGTGCGTGGGTAGCAAAATCTGAAGCTGCGTTTATGAAACGGTAGGCATTCTTCCCAACACCCTGCAGGTCAGGCGCGTCAAAATACCTCATTTTCATGTCTTCACGCAACCGCCTGGTGTTCTTTTCCTGCTGAGGCGTAGAGCCGTCCTCCAGGGGCAGTAAAATTTCTATGTATTCCATCACCTGTCTGTCTGACAGTTTCTTTTTCCGGAGGGCGTCAAACTCTTTCCCCAGGCTGTCCATGTACTGCCCAGCCAAAAACAGCGTATCTTCCGCTTCCTTCATCCGGCTTCTGACGTCCCCGGTGTGAACCATGGACCAGGAGCGCTTTGCCGTGGCCAGAGCCAGGTTTAAGGTGTTGTTGCAGACCACCCGGATTGGGGTGAGGGCCACACGCACTGCCCCAGATCCGTCATGGGCATTTGAGAACAGCAGATAGGGGCTGACACGTTCCCCAGAGATGATATACTCATGGGGCATCCGCGCCAGGAGCCACACTTTCCTGCCGCCCAGGTGGCTTCCCGCCGTTTCATAGCGCACCCCTTCCCCCAGCAGGCTGTCCGTGAAGGCGAAGGCCTCCCGGTTCTGGATGACCCGGTAGCGGTCCGTCACCACGCCAAGCGGTTTCCCGTCGGAATCCCGGACGTTCGCTTTGTGCCCTTCCACTAATTCCTTTCTTGCTGTGTAAATAGGCTCCTGCACCACGCTCCAGTCCAGCCCGGCCAAACGTAATGCCTCCCTGGAGTCCGGCGCTTCCTGCACCCTTGTCCCCAGGCCGTGCCAAGGGGCTTCCCTTACATAAAACATGCTTTCCACTTCTGCAGCCATAATCGTTTCCCTCCTTTTGGATGTTGTAGGCACTTCTTTTCCAGTGCGTTTCTTGCTTTTGCTATTTTCCTGCAATGCGCCGTGCTGGCAAGCAACCCAGCACCTCTTTAGTCCTCGTCCAAGACTTCCAGCAGACGTGCGCCGCAGCTTAATATAAGCAATGCGATTTCAAGCTCTTTCATCCTCTTTCACCTCCTTCCTCCATAAAAAAGTGTCTTCGACACTTCAGCCCCCTAGCCCCCATTCATGGGGGAATTA
>NZ_SRYA01000143.1 GCF_004793545.1 Petralouisia muris | reverse complement strand
ATGAATGGGTGTAAAGACATCCGGTATTGTTCTTTTCCTTAAGTTAATGACATTGCCATTATTCAAGGGTTTCCAGTGCCCCTATGAACTTGTAATGGATAGTAAGTCGTTGAATTTTCTGCCCGTCTATCTCTACGGGTTCAGAAACAAGAATTTTTTCTATAAGTTGGTTGATTATCTTAAAATTGAGTTCCGTTATTCCTGCATAACCGCTTATCTGCTCCGCAAAATGCTCAATGGAAGATAACTGTTCTTTGTCCGCTATGGCACTTTTTTCAAGTTCCTTTATCTTGGCGGTCAGTTCTTCCTGCTCGCTGTCATACCTTGCCGACAACATTTGGAAACGCTTTTCCGTTATCAGTTCCCTTGTCAAATCCTCATACAGTTTGGCATACAGGTTTTCTATTTCCGACACTCGCTGTTTACATTGCCTTAGTTCCTTTTTCTGCTGTTCCTTGTCCGCTGACAGTTGGAGATTAAGACGCTCCGCAATTTCCGTTACCATTGCTTTCCTGTCCGCCAGTGCCTGTCCTGCGTGCTTCTGAATGTCCGCAAGCACAACTTCGTGAACCGTCCTCGCCTCAATGGTGTGTGATGAACAGCCCTCTTTCCCAAACTTGCGGTATTTGGTACAGCAGTAGAAAGTCTTGTCCAGTACGTTGTTCCGCTTTCTTTTCTGCTCGACTTTGGCAAGCATGGCACTCCCACAATCAGCGCATTTTATAATCCCTCGGAAAATGTTGTCATATCCGCTTGAGCTTTCCCCGATAACGGGCGGTCTGCCGTCCAAAATCTTCTGTACGGTGTTCCAACGGTTCTGTTCAATGATTGGCTCATGTGTTCCATAGATGATTTCACGCTCCGCATACGGGATATACTGTCTTTTCTTGGAACGCATGGTCTTTGTCGGTCTTTCCGCTACGGTGAGGTTTCCTGCATAGACGGGATTGCGTAAAATCTTGCTGACATAGGCAGTATCCCAGTCATACATTTTTTCCTCGTCAGTGTACCGCTCAAACATTTCCTTTTTGTAGAAACTCGGCTTAATGACTTTTGCCTTGCGCAAGCGGTTACAGATAGTGTGAAGCCCCACACCCTCCTCGGCAATTGAGAAAATCAGTTCCACAACAGGGGCGGTCACTTCATCAATGACAAGGTGGTTATGGTCTTTCTCGTCTTTCTGATAACCGAACGGGGCGGTAGTAGCCATATACTTGCCCTGCATTCTCCTTGCATGGAGTGCGCTCTTGATTTTCCTTGACGTGTCCTTTGCGTACATTTCATTGATGATGTTGCGAAACGGCGTAATATCCATTTGTGCGTTGTCTATGGAGTCCACACCGTCATTGATTGCAATGTACCGCACGTTATGGTTGGGGAAAAACACCTCGATATATGTACCCGTTTCAAGATAATTCCTCCCCAAACGTGACAGGTCTTTTGTGATGAGCGTTGACACTTCCCCGTCCTGTATGTCCTCGATAAGCTGTCGGAAAGCGGGGCGGTCATAGTTCGTACCGCTGTAACCGTCATCAACGTAAAACTGGCAGTTGAGAAAACCGTTGCGCTTGGCATATTCTTTCAGCATGGTTTTCTGTGTGCTGATACTCATGCTCTCGTTGTTTGTGCCGTCGTCTTTGGAAAGCCTGCAATATAAAGCAGTGATTTTGTCGTTATTCAGTTTTGCCCTTTTCATTTTGTCCTCCTTGATGAAAAGGGACTTCCTCTTAACTCATATTATACTATATTCCCTTTTCCGTTTCCAGTGCTAATTTGCGTTGTTTGCCGCTATCTCCTTAACCTTTTTTGTTATCTGTTCCTCGGCTATCCGCTTGAATACTGTTTCCATTTTTTCAGTGCCTACATAGTGCCTTTCCACAATAATTTTTGTGGGTGGGTGCTGTCGGGTGGCTCTTTGCTGTGTATTGCTGTCTTTGCTCATAAATCTGCTCCTTTAAAATAAAATAGAGCGCATAGATTTTCCTATACGCTCTGACGCTGTGTTACTTATTCAGTTCTGATTGTGGGAAATGGTTGTTTAGATACACAGGAATTTGTATCAGCTTTGCAGATATTCAATCAGCTTATTTGCATATTCATCGCTATGCTCGTGTAAATACTGCCCATGTCCCATATGTTCAATCTCTATATCTACTATAGCAGGCAGATATTTCTTTAACAAAGTAACGCTCTTTCTTGGATATTGCTCATTTGAGCCTCTCCAGAACAAAATAACCCCCTTGTAATTTCTTATACTTTCAGGAATATGATACCTATACACAAATTCACACGCATTTTTTATAGTATTTGAGGTGATGCCCGTATAAAGCATTTCGATAATACTGTTGTTATCTTTTCCCATAACGGCGTCCATCATAAATTTAGGGATTGCTTTTCCGTTTTGAATCCGCTTGATTGCTTTGCAGAATATATATTCATATGGCTTTGTCAACAAGCCCATCTTTGTCAGAAACGCCGCATCCAAATGTGTTTTAGCGACATTAACATTGCCTCTTCCAATAATTTCAACAGCCATTGTTGCTCCCATAGAAAATCCAGACAGACAATACAAATTACCAGATAGATTATTTATTATGTAATTTTCTATCTCGTCGCAATTGTTTTTAAGACTGACAAGTTCATCTGTTCTTTCACTGTGACCATCCACTTCTGCCAATATCACATAATAATCTGCCAAATGTTTTAAAATTGGTTCATAGCAAAGCATTGCTGTGGAAGCCATTCCATGTATAAATAGTATTGACCTATTATTTTTATCGCCAAAACATAAAAAATTCATAACACTATCCTCCATCAATTCCGATTTTGTACCTTTAACAGAATACCACAATCAAACCCATATTTCTATTGAATTTCCATTAAATTTCTTCCTCCCTCCGCTTAGTCTTGTTTTGTTGTCTGCTATGCTGTCGGCTCTCGTTCTGAAGCTCCCTTTCAAGGTTCTTTCTGTTGTAGCTGATTACTTCCGCATAAGCTAATTCTGTGGCGGTTTTGGTCTGCTCCTTGCCGATACTGTCATATTCCGATTGCAAAGACTGTATCTCTGCTTTCCACTGTTTAGGCGTTATCTTCTCGCCGTTCTGTAAAAGGCTCTGCATACGCTCCTTTAGTTCGGGGTACTTTGCAAGGCTTTCTTTATGCTCCTTATCGTATCTCATTTTCGCAAGTCCTTTGAGTGACTGGCTCTCTTTATAGGTAGCTTGGATTGGCGCATAGAGGGCATACATTTTTGACAGTTCCTTTAATCGGTTTAGTTTCTGCCCCTTTGAAAGATGTACCGTTTCCAACTCTTGGTATCTCTGTTCCTTATCCGCTGTGAATTTCGCAAGGCTCTCAAAGCTGTCTATCTTCCTTGTCGTGATGAATTTTTCTGCATTGTCGGCTGACTGCAAGGCGGTTCTGTCGGATATTCTTCTTAGGTGCTTTCCGCTGACAATCGGCAAATCAAGTCTGCCTTTGCGCTCCCTTACTTTTGCAATCATTTCCATGACTTCATTCTTCACGCTGACCGCTGTATTTTTAATCTTGGCATACTGTGCGCTGTGAAGTTCCTGCTTGGCAAGCATGAGCATTTCTTTCGCCTGTTCTAACAGCATATTGTTTTTGATGATTTCCCGATTGATGTTTCCCCTCTCGGTCTGTATGCCCTTACGCTCTAAAGCGTTGGCAACTGCCCCGATATGGATAGTTGGCTCTTTATCAATGCCTTGCTCCTTAAAAGAACGGTGTTCCCAGTGAAGCGCAATCCCCAACTGCTCATTGGTGGCATTGATTGTGTCGGCTAAATCCTTGCGCCACATCTTGGCGTTTTCCTTACTGTTCCAGTCGGTGCTGTCGGCGGTGTGGCATTTCCACTGTTTACGGTTTTGCTTGTCAACTTTCTGCTGACCTGTCTTTTTATCAATCACTGGTATCTTTTCGCCGTTTTCGTCAAGGTCATAGATTTTCTTCTGTTTCGCTCCCCATTCCCCGTTTTCAGTGAGAGGGCGCATTGTGAGTAAAACATGGATATGGAGATTGCGCTGTCCTTTATCATTCTCGCTGTCATGTATCGCCCAGTCAGCGCACATTCCTTTATCAACAAAATTCCTCTGCACATAATCCCTCACGACTTCCTCCGCAAGTTCATAACTCCATTCGTTGGGAAGTGACGCTTTCAGCATTCTTGCAAGCTGTGATTTCTGCCCTTTCTCTGACAGTTCAACAGCGTTCCATAAGGTGGCTCTGTCTGCATACTCTTTAGGTGCGTTGGGTGGGAGAGAGATTTCACTGTGGACTAAATCTTCATGGTATTTAGGGCGGTAGGTCTGCCCGTCATACTCACTCACAAGAATACTCCTGCTGATGTATGATGCTTTCTCAACTGCCGACTGCCCCTTGCTCCGTTTGACTATGGAAAAACGTGTGCTTGCCTGTTTCGTGACCTTACCCATACATAACACCTACATTCTGCCGACAGGGTAGTGGGGCGCATGGACAGACTTTGTGGGCAGATAAAAGCCGCACTTTGGCTTTTGTCTGAACGCAAAGTTCACTAAAGGGTAGCAAGCGCAGCTTGCGAAGGGGAATTGTCGTTTCCCCTTTTGGCTGTCGCAAGACAGACAACGCCCTCCGCAGGAGTCCATGCAAGTGAAACTTGCCCCTCGGAGAGCGCACATACCACCTCTGGTGGTATATCTGTGCGCACCCCGTAAACGGGGTGAATATGTTACCTCGGCTTTCCAGTGTCCTTGCCTTTGTCATTCCGTACCGCCCTCGCTTTCATTTTCGGCATTGGGGAGAGTGGATTGTGGGGGAGTGGTTTCTCGGCTTTCCGCTTTGATTTTAGAGATAATCTGCTGACACTCCCTTGTCTGCAATGCAACCGACAAGATACGGTTTAACTCGCCCTCGTCATAGCGGTAGCAGTCGGGGAAATACTTCACAATGATACCGCCCATGATGTACTTGTGGTGGTTCTCGGCTTTGCGTTTTTTCTCGTTCTGCTTTTTCTTCTCATTGGCTACACGCTGTTTCGCCTGTTCCAATGCCTGCAATGCTTTTTCTAAATTTCTGCTTGCGTCATTTTTGCTCTCAATCATCTTGATACCTCATTCTTTCTGTACTGTGTTGATTAGTTTTGGAAATAAAAAAGGTAGCTGATTGTCTGTTAAGATAATCGCTACCTAAAGGTAAACAATATTTAGTTTTCATATCATTTTTCTGTCTTGATTTTTCCCGACAAACTGGAATTTATTGAAATGTAATTCTCAAAAGACAAAAATCAAATCCTTGCCGTATGCTTTGCACAATTTCTACATAGACAGGTTTTTCAAAAACAATCTCAAATAATTTTTTGTTATATCCAGCAGTGCAGTGACACCATGTTAATGAATTTGAATTTTTTGCTTTTTCTAACATAGGACATTCACAAGTAAACATTTTTGTATACAGTTGATTATCTTTAATAAACCAACCGGCACCATTTTCGTTCAGAGCATTGACAAATCTATGCAAATCCTTATCCAAAGAGAGATAGAGTTGTTTCAAGTTATTTGCTGTATCTTCTAACCTACCATTTTCATTACAATAGCACTCTTGGCGAATGTTTTTTACCGTTTTTTTATCAAATCTATTTTCAAGAATAGCAGATAGCTTTTCTACCCACTCGGCTCGAATGTCTGGTGTTGAATTTATAGATAATGGAATTTCCTTTATTATGCTTTCTGCAACTTCCCTTGATACATTCTTTTCCAAACTATGTTTCAACCTCATTAACTCATCTATTTCTAATGTCGGAGAAACTTGCTCTGGCATAGAAAAATTTTTCATATTCTTTCTCCTTAAATTTCGATTGAACAAAATCGCTGCGCGATGGCCTGCCAGGGCTGTGGCGTAGTTTTTACGT
>NZ_SRYA01000142.1 GCF_004793545.1 Petralouisia muris | reverse complement strand
AAAATCAAAGCTGCTTTTTCGTTTGCACCACCTTCGATTCTTTCCTTAACGATTTGTCGAATTCCTTATTTCTAAATTTCATATAGCAAATAGGTTTTAACAATACTGTATTGCCTTATCAACTCTTTATCCTTATCTGAAAGCTCTTGATCGGGAAAATTAGCCACTAAAGAGCAAAGATAAAGGTAAACAGGACTGTACCGTTGTTTAAAACCCTCTCGCCCAAATTTACCTTGTATAATATCAAACTCATGCTGAATTTGACTGGTACTGTTGCACTCGGATAACTTCATCACATCACCTAATCACCTCATAAATTCGATAGCTATTATGATTGCTATTACCTAATTCATTATTGTTTCTTATCCATTTTAATTCCTCCAAAATAAACCTTGGCTTGCCTCTTTGTCAATCACTTTTTTGCTCCAAACCTTTTCATAAATAAAAATATCAATTCATTTTATGGACTGCAAGTTTAATTGTTACACAAGCTCCACTGGGAGCAATATTTGAAAGTTCTAAACTTCCGCCGTGTTTCTGGCTAAGGACACGGCTTGTAGCCAATCCCAGGCCCATATGCTCTCCCGTTTTATCCTCAGAATAAAGAAAGGTGTTCTTTTTACGGAGCATTGCCCTTGAAAAACCTTTGCCATCGTCTGATATGGTTATCATAAGCATACCATCGGTAAGGGAGTACCCAAAATTCACCTTGCTTTTGGCATATCGAATGGCATTAGAAAAGATATTCTCGACAATACGGTAAAAGATCTGCTCGTCTAATTTCACCTGACATTCGGATATGGTGGAATGGTATGCAATCTCCAGGCTATGTTGTTCTGCAAGAAACGAAAGACTTTCCGTAGCTCTTCTTAAAAAGTCCGGTAATTGAACTACGGAATACTTTGTTTCCGTTTCTTCAATCGCATTCAGGTCACGGATATAATCTGTATAATGTTCAAGCCGTTTTGCCGTTACCGCAAGGTTAGACAGTGTATGCCGCAATTCTTCGTCATTTAGATTTCCATCTGCCAGGCATTGCTGCATATATTCCACATATCCCTCAACAATCGCAATGGGATTTCTAAGGTCATGTGCCACTGACGCCTGCAGGATTCTGCGCTGCTCAATCATGTTCCATAGCTGACGGTTGTTATCATAGAGCGCCTGCCGCATTTCTTCAAAAGCAGTGCAGAGCCTTCCTAATTCATCATTCCTGCTATAATCAACCCTAAAATCAAGGTCTTGCTCCCGGATATGTTTTGTCGCATCGGCAAGAACCTGAATGGGCGGTGACAGTTCTTTCCTGTAAAACCACCATGCGCACAGCATGATACCTGTAATGGAATAGACAAAAGGAAACATCACCATAGAAATGCCTGCCATTCTGTATACAAACTTTTGCTTTGGACGAAGCGCCACGAAGCCGGACTCGATTTTCTCTATTATGAATTCCGTATTCTCCAGAGCTATATCCACTCCGGCAGGAACGATCATACCCACTTGGGCAGGTTCGTCAAGGATAACCCTCTGCCCTCCCTCTAATACCCTCCCGTCCGCTGTGACCGTCCGAGTATTCAGCCAGACTTCCTGAGAATCTGGAAGTATCATTTTCTGTATACGATAGCATCCATAAATCGTCAGGACAGATGCCGCAAAAACAAGAAACATTGCAGCAGCTACCGCACAGATAAAAGCTCTTTTCATTGATCCGGGTTTCCTCATTTTTTCCATCTGTAACCCATCCCCCAAACTGTTTCGATGTATTCCCTGCCCGTAGCTTCCTTCAGTTTATTCCTGATCTTTCGGATATGCTCTTTTATGACTCCGCTATCTCCTTCGGCATTCAGCCCCCACACGGCTTCATAGATCCGTTCCCTGTCGAATATCTGATTGGCGTTACGCATCAGAAACTCCACAATGTCAAACTCACGGTTTGACAGGTTCAGCGGCTTTTCCCCATAAAAACAAGTATGTTCCGCAAGATTTACGATCAAGCCCTGGGAAGAAACGATTTTAGGCGTACACTTGCTTCGTTCATCCCTTCGCAGGTGAGCCGCCACTCTTGCAGTCAACTCTTTCAGGCTGAACGGCTTGGTTATGTAATCATCACCGCCAGCCTGCAAGCCGTTTATTTTGTCCTGTTCCGTAATCCGGGCTGTCAGAAACAAAATAGGGCAGACGACATTCTGGCGGATCATTTTGCATAACTCCAGCCCGTCCATTTCCGGCATATTAATGTCAAGCAGAATCAAATCCGGATAGACATTCAGCATGGATATTGTCTGCTCCGCATTTTCCGCTACAAAAGCCTCATATCCACACTTATGTAAGTGACTTGACAATAACTCTGTCAGCATTTTTTCATCATCAACAATTAGTATTTTGTATGCCATAGTAGCCTCCTCTCCCAGAATATGATACTGCAAATAAGTCAAAAAGTGGTCAATTTCCTGCTTTTCAGAGCGTTCTCAACCGCTTTTTTTATGACAGTGCTTGAATTTGTTGCGACTGATATTGCGTCTACATCTATTTTCTGTTCATCAACTATACTGTCAGCGATAACTTCTGCGGTCTTTCCACGTTCATGCCTATGCTCCAAAATGTTAATATTTGTGATTTCTCCATTTTGCACGGTAACTTCCACTTTGGCATATATAAAATCCACGTCATATTCACCAACATAAACTTCGTCAGGAATATTAGAAATATTTATATCTTCAAAGGTGGTTTCCTTTACTGCCTTTTTATAGTCCGCAACACTTTTAAGGTAGAGGATTCCCCAAACGAAACCGACAAACAAAAGGAACATGATAACAAATAATACTGTTTTCTTTTTCGATATTCTCACTTCATCACTCTCCACTATCTGTAATAGAACAATACAACATATGAAAACCATGTTCTAAAAACTGGACTTTCGATAATCCCATTGCTTTTTTAATATATTCTTCTTTATTTTCTGTAAGCTGAATAAGCCCGGACAACATACCCCAGAAAACAAAAATAGTAGGCATGATTTTCAGATCGCTGCGTAAATCGCTTTTATCTATGCCGGATATTAAAAATTCCTTTATCTTTTCGTTTATTCCTTCCCCTATTTGATAAGTTTCTTTTTCCTCTGGAAGATAGTCGTGGCTTTCAAAATCAATATTGATTTTATCCAATACCATTTTGAAGTAGAACGGAAATTCTTCCTGATACTGAACCAATCCACGGCAAATAAAATTGTATTGTTCTTTTGTGGTTTGCTGCTGCTCCAGTGCAGAAGCGATGTAATGATAAAGTTTTTTCATGCTGTCCAGCACTAAGATACCAACAATTTCCTCTTTGTTCTCAAAATACACATATAAAGTCGCTTTGCTGTATCCGGCTGCTTTGGCTATATCGTCCATAGAGGTTGCCGCTATGCCTCTCTCCATGAACAATACTGACTCAGCGGAAGCAATTTTTTCCCGGTGTACACTTTTCGGCTCTTTTTTCTCCGTTCCATTGTCTGCCTCCTTATAATTGAACTCAAGGTTTAATTATAAGAGTTTTAAAGAATACTGTCAACTTTTACCTCCAAAATAATCTGGAAAACATTTGCCTGAATGAGATGCCTCCACTTCATGTCGATTCAACATTTTTAGTTTAAGTTTTTACCATACTCCGTTTTTCCCATTAAAAGACCTCATCTTCCGGCTCAAAATATTCCAACAGGGAAAGATACAATTCTTCTGGACGATCTGGCATATAATCCTCATAGCTGCAAATATCCTGCTCTGTATGGTTTGTGTATTTCACCTGCACCCGCCATGACGGATTTCCCTCCGGTTCCTTTGTTGGCTGTACTTCCAATCCATTCTTCAAATCTTCCATGAAAAAATCTTCTTCCCCATCAAAAAACGGGGCATAATCCCCCTCATCAGGACGCAGGGAATAGTCTTGCTCCCACATAAAAATTTCCAATGTATGAACGATATACCGCGACAACTTCGCCATCTGACCGCCCTCCAACGTGACAGACTGCTCCTCGCCCTCTGCTTGAAAATCCGTCATTGTAATGACACGGCTTTTCCGGTCAATGGTAAAACGGCAGTCAGCCATTTCCATATCGCCGTACCCATCGCAAACCTCCGTATGTACTTCAAAAGACAATGTATTGATGACCTGCTGCTTTTTCAGGGCATTTTGCTCTGCATGGGGAAAGCAGACATTGAAAACCTCCCGTGCCGTTTCCGCCACTTCCGGGCAGTCATCCTTCATTTTGGCTTTCAGCCATTTCTTCTCACCCTCTGAAAGCCGCCTCATTGGGAAACTCATCAACCGATTCATATCCATTGCCGCCGCTTTTTCCGCAGCGCTTAAACGAGAGCAGGCTTTGCAGATATGGGCTGCATGGCCTTTCCCGGAAAATTTTTCATTTGCTTTATATTCGCCGCATATTTTACAGCAATGCCCGTGTGGGCGGTTTTTCTTCTTTGACATCGCAGATTCCTCCGTTCCTGCACCTATTATACAGTGAACCGTCAAAACTTCAAAGATAGCTGTGGGTTATTTTAGAAATTCTTTATGCCGGATATGCTGCCCTGTTCTTTCTTTGCTTTATTCTGCTTCCGTCAATTCAAACTGTTCAAATTCTTCATCTGCCATATCCCTCAGTTTTCCGTTCACCCTGCCGGACAGCTCCAGCATATCTGTATCCTCCAGATACGGCAAAGCCCGCTCAATATCCTCTATGACCTCGCTCCTGCTTTCTCCTGCAAATACGCAGATTAAATTACTTTCTTCCACAGTAAATCTTGTATCCATATCCTTACATCTCCCTCTGCTTATTTTTTATGTTTTCTTCTTGTTCCCTGCCCTGTCCTGCCACCTGCGCCTTTTTCTCCGCAAGGCGGGCTTTTAAGGACGGTTTTGCGGCTGGCCTGTCCTGCGCCTTTTTGTTTTCCTCTCTCTGCGCTTTCTCCCCTGCGCCGTTGTTCAGCACATTATCCACCATGTTGTAATTCTGTTCTTCCATTTCCTCGATCTTGGCAAGGGGTGATTCCGTTTATACACTCCGGCGGTATCTGTTTCCAGATCGCCACAGCTTCCTCCACGGTAGGGATATTCTCATAGAACTCACCCAGGTTGTGGAACTCGCCGCACTCCGCAACCGTCAGCGTCACTTCTGTTTCCGCCTGCTCCTGGGATAAGGACACCGGCTCCCCACCACTGCCACGTCCACAATCTCCGCTTTTTCCATCAATCGATCATAATCAATCGGTATCAGCTCATCATTATCACGGATATTTCCCCTTGCGCTGTTGTCAAAGGGATTATCTCTTAAATCCACCAGAATATCATTAAGGGCTTCCCGGATACTGCCATCAGGATTGTCATATACACCGCCGTCTATCTCCTTATAACCCGCCCCTATAATGGAATAGTCATAGCCGCCGTCAGCCTCCTGGATACTGATGAAGCGGTCTGCTATCTGGAAAGCAAGCTCTGTTTCCTGTTCCCCTTTTAAGGATTTCTTCATCTGCGCAAGCATCTGGTCTTTTTCATCTCCGAGGTCAATGTTCTCGTCCTCATCATCCAAATCCTAAAATGCCGGGTGGTCTATATTGAATTTCTCATAGACCGCTTCCAGTGTTGCGCTCTGTGTCCGCCCTTGCAGCTCGGAAAGTTCGCCCACATAAACAAGATTGTAATTCTCCGGCTTAATGGCATCGAGATTGTCCTTTATAATGCCCTCTCTTGCGTCAGCAGCAGCATTTCGCCCATGTATAGCCGTATTCCTCCATCTCCCATAAGCCGATCATCGGGTCAGGGAGTGCGTCAATCTCCGCCTGTGCGTCAATGACCGCAAGGGCAGACCCCTGGTTGCCTTCCGTTTCCTCATAATAGATATGCTCCGCAAGCTCCCTTGCCTTTTCCATGTCATTCAGCTTAAAGGCATAATACACGATAAGTTTTCGCTCATCATCGGAAAAAGCGGTCTTTGCAAACTCTAACCGGTTGATGATGCCCTCCGTCTGCTTTGCCGGGGAAAGGTGGCTCATCATTGTTACCTCTTTTTTATCCAGTGTACTCTCGGAAACTCGAATCCCTTGTTTTATAAGGCTTCAGAAATTTCCGA
>NZ_SRYA01000141.1 GCF_004793545.1 Petralouisia muris | reverse complement strand
CTGGCATAAAATCAAATGCTAATTAGGCCAGTTATTAATTATTCGATGTACTAGTCCCAGCAGGCAGTGCCCGATGGAGTTCAGATACCCCACCATACGCAGGTAATTTACCATCAGCCAGTGCTTCCAACGGTGCATGGTTGCCTCACAGGGATAATCTTCCGTATCAGCATCATCTGGTGTGATGACTTCATCCAGTACTCCGGCAATCACTTCGCTGGCATAATGCTTGTACGGAACTAGGCAGTCAGGAAGTACCATGTGTATTCTTTGGCATCCGCCATTCGTGCATTTGCGGCGTTCCACCGGGAGAAACTTCCCTTTACCGCCCTCAATTTTCATAATACGCAGCCTGAAATCACGGTGTTCAAGGGGAGTCTGACAGCACGGGCAGGAACAGGTATCACTGCTCTCAACAAAAAATATTTTGAATATTCTTGTGCGGAAGAACCCCATTCTCCGGAATTACGGTGTAAAACCACCTGGAATACTCAAATATTTGAATTCTCATTGCAAGATAGCGTGTAATCTGATATGATAATCATGTTTTTGGATGGTCTCAGAGTACACAACTTGCAGGAAAGGTTCTCTGGGACTTTTTCTTTCTGTATGATGATGTCATTATACAGAGCAAGTCCGTGACAGGGGCAAGTGAATCAATATATGGTCAATTTATGAGGTCAACAACAGTAGAGATTTTGAGCCGTTTGATCTAAATTTTTGGAAGTTGTGTGCCTGATGGATTCTGTTTCTTGCTGGTTGATAATATACAAAATAGAATGATTGTATTTTGTCTGATTCAATGGTCCTGTACTATTGAGCTATATATTATGTTACAAATTACATATTATAAATTATATATGTTGAATTTATAAAAAAACATTCATGAGTATTTTGGGTAGAAACGTAGGTCGAAAGTGGCGCATCATAATAATCATTTCAAATAAAAACATTGTTTTATTATACTGGAATAGATATATAGTTCTCCACTATAGAAAATTATGGATTTCATTTTTGACATAGTTGTAAATAGTGTAATATGTAACATAAAATGCGTAAACCATTACTCCTATTATTTGTATCATGTGCGGGCAAAAAGGGTAACATGATAGTATGAATTGATTAAGGAGTAAGGTTATATGGAAAGTCGTATAAAAATTCTTAGAGAAAAAAGAGGGTTGATACAAGAAATTTTAGCGGCAGAAATAGGAATAACACAGCAGATGCTTAGTAGATATGAAAAAGATGTCACAATTATAAAGGTGGATGTGTTGAAACGATTGGCAGCATATTTCAATGTGACAACTGATTATATATTAGGTGTATCCGACATAAAGAGAGATTTATCTAGGCAGATTACTATTAATGAAACCCTAGATGAATACTATGATTTAATCGAAGTGTATAAGAAACTAGATACATTTGATCAGGAGTTGGTTTGGGCATTTCTGCAGATTATTAGAACCTAATCTCCCGAAATTGTTATACATAGGTTTTAAGCTTAGTCCCCAGAACCCTTATAGAATCAGCATTTAATCCATGTTTGTCAAACATATGTATAAATGATATAATAAAAGAAGCAAATCATACATATGTTAGGAGAAATCAGCATGGCGTCTTTAGTTTATCTAAAACACAAAAATGGCAAAACATACGTTTATGAAAATGTCTCCTATTGGGATAAAAAATCAAAAAAGCCAAAGTCAAAACGTAAGTGCATTGGACATCTTGACCCAGAAACCGGAACAGTACAGCCAAATGGTATGCATGGCGGTAATCGGAAAAATACCGCGCCAAAGCCTGAAAAAGAGCCTCCCGAATGCTTCACTTATAGTTGTGGCGTATCCTCCCTTTTAGATAAAGTGTGTGCAGATATTGGACTTGACCATATACTGAAAAGGGTCTTCCCCAATGACTGGGACGCCATCCTGACATGCGCTTATTACCTTGTTAGTGAAGGGCAGGCGCTGTCCAGAACCGAAAAATGGTCCCAACAGGCAATTACACCTTATGGGGCGATGCTTGCCGACCAACGGATTAGCGAGCTGCTGGGACGGATCACGCCGGAACTTACACAGGGCCTTTTTTCAGCATGGCTGGAACATAACAGCGGTGACAGGCATTACTGTATGGACATTACAAGCACCTCATCCTACAGTGAGATAAACGAATTTGTATCATATGGATATAACAGGGACAGGGAAAAACTTCCACAGATCAATCTCCTGATGGTCAGCGGGCATACAAGCCATCTTCCCTTATTCTTCAGGGCTATGCCTGGGAGCATCCATGATGTCAGCACAATGGATGAAAGTCTGGAAAGGCTTGCCCTTGTTGACGCGAAAAGGCTGCATATGGTCATGGACAAAGGGTTTTACAGTGAGGGCAATGTGGATGCCATGTACAGAAGGCGCATGAGATTTCTGATTGGCGTTCCGTTTACGACGTCCCTTTCTTTGGATGCGGCAGAGCGTCACCGCAATGATGAAATGGTCTCTTACCGCCATTATTGTAATGTCCTCGGGGAAGAACTCTATGCGGATACAGAACTCATAAAGTGGAAAGGGCACCGCTGCTACCTTCATACTTATTTTGATAGTGTCAGGGCTGCGCTGGATGAGAAAAAGTTCAGTCATCGGATCCTGACAGAATATGAGGAACTATGTTCAGGGAGCCCGGTAAAAGAGCGTCAAAAAGACTACGAAAGATTTTTTATAGTCAAAGAGACGCCTAAGAGGGGCAGGAAGGTTGAATATAATCAGGAAGCTATAGATGCCTACAGGAAGAATAGCGTCGGCTGGTTTGCGCTTGCCACAAATGATATCAAAGATCCAGAGGAAGCGCTTGAAGTATACCGGATGAAGGATACAATAGAAAAACATTTTGATGACCTAAAAAATGATCTGGATATGAAAAGGCTGCGTATCCATTCTTCTGCGGCGATGGATGGACGGCTGTTTATCCAGTATATTGCCTTGATACTATCTTCCCAGGTCAAAAACGTCATGAATGCAGCCGGATGGTTCAAGAGCCACAATATGCAGGAAGTTATAGATGAGATGAAATCCCTGAGGGTGGTTTCTGTTGAAGGAAAACGTAAGCAAATTTATACAACGATAACAGCTTTTCAAAAAGAAATCATGGAGCTTTTTAAACTTAACATCGGCTAGCATATGTATAATTGATTGCGGGATTTTAGGTTAGAAAGAATGAAGAAAAGAGGAAGGTGGGACAAAATGATTAATGTAGCAATCTGTGATGATGACCTTGCAATAACGGGAAAAATAGAAAGTATAATACAGAATATTGCAAAGAAAAATTTTATTCAACTGGAAACGGAAGTTTTTTGGAATGGAAAACAACTGGTTGAGTTAATAGAGAACGGAGAGTATTTTGATATTATATTTTTAGATATAGAGATAGGACATGAAGATGGAATTAGTATAGCAAAAAGAATTAGGAAAACAGATAAAAGAGTATTGATTATTTACGTTACAAGTTATGAATGTTATATGAATGATTCTTTTGAAGTTAGACCATTTCAATTTTTAGTTAAGCCGGTAAATGAGAAAAGACTGGAAGCTTGTTTTCGGTCAGCATGTGAAGATATAAACAATGAGGAATGTTATTTCCGGTATAATTATCAAAGAATTAGCCATAAGATTCCGCTTCAAGATATCCTATATTTTGAAAGTAATAAACGAAAGATACGAGTAATAACGGCAACAGAAACATTTGAACTATATGGCAAACTCAACGATATTGAAGAAAGTTTGAAAAGTAGTAAGATATCTTTTTTGCGTGTACACCAATCCTTTTTAGTAAACTATAGACACATAGATGGCTTGAGTTATGACTTTCTCATACTGAATAATGGGAAACGGATATCCATTAGTGAGGAGAGAAGAAAAAAGATCAGCGAATCGTACTGTGCTATGGAGGATATATTCTATGTTGGAAAATAGATGGTTGGCATTAGGGCTTGACTCTTTACTTATAATATTTACTATATATTTATTTTTTGAGTATTTTAATTTATTTTTCATATGTAAGAAAAAGAGAAGCTACATAGCTATCGGTGTTACAGTATTTGTGATTTGGCAAGTGGAAATACTTAATTTTATAAGTTTTTCAGTAGCAGCAATCTATAATATCGGGGTGACAATAGGCATTACATTATTTATTGTTACCATTATGTTTGAGGGAAAATTTTGGAAGAAGTGTTTCTTTTGTATCGTTTTTGATGCTATTTGGATGTTATCAGAAATGTTAATACATAATTTATTACTGCTCTATTCTGCTGCGCTAGCACATTCGCAATTATTTGGCTCTTTTGTTTCAAAAGTTTTACTTATGACAGTGATTTTAGCTTTGAAGAAAGTGTTTAAAAATGAGAAAGTTATAGAACTTTCAGATAAAAATAGTTTTTTGCTCGTTCTAATTCCAGTAGGAAGCATATATATCATGAGTGTGGTATTTATGCTGGCTTATAATATAAGCGATAAGCTTGCGAAAATATATTCTTTTATTGCAGTTTTTGTGCTACTTTTTATAAATGTGTTGATTTTTTATGTCTATATAGAATTTGCAGACATTTTGTATGTCAAAAAGATGAATTTGCTTTATGAACGTCAGTTAGAATTATGTGAACGGCATCAGGAAGAAACGGAAGTTTCTATGTTGCGAGTAAGGGAAGTAAAGCATAATATGAAAAATCACTTTATATCTATTATTGGCTATGTTGAGAAAAGAGAATATGCAGAACTTAAAAAATTCATCAATGAAATAATAGACGAAGGAAATTTGAGTTTGTCGACTATTGTAAATAGTGGACATGTGGTGGTTGATTCATTAGTTGAGTACTGGAATAGAGTGGCAGAGAGTCAAGAAATAGAGTTTGAAACAAATGTGTGCATTCCGATGGAAATGCCATTTAAAAGGGCGGATATAAGTCTAGTTTTAGGAAATTTATTAGAAAATGCAGTAGAAGGAGCTAGTAAAGCTGAGGGGAAAAAATATATCAGACTTAAAATGAAGTATGATAAAGATAATCTTTTAATAGCATTAGAAAATAACTACAAGGGAAAGTTGAAGAAGTTAAATGAAAAAAGGATATTAACTACCAAGGAAGATGATGTTAATCATGGAATTGGTTTAGTCTCTGTAGATAGAGCAATAAGAAAATATAAAGGAATGATGTTTATTGACGATAGTGTGCCAAAACGCTTTCTTATTAGGGTGGTGTTGTATGGAAATAAATATGAATAATATGATATTCAGGAAAAATTACATAAATACTCGTTTTTATTACATGAGTAAAAAAAATAGTAGTTTTTTTGATAAAATATGAAAAAAAGGAGGGGTTGCTATGAAGTGCCAAAATATCAAATTTAAATCAGGAAGAGCATTAGCTGCTTTATCTTTAAAGTTAGGAAAGATTTCTGCAGATTCGGCTTGTGCATTTATTTATCATCAACCGAAAATGCCAGAAGCACTAAAAATATTAAAGAATAGAAAAAAATGAGATACTTATCAGAGAAAATAACTTGTTACATTATTAAGACTGGTGCAATTTCTGATGAATGGTATGAAGTATACCAATATGGATTTCAAATCGGGTTAGAAATGCTGAGTTGCATGGTGGTTTGCTGTGGGATTTCTATATACTTACATATGATTCCGGAATTTATAGTATTTATTGTAATCTTCATACTATTACGGAGTTATGCTGGTGGAATACATTTAAATACTTTTTTTAGATGCTTTTTATGTTCAGTTACTGTACAAATAATGGTATTACTTTTCAATAAAAAATATATATTTTCATTTCCTGTCGCGTGGGTTATAATTTTAAGCGGAGCGATTCTTATACTGAAAGAAGCTCCCGTTGAAAGTATTAACAGAGAATTAGAGGATAATGAAAAAAGGCATTGTAAAAAGGTTACGAGGAATATTTTAATTATTATAATTTTATTTTCAGCAGTTTGCACACTTGTTAGAATGAGAGATATAGTTTCTTTAATATCATTAACCGTTTTGCAAGTTTTGTTTTCTCAGTATATGGGAATTATAAAATACAAATTTGAAAGAAAAAGCGGAGATAGGGAGTGAAATCTATCTCCACTTTTTTATGAGGAAAGATAATAATGGTTCGTTAAAGTGTAAGTGGTGTAAACGGTAAAACGTACGTACCGTGCATAATAGGTAAACGGTAGATAGTGGGTACCTATACAAAACTGGAGCAAACCTGTATGATAGA
>NZ_SRYA01000140.1 GCF_004793545.1 Petralouisia muris | reverse complement strand
TACAGGTTTTATAAGACCTGCAGATACTTTTTGCATTATGGAACTGTTAAAAACCAGGGTATAATATAGATATGGATTGTATGCGGATTGTAAAAGTTGTAGTTCCCAATTATTTCTTGGTATGGTATAATAGTGTACTCCTGAATAGATGTCGGCCGCTGGTTGTAGTTCCCAATTATTTCTTGGTATGGTATAATAGGGAGCAAGCCAGTGCTTGCCCCGCAATAGTTGTAGTTCCCAATTATTTCTTGGTATGGTATAATGATAATCGTATATCGGCCGGACTGACACAGTTGTAGTTCCCAATTATTTCTTGGTATGGTATAATCAGAAACGGCTGAATTCCCTTGGGCATGATGTTGTAGTTCCCAATTATTTCTTGGTATGGTATAATATCGCTTGCTGTATCAATCGCCTGCTTTCCGTTGTAGTTCCCAATTATTTCTTGGTATGGTATAATCAATAATTAAAGATATAAGGGAATGGAGCGTTGTAGTTCCCAATTATTTCTTGGTATGGTATAATGAAGTGGCTTGATACCAATGAAAGCGCACTGTTGTAGTTCCCAATTATTTCTTGGTATGGTATAATTGTCCCCTGCATCGTGGCTGATGATTTGACGTTGTAGTTCCCAATTATTTCTTGGTATGGTATAATCTTATATGTATTAATAACCACATTATACCAGTTGTAGTTCCCAATTATTTCTTGGTATGGTATAATCAATGCATAATTAAACGCATCTTCCTCAGGTTGTAGTTCCCAATTATTTCTTGGTATGGTATAATAACATCTGATTAAACAGGTTATGGAGATTAGTTGTAGTTCCCAATTATTTCTTGGTATGGTATAATTATAAACCATAGGAGGTAGCGTTGTGGAAGGTTGTAGTTCCCAATTATTTCTTGGTATGGTATAATAGGGAACAGAAATCCCGCATAACTTCAACAGTTATACGGGATTTTTCCATTTAAAAAATTCCATTTAAAAAACTTAAAATTCTTTTTTTAATATAAGATATTTCACCCTTTTTCTAAAAAATATTCAATAACTCTACTGACTCTCCCGTATCATCAAAAGTTTTTTCTCCTACCAATATACGTATAGATTCATATTGTTTCTCTGTTATTGTTAACAAACGCACAGAGCCTTTCGACGGAAGATTTAAATTTAATCTGGCCTCGTGTTTTTCTACCGCATCTGTTCCATTGCAAATTCTGGTGTATACTGAAAACTGCATCATATGATACCCATCTTTCAACAAAAAACTCCGAAATTTGGCGGCTGCTTTCCTTTCTTTTGCAGTCACTACTGGCAAATCAAAAAATACTATCATTCTCATAAATTTATTCATAACTGTGTTCCTGCAACCGCATCAGTTCCGGTAAATTTAACGTTTCACATTTTTCTTGCAATGCACTGCTATAACTTACTACCATACTATCTATACAGTTGTTCAGAATTCGTTTTTCTCCTTTTATCAACATTTCATAGTTTACAACTCCGTACAACCCACGTTTGATTTCCGGAGTTAATACACATTCTGTCTGGGAAATATCAAATTTTAAAGCCACATACAAATCAACAATCGGGCGGAATGGTTCAATAACATCATCTGCCAGATTAAAGCTATTCAATTCACTTCGATGAAATATTCCAATGGACGGCTCCATCCCATAACATACAATACTACGCGCTATCATACCTCTTAGGATAGCATACCCATAATTTAAGGCAGCATTGATAATATGGTCATCTCCTCTGGTAAAATTCATACCATACAGTTTTCGGAAATAGAAAGATGCCGCTTTTGCCTCAACATGTGTTTTATCGCCTGACTGAACTTCCCTGCACATTCTCCGAAGTTCCCCTGCCCCCTCTTTTTTGCTGAATTCCAGGCATAGAGATTGATTCATAATTTTTTGTATAATAATTTGCTGCCACAATCGCTTCTGCAACGGCTTTCCAGCCTCCATCTGGCATTTCAGAATCTTATAATGACGGCTATGTCTTACCATAGGAAGCAGCACTCCATTCGGCAAATGTTTCTCATTACAAACATACAATGCAATTCCCAGGTCTGCAAATTTCTGAAGCATATAGGCGGAAACTGTCACAGCTTGATTTTCTATCAAAACAGAATTAATATCTTCTAAGGGAATTTTGACTTCTGTTCCACTTTCAATCACCAACTGCTGATTCTCTATGTGTAATTTCCGATTTCCCTCAATTTTAATATTACGATATCCCATCTATCCTTCCTTTTCTGAAAATTTTTTACAATCTTTTATCTCATTGTAGAATTATCTAATGCAAAATAATGACTGTTCACTGAATTACAATATTATTAATCCTTGCTTCTTTTCTCGAATACAGCAGTTCTCCAAAATCCTTCCATAAGGGATTTAATGAAATCCCATACGTTTTTCACATTTTACTTCTGACACATTCCCCAGAATATCCACCTGATATTTTTTATATACTTAAGCTTCTGAATTCCTAGACCATCATATTCAAAGCTTCCATCATGGGCTTGTCCATTAAAACTTGCAGTTGATATGTTAGCCCCATAGTAATAAACAATCTCCTCATTAATAACTTTTGATGTCCCGTCCACGCATGCTACCTTCTTTCCATTCTTAGATTTAAAAGAAATCAAATCTCTGGAATACAGGCTAAACAGAAAATCTTTATCCTCCATCTCTTTCCATTGTTGAAAAGGTTTCCCTACGGTTACAGCCTTCATCGGCAGCCTTTTCTTCACCACATCTGCAATATAAACGGGCACAAAATAATACTTTTCGTCCACACAAAACACATCTACACGAACCATAGAACCATTGGCATTTGCAGCGATTCCTTCTCCTGAATTCACAGGCACGCCCAATGTCAGCTTATCGTAGGTCTTAACCTTCCGAACCAAATTTCCTTTGCTGCCGTCTGCTTTCGGTTTATAAAATGGTTCTTCAAAAGCTTTTTTCGCATCCCCGCTGTGCAATAAAAGCTGCTTTTTCAAAGCCTGATACAGTAGTTTATCACTTTCTGGATTATAATAATTTGCAATTTCTCCTGTCTTTTTATCCAGTTTCAGATCTGTGAGGGCTGTTTTTGTCAATACACAGCCTGTTTTCGGATAATCTCTCGGACTTCGCACCGTATCGGCATGGGCTGCACCTGTCACCTTCCGGTTAGGCATTCTGGATACAAAAATAGGACGAATGATATTTTCTTCATAGTACCACTCCGGATAATCCAGGCTTCTGGCAACGTCAGCATGGGTTTCAATAAAACCTCTGGGATCCTCTCCCATCCGAATCTCCAGCTCTTTTGTAAAATAATCCCAAGGACGTGGAACATGTACGCCAAATTCCTCATCCCACTGTTCCTTTGTAAAGTCATCTCTGGAAATCAGTTCACCCGTTTCCACATCTACCGCCACATATTTCCTGGTATACTGCAATTCCCGCCCTTGAATGTTTCTGGAAATCTTCTGTATCATGCCATCGGTACAGCAGGCAATCACCACTGCATCTCTTGCATGATGAGTGTCAATGGAACGATCCTTTGCGGACAATCCCCAGCGTTTTCGGAGATAGGCCGTGATAGCGCCATTTACTGCAAATACCTGCTTTTTCTTTTCAGGACGGCTATAAGGCGCAAGTTCCAAATTCTCACGAATCATATTATACACCACACGAGTAATATACTTGGTGTCATTCAAATTCCTCTCGCGAAACTCTTTTTGTTCCTCCACCGTAAATTCCCGTTTTAATAAGTTCTGCTGTTTCCGATAATCTCTTACCAGTGAACTAACCCGTCCTTCGAATTCCTTCCAACGCTTTGGCTCGCTCTCTCCAAAATACTCATAGGGAATCCGGTTTCCTTTTTGGCGGTTTTCTTCTGCAGTCACCAGTACTTTATTACGGTAACTGTCATCAAAAGTAATGCTGTAAGGAAGAATATGATCAATATCATAATCTCCTGTAAATAATTTTTGCAATGGAATTTTCTTTCCGGAGTAAAGACAATATCCATCTTGATCCTGCCACAGACGGTATTTCAAAATATCCTTCCCGGACGGCGAAATAACTCCCCACTCCTGAATTTCCTTTTTTGCTTTCTCATTCTCTGACTGCCGATCTTTCATCTGCGACGCCATCTTTTTGCGTTCTTCAAAGTTTTTAGCCATCTCACGAGCTAATTCTATATTGATTGCCTGAGGGCTTCCATATTTCTGAATAATGGCATTTATTACTTTCACCGTTTGGGCTACGGAACGTTTCACCACTGGATTTGTGATTTCATTGATGATATCCGTAATCTCTTTTCCTTTTAACAACTTTGATTTCTCAGCTCTCTCATTGCCTTTAAAATTATATCCGGCCTTATCGCATGCTTTATCATAAGTAAGCCCTTCCTTAAGATACGGCATCAGCTTTCTCATAGCCTTCAGTGATACATGCTGAAATCCTTTCGGGGTTAACTCCAATAATTTCTCAATAGTCTCCGAATCCAGATTCAGTTTCTCTAATTCCCGGGTACGGGTATCGTCGTTTTTATATAAAGTGAGCGCTGTGCCAACCTCATCCAGAAGATCACTCTGTTCCTGCCGGGACATTTTTTCCAGGATAGCACCCATTCTTTTTTTATATTCATGATACCAGCGCAATTCAGCAAATTTAGTTTTTTCCGACTCCTTTATTCTTTCTTCGTCATTAAGTTCCGCTTTCTTCTTACTGCTGTAATTTAAGGTATTAAATTTGTACTTTGATTCAAGTCCCAGAGCTTTACGGACATCAGCATATTTTACTTCTTTTTTCTTATACAGCAAGTCTATCAATTTCTGACGTTCTTCTTCTGTTAAATTCCTGCCGGAGCCGTCCTGCTCTATAATCCGAATATGACTGATTTTTTGCAAAGCCACAAACATTTCCGAAGAATACGCTGCCTTGGCTCCTCTTGGTTCCTGATTTTCTTTCGGCTCTAAGGCGCATAACCCTACTCTGTCTCCAAACCCTTCCATCGCATAAGGACTTGCCGTTCCGTCCGGCTGCCGTCCGGGGCCCATGTCAAAAGAACGCTGGCTTGTCATAATAGAGAGATAATTATCTTCCAATTCTTCCGTTGCTTTCTGATTTCCAAACTCTCTCTGATAATTGAAAATAATCCGAACTTCCTCTTCTAACATTTTCCGGTATATGGTATGCTTATAGTCTCCCTGCTTGTTACGGGGCGTCAGAATATATCCTCTCTCATTCCAAGAACATGCTGTTTTAAATTTTTCATCTTTACATATCATTTCACCCACAGTCCGGTAGCCATGTTCTTCCATCAATTTTTTATTTTCTTCTGTCGCTGACAGGACTGCTCCTGTCTCCTTGTCCTTCAGCTCCGCCTTTCTGGTGGAACGAAATCCTCTGTGCTTTGCAATGTGCAGCAATATCTGTGCAAATTCTTCGTCCTTTAATTTCCGTTCCAGCGCTTCATACCGTAACTGATAAACATCCGGCAATCCGGCTGAATGATACCGCTCCATAAATTTATCCATCTGGATCATATCGCTTTCCTGCAGAAGCCATTTAATTCGCTCCAGCCGATGCTTTCTGCGGCGCAGCCTTCTCCTTGCAGTTCTTGCGTTTCTTCTCGGTTCTGCCAGGGCTGCTCCTGTTTTTGGCACTTCTGCCGCTTCAAATAGCCTTACCCCTAAATCAACAATCCGAATAGGTTCATCTTTACTATTGTTTTCCAATACTGCCCATCCAACCGATGCAATTCCTATATCCAATCCTATTCTGTAATTCAACGCCATACCTTTCCCCTTTCTGATAAAATCATCCTGCGCTTCATACAAGCCTCAAACGCAGTTCGAATGCTCCCTTCCTTCCTGATGCAAACAACCTGTACGGAATGCATGCTGCAAAATCATTGCCTTTCCAGCCATGTGCAGATAAAAGATAATCCCATTCCGAAGAATGGGATTAGAGCTTTTTGGTATTCTACCTTATTGTAGTAACCACATTATCTCTTGGTATGATATAATGTATTATTATTATAACTCTTTTGTCCCATTTTGTAAATATTTGGCAAAAATATTTTATCAATAATTTCAACATTCTACAGGCATAGACAAATCTTCCCTGACACGAACTACCAGAAAGGTCGGGAATTTGACAGTTGAATAAAGCCAAACATCCTTCAGGCCTTATAAAGCCTGTATTTTTTTGTCAAATTTTACCTATATATATTGCGTGATTTTACGTGATGTGTTAAAATATAAAGAGATTGGAGTTGTTTCTTATGCGTTTAAAGGTTTCCCGTTCAA
>NZ_SRYA01000013.1 GCF_004793545.1 Petralouisia muris | reverse complement strand
TAATTCCCCCATGAATGGGGGCTAGGGGGCTGAAGTGTCGAAGACACTTTTTTATCAAAAGACGGTCGGAAAACAGCATGATTATTGTGCACAGTGACGAAAATTTATAATTTCTCGAAAAAAAATAAAAATTTACAGGAAAATTCTTCCGATTTTTTGCGAAAAAATGTATAATATGAACTATATAGGTCAAAGGTACTGTTGTTTTGAGGAAGGGGGAGATATCGTATTAAATGAAAGATTGTATGCTGTTTTAAATCATTTACAGTAATTCATTTTTATTTTGGGAGGTATAATTGATGAGAAAATCAGTGAGAAAATTTACAGGAATTTTATTGGCGGTAATTATGTTCGTTACAGCAGTCTTTCCCCAGCAGGGCATGGCAGCGGAGAATAATGCCTTGGAACGTGAAGCTGCAGAAAAGGTGAAGGCACATTCAGAAGGAGAGGCGGAAAAGGAGAAAGCGTTTCTTTCTGAAGATGCAGTAACGGAAGAACTGAGCAGAAAGCGGGATTCATCGGAGCAGGATCAGATACCGGAAACAGAACAGCTGCCAGAGGCTCAGGGCGGGGGATTGGAAAATCCTGCAGGTCATGAACTGCCTTTTACAGAAGAAGCGGAAGGAAGGACATTTATGCTTCCAGGAGGCAGCGAAGATATCCTTCCTCAGGCAGATTCTTATGATATTTACCCGCCGGTTATTGAGAACTTTGAATTTGAGGAAAACGGAGATGCATTAACAGTAAATGATATCCTTCATTTTACCGTGTCGGCCTACGATGCAGATGGTGAGATTCAGTCGATTGTTGTTTCTGTATCCTGCAGTGACGCCCAGGGAAGCGGAGCATCCGTAACCCTGGAAAAAAGCGGAGAAGGAAATCTGTATGCCGGAACCATTTCCTGCAGTAGCCTGAAAGGCAGAAATTTTTACATTTCCGGCATTTATGCAGAGGATAAAGCGAACAATTATGTGAATTGGAAGACATGGGATGAGAACGGGCAGTACAAATATCAGTTCACCTTGGATGCGGAGGTAAACATAGATGAAAATGTATTGGTTTCCAATTTCAGGATGCAGGCAAATCCGGCGAATGAAGACGGCAAATTAAGAGCAGGAGATATGGTAACTTATACGGCTGATGTAACCTGTAAGGAGGAAACTATAAGAAATATTGTGCTCTATCTGTACGCAAATACAGACGGCTATTATGGTTCAGAATCCATCAGCGCAGTTTATAGTGCTGAAACGCAGACGCTGACAGGCACTTATACTGTAACAGAGGAAACGTATCCTGCCGAGTGGAGATTGGAACAGATTTATGTGTATACAGAGTCTGATAAATGTTATTATTTTTATCCCAATCAGACAGAAACGGATGCAAACCTGAGTTTTACAGTAGTACAGGCGGATTTTGATACTGAGAAACCAGTGATTGAAGATATTTCTATCGATAAGAACGGGGAGATCTTACGGGCCGGGGATGTGGTTACTTTGACAGTGAAAGTAAAAGAGGAGCATCCTTCGGAAAATGCATCCGCATGGTTTTATCCTCAGGTGGAGAATGTATCAGCGTCAGCTTATGTGAATCTGGAGTTTCATGCATCTGCCGGAGCGTATACAGGGAGCATCACTGTTACAGAAGATATGTATCCCTGTGAGTGGGCGCTGACAAATGTGAGCGTAAGTGATAAAGTTGGGCATTTCACCTATATCCATGATTTCCAGTCAGACAGTAGAAAACGTAGGGCGCAGAGCTTCCTTAAAGGAACTGGGAGTGTCTTTTCCTCAGCCGATGGAAGGAGTTTCTGCAGCCTGGACTTATGGCTGGCGTGGATTGGAAGCAGACGAGGATACGCGATTACTCTTTAACAGTTCAGCGGATATGACATGGGATTTTTATGCCAGCTATGACCAGGGATGTGCCAATATAAGGCTTACCTATATGACAGAAAACAGCGGCATAAAGGAAGTATACCTCCCGAAATTTACGGATAAGGAGGCAACCTATCAGAACATACTGGAGCTTCTGGAATTGCCGGAAGATGCCAGAACACAAGATTTTGCCGGATTCAGGCTAACTTACAGCGATGATTATCACAATGAAAGTACCATGATAGGAGATTGTGCTTATATCTATGCAGAGGCAAAGTATAAAAATTGCCAGGCGGCCTGGAATGCAAGATATCTGGACGCGGACGGGAAAGAAATATCCAAAGTAATCAATCAATCATATCTGGAAGGGACAAAGGTACGGGATGCTTTGGCAGAACTGGAGGAGCCGGAAACGGAAAATGGCCTGGAGTTTGCAGGCTGGGTTCTGACAAATTCTGGTATGGACGATACCTTTACCCAGCCTATGACAAGCTTGGATGTGGTTGCAGTATATCAGGGAAAGACAACGGCAGACGCATCTTACACTTACCGGGGAGAAGACGGTAAGATAACCTGCGGCAGCAGAATGATGCTTTTGGATGGAGAAAACCTTACAGATACACAGATTCAGGGAGAAGCATCCGAAGCATTCAAGGCTGCGGAGCATTTTCCAGGCTTAATCCTGTCGGAATGGACATGCAGTATGGAGATCAATCAGGAAAGGTATAAAAAAGTACAGTTCCAGGCATTATATTCCAACTGTGTGGTAATCCTGAAATATCCGGATGACGTCTGTCAGTACGTTGTTGTGGATAAAAACTCGGAATTTTTACTGCCTGAAGAAAATGATAAATACAAAGATATTCTCTGGGAAGGCTATCAAAAGGGAGAAGCCGTAGTGATTACGGAAGACAGGGAGTTTCTTGCTTCAGAGTATAAGAGGAAGGACGGCGCAACAGAAGAACCCGCTGGAGAGAAGCTTCCGGAAGAAGAGATTGCAAAAATTCTGACAGAGATTGAAAGCGCTCCGGCAGGAAGCAGGATTAAAATTGACATGAAAAAAGCTACTGTGGTGCCGAAAGAAGTTCTGGCTGCAATTCAGGGAAAGCCGTTGGATATTGTTTTGGATATGGGAGAATACAGCTGGTCTATTGGCGGTACGGAAGTGTTGGCAACAGAATTAAAAGATATTGATTTGGAGGTGAAAATTGGAACCAACGCAGTGCCTTCCAGTCTTGTATCCTCTATTGCAGAAGGAAAGCCGGTAACTCAGCTTTCTCTTACCCATAATGGAGAATTTGGATTCCGCGCAGATCTTACGCTGAATCTGGGCAGTGAGAACAGCGGTGGTACCGGGAATTTGTACTATTATGACAGCAGCGGAAAACTGATCTTTCGAAATGCCGGGCAGATAGGGGCAGACGGAACTGCAAGTCTCTCATTTTCTCATGCGTCAGATTATGTTATTGTAATTGATCCCAAAGCAGAGACGGAAGAGAAGGAGGAAGACAAAGAAGTTTCTGAGACAAAGAATCCGGAAGGAGAACAGGAAAAGAATACAGATATGAATACAACTAAGAATACAACTAAAGTTCCGGATAATGACACAATAAGTATCAGAAAAAATCAAAATAGCATAACGGCAGATTCCGGAGAAACCGGGAAAAATGATACAAACCAGAGAAAAAGTCCAAAGACAGGGGAGTAAAGAGGTATGAAATTCGAAAAAAAGAGTATTTTATCCGTTCTTTTCATTGTAGTATTCGGCGCAGCGGTTTCTTTGGTAAGCTTTCGCACAGGGAATGTGAGTTTTTCCGGGGATGCCGCAGCTTCTGTGGAATTATCCTTGGAAACAGCTGCTGACAGCGTAAAGCACACGGATGAATCCGGCAATGTAACGATTGATTTTGAGATGTTGCAGGAGTGGAATCCGGATATTTATGCCTGGATCACCGTTCCGGGAACCAGTATAGACTATCCGGTTCTCCAGAAAAGCGATGCAGAAGATCCTTATGATAATTATTATCTGAATCATACGGTGGATTTAGAAGAAGGGCTTCCTGGGGCTATTTACAGCCAGCCGGTCAATCAGAAGGATTTTATGGATTCTGTTACAGTTCTTTATGGGCATAATATGAAAAACGGAAAGATGTTTACCAGTCTTCATGAATTTGAAGACAGTGATTTTTTTGAAAAAAACCATCAGATCATGGTTTACACGCCAGACGGCACCCTTACTTATGAAATCTTTGCAGCGGTGGATTTTTCCGATGCACTGATTCCCTATGAGTATGAATTCAGCGACAGCGCTCAGGTTCAGAAGTATTTGGAAGATGTGGAAAACTCTACAGGAAATTTCCGGGAAGGAACGGATGTTTCACAAGAGAACAGGATTCTTACGCTGTCTACCTGTTATAGCGGAAGGGATGACAGACGTCTTCTGATTGAAGCGGTGCTGACAGATGATGCAGTTTAAAGAAGAGGGAAAAGCTGCATGAGGACAGGAAGAATTGAGGCGAAGCAGTTTCGCGGAAATTTACTGAGGAGGTATATCAATGAAGAAATCAGGCAGAAAATTATTAGGGATTTTACTGGCAATATCTATGACAATGGCAGCAGTGGTTCCAATGCAGGGGACGGCAGCAGAAAGCCAGAATAGTGAAGATGCGGCAGCAGAAGATACAGAACAGCAGAAAGGGTCTGAAACTGAAAATGCGGCAGCAGAAGATACAGAACAGCGGAAAATGTCTGAAACTGAAAATGCGGCAGCAGAAGATACAGAACAGCAGAAAATGTCTGAAACTGAAGATGCATCAGAAACTCCGGAGTATGAGCAGAAACCGGAAGAGGATTCCGTGATACCCCGCGACGATTCTTATGATATTAACCGGCCGGTGATTGAGAATTTTGAAGTGGTTGAAAACGGAGAGATTTTAGAGGAAGATGATACTGTCCATTTTAACCTGTGGATGTATGATGCAGACAGCGATATTCAGCTTGTTTCTGTGGAATTGTACTGTTACAGCACTTACCGCGGCAGAAATCTGACATTTGAAGAAACCGGCGAAGGAAATCGGTACACGGCAGAAATACCCTGCAGTCAGCTGGAAGAAGGCCGTTATTGTATTACACGCATTTATGTAGAGGATGCGAAAAGCAATTACGCCAACTGGAATGTATATGATGAGTACGGGCAGGAGCGCTATACGTTTACCAGAAAGAATAAGGAGGTAGAAAGAACTGTAGCGCTCTCAGGCCTGCAAATGGAGAAAAACATACAAGGAGAGAGGGAGACGCTGAAGTCGGGAGACAGCGTAACCTATACGGCAGACGTCCAGTGCGAGAATGAAACAATCACTTACATCGTGATGCATATAACATGTAAAAATAAATCTCGTGAACAGGATATTATTGGTTTCTATGACAAAGAAAACCAAAAAATATCGGGCATCTATCGGATTACAGAGCTGACTTATCCCGGAGAATGGGAATTGAATTATATTCGCATACATACAGGTTCTGGAAAAATCCTGCATTTTAATCCGGAAGAAATTGGGCCCTCTGCAGAATTGAATTTTATTGTGGATCAGGAATATGACGAAACCAAACCTGTGATTGAGAGCATTGATATCGGCGAAAACGGGCGGACGGTTCAGGCAGGGGATACCGTTGAGATGAAGGTGAAGGTGCAAGAAGCGCATCCCCACGACTGGGCAAGCGCATATTTCAGCCTGCAGGAACCTGGTATGGCAGACAGTGTATCTGTCAGTCTCCGATACAATACAGAAACAGAGGAATATGAAGGGAACATCAAAATTACAGAATCCACCTATCCGGGCGAATGGAAGCTGACTTCCTTATCGGTCAAAGATACTTATGGGAATTATGCATTTTTGGGGAATTTTGAGGCGGAACATCCCAATGCTTCCAGGCATTATTTTGTATCGCAGGATACTTATGACAGGACAGGGCCTGTGATTAAGAGTATCCGGCTGGATAAAAACGGTCAGTTAGTGGGGGCAGGAAACAGCGTTTCCATAGAGGTGGAAGTAGAGGAGCGTAATCCTGCCCGTTATGCAGAGGTGCGTTTTGACCCTGAGGATAACCTTGGCTATATATCATCCCTTTATACTCGTTTGAATTACAGCAGCGAAACCCATAAGTATGTAGGGAGGATAGACATTAATGAATCTATCCAGCCTGTAAAATGGGAGCTTGCAGAGCTTACCCTCTGGGATACAAACTACAATTACACATATCTGTCAGAGTGCGAAGAGGCTCTGGCGGAAGGCCCCTGGTATTTTACGGTGGATCCCTATGGGTATGACGCGGAAGGCCCGCTGATTGAGAGCGTTGCCATAGACAAAAACGGCCAATGGGTCAGTCCTGGGGAAACTGTTAATATCCGCATTAAAGTAAAGGAGAAGAATCCTTCCCCTTCGGGAGTGGTATATTTTCGTCCTCAGGTAACCAATGTGTCTGCTTTGGAACGTGTCGCTTTGAACTACAATCCGGAGACACAGGAATATACCGGAAGGATTTCCATTACAGAGGATACCTATCCCTGTGAGTGGACCCTTACAAGCCTGGAACTGAAAGACACGCTGGGGCATGGGGCGGATTTCTCCAGCTATCAGTCAGACTGGGAATATACCTATCCCTGGTATTATAAAGTAAAATCTAAAAATACCTATCGGGAAGATTTTAAGAATGTGACATTCCATTTCTATGGGTATGCAAAGTCACAGGATGGCAGTTATCAGCCTAACTCTCTGATTTCCTCCACAATGGTAGAAAATGTGGGAAGAAGAGCCACCCTGAATGAACTTGGCATTTTTCCGGAACCTATTGACGGAGTTGAGACAACCTGGAAATATGAATGGCATGAATGGGAAGTAAATGGGGATACGGAACTGTTATTTAACAGTACAGAGGATATGAGCTGTTATTTTTACGCCAGCTATGATAAGGGATGCGCCAATGTAAGCCTGACTTATATGTCAGAGGAAAGCGGCGTGAAAGAGATCCTGCTTCCGATATTTGTAGATAAGGAAATGACATACCAGGAAGTAATGGACGTTCTGGAATTGCCGGAAGACGCTAAAACAGAAGATTTTGCAGGCTTTCAGCTTCAGGATGGATATGATGGAACCATAGCTGTAGGAGAAATGGCATATCTGTCTGCAAAGGCGGTATATAACAACTGCCAGGTGGCCTGGAACGTAAAGTATCTGGATCAAAACGGCAGGGAAAGAACCAATGTTATCACCAAATCTTATCTGGAAGGAACCAGAGTCAGCGATGCATTGGCTCAGTTGGAAGAACCGGAAGAAGTGCAGGGAATGGGCTGGGAAGGCTGGGTTCTTACAGCCGATGGCACAGAGGAAACCTTCTCTCAGCCGATGACGGGCATAGACGCTGCGGCTGTATATCAGGGCAAGACGACGGCTGAAGTACATTATTCTTACCGGGGAAAAGATGGAAAAACCGCCTGCGGCAGCAAAATGATGATGATAGATGGGGAAGAGCTTTCTGATGCAGAGCTTCAGGGAGCTGCCGCAGACGCTTTTAAGGATGCGGAACATTTGGATGGGTTAAGATTGTCTGAGTGGACGGGCGCTATCCAGCTGGATTTGGGAAAATATAAGAAAATAAATTTTGAGGCGTTATACAGTAACTGCGTGGTAACCTTGAAGTACCCGGATGATACCTGCCAGTATGTGATTGTGAATCAAGGCGCCAATTATACGCTGCCGACGGAAAATGAGAAATATGAAGAGATTCTCTGGGAAGGTTTCGAGAGAGGGGAAACGATTGTGGTTACAGAAGATCGGGAGCTTCTTGCAGCGGACGCCAGGTTAAAAGGCAATGAACCGGAAGAACCAGCAAAGGAGAAACTTTCCGAAGATGAGATTGCAGAAATCATTGAAAAAGTTGAAAATGCCCAAGCAGGGGAAGTGATCGCAATTGACATGAAGAAAGCCACCGTGGTGCCCAAAGAGGTTCTGGAAGCCATTCAGGGAAAACCGGTAGATATAGTTCTGGAACTGGACGGATACAGCTGGTCCATCGGCGGCGATGAAGTGTTTGCGTCAAATTTGACAGATATTGATCTGGAAGTGAAAATTGGAACAGATGTGGTGCCCTCAAGCCTTGTGGCCTCTATTGCAGAAGGGAAGCCTACCACACAGCTTTCCTTAACCCATAACGGTGATTTTGGGTTCCGGGCAGATCTGATCCTGAATCTGGGCAGCATCAACAGCGGCGGCACTGGAAGTTTGTATTACTATGACAGCGATGGAAAACTGAAGTTCATGAATGCCGGGCAAATCGGAGAAGACGGAACCACAAGCCTTTCCTTCTCCCATGCATCTGATTATGTAGTTGTCATTGATTCCAAGAATCAGCAGACGGATGATAAGAAAGAAGAAAACGCTGGAAAAAATGACGATCCAGAGACACCGGAAAACACTGGAATTGGAAATAACACTGAAAACAACACTGAAAACAGCAATGAAAGCGGTAACGGACAAACCGGCGCTACTGGGGAAAGCGACAAAGATCCACAGGCGGAAACGAGTGGAAAGAAAGAGAAAAATTCCGATGAAAGTATGACCGGACAAGAAACCATAAGCATCCGAAAGAACGAACGCAGCCTGACGGAGGATTCCGGTCAGACAGAAAAAGACAGCGCAGATTCCAGCAAAAGAAAAAGTCCGAAAACAGGAGAATAATTTATCTCTTGACAGATCCTATAATCTGTTTTATTGTATCATATAAATAGTACAATAATACATAAGGTTAGAAAGGATTGGATATGAGAGAATTACTACAAGTGCGGGATTTGAAGAAAACCTTTAAGATTTCCGCAAAGCAGCAGAAAATCCAAAAAACAAAGGAGAGGATAAAAGTAGCGGTAAACCACCTGAGCTTTACTGCATACCAGGGAGAAGTATTCGGGCTCCTGGGTTCTAACGGCGCAGGAAAAACCACTACCTTGCGGATGATAGCATCTCTGATTACACCCGACGAGGGTGATGTAGTGGTTGACGGAACCAGCGTAGTTACAAACCCCAGCGAAGTCCGCAGGAAAATCGGATTTTTAACCAGTGAATTGAAATTGGAAGAATTTTTTACTCCCAATTATCTGTTTGATTTTTTTTCAGATTTGCATGGAGTGGAGAAAGAAACTGCAGAGAAACGAAAACGGGAATTATTTGATAAATTTCAGATTTCAGAATTTGCAGAGGTGAAAGTGGCCAACCTTTCCACTGGAATGAAGCAGAAGGTATCACTGGTGGTTTCCATTGTGCACGATCCGGATATTATCATTTTTGATGAGCCTACCAATGGCCTGGATGTACTGACCGCAAAAGTGGTGACGGATTTTCTTCTGGAGCTGAAAGCCCAGGGCAAAACCATTGTGGTGTCTACCCATATTTTCAGCCTGATTGAGAAAATCTGTGACCGTGTAGGCATTATTATAGACGGCGCCATGGTGGTTTGCGACACTTTGGAACATATGACAGAAGAGAAATCTCTGGAAGAGAAATTCTTTGACATTTATGCAGAAAGAGCAGGTGAGTCCTATGAAAAGTAATATGATGACGGTAATGAAGAAAGAGCTTACACGTTTTTTTACTGACCGGCGAATGGTGCTTACCACACTGCTGATGCCTGGAATTATGATTTATCTTCTGTATTCTCTGATGGGGCAGGGATTTTCCTCACAGTATGAAGATTCCGAGGATTTTAAGGCGCAAGTGCAGGTGGAAGCTCTTCCAGAGAGCATGCGGCAGATATGGGAACAGGATGTTCCTCTGGAATATGCAGAATTGTCGGGAGCACAGGAGAAGGAAGAGGCATTGGAAGCTTTGTCAGGGGGAGAGGGCGAATACCATCTGGTGGTTTCCTTTCCGGAAGATTTTGATGCAAAAGTGGCAAAATATCAGGTTTCTTCGGGACTGCCTGCACCGGCGGTAGAAATCTATTATAATTCCAGCGACACAGATTCCCAGTCTGCTTACGGGATCATGACAGGGATGCTGGACAGTTACGAATCTGCCCTTGCCAATAAATTTGACATCAATCCAGAGGGGGAGGACTATGATCTTGCCTCTGAAGAAGATTTGTCTGCCCAGGTATTCTCTATGATGGTGCCTATGCTAATGATGGCATTTCTGTTCAGCGGATGTATGGCCATTGCTCCTGAGTCCATTGCAGGAGAAAAGGAGCGGGGAACCATTGCCACATTATTGGTTACCCCTTTAAAGCGCAGCCATCTTGCATTGGGAAAGGTGGTCAGCTTAAGTATTATTGCCATTTTATGCGGCCTTTCCAGCTTTCTGGGAATGATGCTGTCTCTGCCTAAGCTAATGGGAGACGGAGCGCTGATTAATGCCAATGTGTATGGATTTCAGGACTATCTGCTGCTGCTGCTGGTAATTCTTTCTACAGTTCTGGTGATTGTTGCGGTGGTGTCTATCGTGTCCGCCTTTGCGAAAAATGTAAAAGAAGCTACTGGATGGGTGACTCCTATTATGATTGTTTCCATGCTCCTTGGCGTAACCTCCATGGTGGAAAGCCTCTGCAAAACAGAACCGATGTGGTTTTTGATTCCCTTGTACAACAGCGTACAGTGTATGAATGGAATTTTTTCACTTAAGATGGATATGGTAAATCTTGCAGTCACTGTTGCTTCGAATGTTTTCTATGCCGGAATCGGGGTAGTGATTCTTACGAAGATGTTTGACAGTGAGAAGGTGATGTTTTCAAAATAAATCAGAATACATAGTTTGAATATTCAGGGAAATACTATTTCAAAAAAGAAAAGCTCTTCTCTATATAGAGAAAAGGCTTTTCTTTTTTGAAATAACAGGAAAATGCCTGAAAAAAGAGTTGGAGGAAGCATATGGAATCTGTCTGGAAAAAAACGGCTGAAATTCCCTCAAGGGAGAAATTAAAGGAAAATATTCACACAAAAGCAGTGGTGATAGGTGCAGGGATGACTGGAATTCTGACTGCATATATGCTGCAGGAACAGGGAGTGGAAACAGTTGTACTGGAAGCCGGACGGATCGCAGGCGGGCAGACCTGCAATACTACAGCGAAGATTACCTCCCAGCACAATTTGATTTACGCTTACCTGATGGAAAAATTTGGAGAAGAAAAGGCTGCTATGTATGCCCATGCCAATCAGCAGGCCATCGAAGATTATGCCCGAATCATAGAAAAGGAAAAAATAGCCTGTGACTTTCAACGGAAACCAGCATATTTATACAGTAGGGAAAAAGAGCGAATAGAAGAACTGGAAAATGAGGCCAAATGGGCAACTCTTCTGGGCATTCCGGCGGAATTTGTGACAGAGACAGAATTGCCCTTTCCAGTGGCAGGGGCAGTACGGTTTGCAAATCAAGGTCAGTTCCATCCGTTGAAATTTATCGGGAAAATTGCAGAAAAATTAACTATCTATGAAGAATCCAGAGTAGTTCGTTTGAAAGATAACTGTGCGTTTACAGAACATGGCATGGCGGAAGGAGAGCATGTGATTTTTGCAGTTCACTATCCCTGGCAGATAGTGCCTGGATATTATTTTTTACGGATGCACCAGGAACGGAGTTACGTGATTGCCCTGGATATTTCAGAATGGGAAAAAATAGATGGCATGTATCTTGGAATAGAGCCGGAGGGATATTCTTTTCGGACGATGGAAAAAGACGGGAAAAGGATTTTGCTTTTGGGAGGCGGGAGTCATCGTACCGGAGAAAATACCTCCGGCGAAAGATATGAGCTGCTTCGAAAAAAAGCAGAGGAATGGTTTCCAAAAAGCAGGGAAATTGCCCATTGGTCCGCCCAGGATTGTATGCCTATGGATAAAATTCCTTATATTGGCTATTTTTCCTCGGAAATACCCAATTGGTATGTGGCAACGGGATTTGGCAAATGGGGCATGACATCTGCTATGGCAGCAGCGTCTGTGATCCGTGATATGGTGCTGGGAAAAGAGCATGAAGATGAAAAAGTATATGCGCCTCAGAGGTTTCCCGTGTCCGCGTTGTCAAAAAATTTTACAGAAAATACCATTCAGGCTGTGAAAGGTTTGACAAAGCAGGCAGTTTCTGCACAGGAATTTCCAGGAAAATGTACGCATATGGGGTGTAAACTGGAGAAAAATGCAGATGAAGGCACCTGGGAATGTCCCTGCCATGGTTCTTGTTTTACAAACGAGGGCGAATTACTCCATGGTCCAGCTCAGTATGGATTTGAATTGCTGCAAAAGGACTGACACATTAAGGAGCTGTCCTGCTGTCATATCCTGCAGGATAACTCTTTAATGTGGCTGCCCTTTCTTAGCGGCCGTTTTACCGGCAGCAGGCTACAATAACTTCCGGGCAATAGCCTCCGCAGTAGCGGAGCGGGCTGCCGCAAACAATTCCGGATTGCGTTTACAGAATACATAAAACAGGCATTCAATCAGAAAAAGCTGTCCCACTTTAGCAGCCACGGAACCGGACTGAAGGGGGCTCTCATTGTAACCGCAAAGTAAAATCACATCGGCAAACTCGGCTGCCCGGGATTTGGAAAAGTGAGTAATCAGTATAATGGGAATTCCCTGCTTTTTGGCAATGTTCATAATATCCTCCATGTCCTTGGTAGAGCCGGAGTAGGAGAAAAACAGAATCACGTCCTTCGAAGTTGCCAATGCAATATTCATGGCCTGCATATGGGAATCCTCAATATGGATAAAACGGGAGGAAGCAGTGGAAAAGCGGGCCCATGCCTCCATCGCCATTACCATGCTTCCACCTTGACCGAAACAGAAGACACGGTCTGCTTCAGAGAGTAAATCTACGGCTTTTTCTACATTTCTTTCGTCTATCAGCTCCAGCGTTTCATTCAGAGAGAGAATGTTGGACGCATGGAGCTTGTGAAAGATGTTGTTTAAGGAATCTTCTGAGGTGATGGTTTCCGGGGAATGGGAAGGGTCGCCTAAATCAGTGACATAATCCGCCTTGGCCAGCGCCAGTTTAAAGTCATTGTATCCGGACAATCCCAATCCATGGCAGAATCTTGTAATTGATGCCTCGGAAACGCCGCTTTGTTCTGCCAAAGTGGAAATAGACAAGTACTGGGTAGTGGAAGTATTGGCAAAAATAAAATCTGCCAACTTCTTGCCGGAGCGGGTGAGGGAATGATATTGTTCCGTGATGCATTCTAAAATATTACCGTTCAAAATATCTCCTCCTTCTGCTAAATAATGTGTGATTCAGGCGCCCGGAACTTTCTCAGATGCTTCTTCAATAGGAGACACTGTCTAATACAGCGGCTCCTAACATGCCGGCCTGGTTGCCAAGCTCTGCCTTTTTAATCTCTACATGGCGAAAGCTGGGAATCAGGTTCTGGTAAAGTCTTTCCTGTATTTGCTGCAGCACATAGGGTTGTTCCATGACCCCGCCTCCTAAAATGGCGCAGGAAGGGTTCATCATGTGCACAATTGTAATCAGACCATATACGATTTCCATAATCCAGTGATCGATGATTTGTCTGACTTTTGGTTCCTGCTGATGTTCAAATATCATCCGCCCATTGGACAGGGCGGGATACTGCCGGCTGGCTTCCCGGACAAGAGCAGTGGTAGAAGCATACCGTTCATAGCAGCCGGAAAACATGTCCTTTTGGATGTCGCGATCACTGGGATGCACCACAATACCGCCGAATTCCCCGGCAGAAAAACTGCTTCCGGAATACAGCCTGCCGCCTGTAAACATTGCGCCTCCCACGCCGGTTCCGTAGGTCAGGCACACAAAATCCTTCAGGCCTTTACCGGCGCCAAAGACAGCTTCTCCAATGGCTGCTGCATTGACATCATTCTGGACAGCCACAGGAACATGAAATTCCTGTTCCATAATTTCCTTCAGCATGGTTCCGGTGTAGCCCGGAATATTTTCATTGGCATAAATGATACAGCCCTTGACAGGATCTACCTGCCCTGCAGTGCTGATGCCTATCTTCTCAAAAGAGCAGGTATTTTTGTAGCCTGAAATAATCTGTTTGGCCCTGGCTAGCACATGGGGACCGCCCTGGCTGGCTTCTGTAGCTGTTTCTCTGAGCTCAGATAAATTTCCATTCTCGTACAGTCCTGATTTAATGGCGGTTCCGCCAATATCAAGTACCATAGTTGCCATAATTATCCTCCTTTACCGGATGGGAGTTCCCCGGTGGAATACAGTTTCCAGCCCCAAATCCTTATTCAGAATCACAATATTTCCATATTTGCCCGGGGTCAGGCTGCCGTAATTCTCCCAGAGCCCAATGGCTTTGACCGGGTTGACAGCAGCACACTTGATTGCGCTTGCGAGGGGAATTCCCATATCCAAAACGGCAGTGCGCACACAATCCATAAGGTTGGTGGCGGAACCGGCGATGGTTCCGTCAGCAAGAACCGCAAGGTTTCCCTTTACCGTTACTGCCTGGCCTCCCAGGTCATATTCTCCATCTTCCATGCCGGTGGCGCGCATACTGTCACTGATAAAAATAATTCTGTCGTCTCCGAAAAGCTTCAGGGACGCCCGCACTACAGAAGGATGAATATGAATGCCGTCACAGATTAATTCCGCCATGCAATGTTCGCTTTCAGCGGCGGCTCCGATGGGGCCGGGCGCCCGATGGCTGAAGGGTGGCATGGCATTGTACATATGGGTTAACTGAGAAGCTCCGAGAGAAAGGGCTTCCTTTGCAGTTTCATAGTCCGCAGTGGTATGTGCCAGGGAAATGTTGATGGCGCTGCCGTTTTCCTGAATAAATTCCATGGCTCCGTTCGTTTCAGGAGCCACCACAACGGTACGGATTTTCCCTCCGGAAATATCCTGCAGGCGTTTCAGCATGGCAGAATCTGCCGGATGAATATAGGCTGCATTCTGTGCGCCCTTTTTTTCTAGACTGATAAAGGGGCCTTCCATATACAGGCCGCAGAAATCTGCGCCTGTTGGACAGACAAAATCCCTGGCAGCCCGGCAGATTTCCGATAATGTTTCTTCCGGCATGGTCATTGTGGCGGGAGTGATGGAAGTGATTCCCTGCTGTAATTCATATTCTGCAATGGTGCGAAAAGCTTCTGCGGTGCCGTCGCAGCAGTCGCTTCCCATACACCCATGGAAGTGGATGTCTGTCAGTCCCGGAACGACATATTGCTCCCTGGCGTCTGTGACAGTTTCATCTCCTTCTGTATTCTGGTAGTCTGTTTCTGAGACAATTCTGTCATTGCAGAGACAGACAGTTCCGGGGACGAACGTTCCCTGTTCCTGAAAAACCAGTCCGTGGATAATCCGGTGCTTTTTTGTCATGCAATCCCGCCTTTCTGTGCCAGAAGGTCAGAACACTGTGACAAAGCGGCTTCATCCGCCACTAAGATGGCGTCCTGGTGGAACTGGAGAATAGAACCTGGAACCTGGGGGGTTACCGGGCCGAAGCATACAGCCTTGACAGCGGCAGCCTTGTCTTCGCCGGACACTACCACAAGAATTTTACGGGCAGACATAATGGTTTGGATTCCCATGGTGTACGCCTGGCGGGGCACATCCTTTTCCGAAGTGAAGAACCGGGTATTTGCCTGGATGGTCCGTTCTGATAAGGTAACGCAGTGGGTTTCTTTTTCAAACGCATCGGAAGGCTCGTTAAAGCCAATGTGCCCATTGTGGCCCAGGCCTAACAGCTGGAGATCCGCGCCGCCTGTGGCGTGGATGATCTCATTATATTTCTGGCATGCGGCGGCGCTGTCGGGTTCTGTTCCGTCTGGCAGAAATGTCCGGTCTTTGTTGATATTCACCTTACTGAACAGGTGCTCATTCATAAAGTAATAGTAGCTCTGGTCATTGTCCCGTGGGAGCCCCTTATATTCATCCAGGTTGATCGTGGTTACCTGGGAAAAATCCAGATCGCCTTGCTGATGCCATTTTACAAGATTCTGATAAGTGCCGATAGGACTGGAGCCGGTGGCAAGGCCCAGTACGCAGTCCGGTTTTAGAATGATCTGTGCAGAAATAATGCCGGCAGCTTTGCGGCTCATGTCGTTATAGTCTTTCGCTTTATAAATTTTCATAGAATCCTCCTTTATTTTGAAAATTTCATTTTAAGACAGCTATATGGAAATAGTACCATACATAAGAAGTTTTTTCAATCTGAATGTTAAAAATTTTCAAAAATAAAATAATTTGAAAAAAATTTTCAAAAATCTATTGACAAACAAATTCATCACCTATATTATAAAATTACAAAATACATACATGTGCACCTAAGAAAAAGCATGTATAAAAAAGGAGGATGAATTATGAAGTATCGCAAAATCTTGGCAATGGCATTGAGCTGCGTCATGGCGTTTTCCCTTGCAGCCTGCGGAAGCAATTCCGGCGGGAATGCAGACCAGAAGGAAGACACTAATCAGACGGACGACAGCAAGTCAGACGGGGACGACGCCGCAGACGACGCTGCAGACGGAGAGGAAGAGGGAGGCTCTTCTTCCGGCGCTACAGACATTACGCTGTGGACTTATCCGATTGGTAACTGGGGAGATTCTGCTACGGTAGAAGGGTTGATTTCCAACTTTTCCAAAGCTTATCCAGATATCAATGTAACAGTGGAATACCTGGATTACACCAATGGCGACGACCAGATTAACACAGCAATCGAAGGCGGAAAAGCTCCGGACCTTGTAATGGAAGGACCGGAAAGACTGGTTGCAAACTGGGGTGCGAAGGGACTTATGGTAGACCTTTCTGATTTGTGGACAGATGAAGCCAAAGAAGCAATTTATGATTCTGTAGAAAGCGCATGCCAGAACAATGACGGCGTATTCTATGAATATCCGTTATGTATGACAGCACACACAATGGCAATCAACCGTGATGTTTTTGAAGCGGCAGACGCCCTTCAGTATCTGGATGAAGAAAAGGGAACCTGGACAACGGAAGGATTCCAGAAGGCAGTAGAAGCTGTTGCAGCTTCCGGCCAGGCACAGGTTGGAGCAGTGTTCTGCGGCGGCCAGGGCGGAGACCAGGGAACACGCGCCCTGATCAACAACCTGTACGGCGGAACTTTCACCAATCCGGAACATACAGAATATACGGCAAACAGCGAAGAGAATGTTAAAGCGCTTGAACTGTTAAAGGGGATGGAAGGAATTAACTTTGATGCGTCTATCCAGGGCGGAGATGAAGTAAACCTGTTCAGCAACGGCACATTGGCAATGGCATTCTGCTGGAACGTATCACAGGAGAAGAACAATGCTGAAACCATCACCTTCGATGTTCTTCCGATGGCATTCCCCACAGAGAGCGGCGATCCGAAACTTTGCGGCGGTATCTGGGGATTCGGTATCTTCGATAATGGCGATGCAGCTAAGATTGACGCAGCTAAGAAATTCATTGACTTCATGGCAAATGATGAAGCGCAGGTAGTGGAAAGCGTTAAGGCTTCCAGTTACTGGCCGGTAAAAGACCTGGGCAACATCTATGAAGGAGATGATCTGATGACAGAGTATTCCAAATTTATCCCCTTTATGGGCGACTACTATCAGGTAGTAGGCGGATGGGCAGAAGCGCGTACCGCATGGTGGAATATGCTGCAGCAGATTGGAACAGGAACAGATGTAAAGACAGCAGTAGATGAGTTTGTGGCTACCGCAAATGCAGCAGCCGCAGCAGCAGCTAACTAGGAAACAGAGCCGAATTAAATGATAGGCCTGAAACCTGCGCCCCTTCCCAAGGTATGCGGGAAGGGGCGTTTTATGCAAAAATTTATGAAACTTTTAGGAATAATTTAGGATAGGAAAGGATTGGAAGGGGGAAAATCTTATGACAAAGAAGAATCCCATGAGCAGGGCGTTAGTGCGCCGGGAAACCATTGCAGGCTATGCATTTATGCTGCCGAGTTTGATTTTCTTTCTGGGATTTGTTATTTATCCCATGGTACAATGCGTATTCACAAGCTTTTTTGATTCAACGATGAACCGTGATGATATTTTTATCGGATTGGATAACTATAAAGAACTGTTCCAGGATCCCATTTTCCGCGGGGCGCTGTGGAATACCGTTATTATCGTTGTGGTATCCGTTCCGGTGGTATGTATCTTCTCCTTGTGGGTAAGCTCCGTGATCTATGATTTGAAGGGACCGGTCTGCTCCGCATTCAGATGTATCTTTTACCTTCCGGTAGTAACAGGTTCTGTTGCAGTTACCGTGGTATGGAAGTGGATGTTTAACAATTATTATGGTATTTTTAATTATGTGGGAACAAAAACCGGAGTGTTGGATCAGAACATTAACTGGCTGGGAGACGAGCGGTTTGCCCTGGGATGCATTATCCTTATTCTTCTGACTACTTCAGTAGGCCAGCCTATCGTGCTGTATGTGTCTGCGCTGAACAATGTGGATCAGTCCTTGGTGGAAGCGGCAGAGGTGGACGGCGCAACCAAAATGCAGTGCTTCTGGAAAATCAAATGGCCCCAGATTATGCCCACAACCCTGTACATACTGGTAATTACAACAATTAACAGTTTCCAGTGTTTCGCACTGATTCAGCTGTTAACCAGCGGCGGACCCAACCACAGTACTGATACCATTATGTATTATATTTATTACAACGCATTTAAACTGTATCGTTATGGTTACGGAAATGCCATGGGCGTAGTTCTGGCAATTATTATTGCAGTTCTTTCTGCTGTACAGTTTAAGATGGCCAAGTCAGAATAAGGAGGGAGGAAGCATCTATGAAGAATTCAAATTTTAACCGTTCTACGGTATATAAAGTGGTATCTGTTGCGGCAATTGCAATATTTGCATTTTTGTTTGCTTTTCCTCTGTACTGGATTATCACTGGTTCCTTTAAGACTCCTGCAGCCATCAATTCCACAACGCCCCAGTGGTGGCCTACGGAATGGGTGATGGACAATTACCAGAAATTGTTCAGCAGACAGGTGGCGCCTCTTTGGGAATTGCATATTCCTTTTACAAAGATTTCCTTTGCAGGGCCGGAAATGCCTGCAGCGCTGCGTTGGCTGGTCAATACTGTGTTTATGGCAGTGGCTTCCATGATTCTTACCTGTATTACCGCAGCTATGGCAGGTTATGCGCTTGCAAAGAAACGCTTTATCGGGCGTACCGTGATGTTTTCTCTGATTGTCTGCGCAATGGCGCTTCCGAAACAGGTAATTTTAATTCCATTGCTGCGTGAAATGTCATCCTTGGAGTTGTATAATACCATATGGGCAGTTATTTTCCCGATTGTGGGATGGCCTTTCGGCGTATTTTTGATGAAGCAGTTTGCGGAAGGAATTCCGGGAGAAATGATGGAGGCGGCAAGAATTGACGGCGCGGGAGAATGGAAAACATTTTATACCATTGCCCTTCCGTTAATTAAACCGGGGATCGGCGCGCTGGCAATCTTTACATTTATCAATTCATGGAATGATTACTTCATGCAGTTGATTATGCTGAGCAGTACGGACACCCTTACTATTTCTCTTGGTATTGCTAAGCTGCAGGCAGAAAATGCGACAGATTTCGGTTTGATTATGGCAGGCGCGTCTCTGGCGGCGATTCCAATTATAATTATCTTCCTGATTTTCCAGAAGTATTTTACAAAGGGAATTACCATGGGTGCAGTAAAAGGATAAGGATTTGCCATAAGCAGATCCTTTTGGCTCAAAGATTGTAGGAAAGGTATGAGATAAGGCAATGATTTATACAGAAATCAGCAAACTTGGGAATTACCGGGGAATCGGAACATATTTAGACCTTGCCATAGAATATCTTGTCAGCCACCCGTTGGATGAGATTGTGGCCGGGCATTATGAGATTGACGGAACGAAGGCGTACATGAATGTGTTTGACTATGAAACGATTCCCGAGGAAGAATGTTTTTTTGAGGCCCATGAGAATTATGCGGATATTCATATGACGGTGACCGGGGAAGAACTGGTGGGAGTTTCTGATATATCGAAAGTTACGGTAAAGTCATTGGATCGAGACGCAGATTTGATGGAGATCGAAGGCCCAGTGGAACATTATATGAAACTTTCACCGGGAAAAGCGCTGATTACCCTGCCGGAAGACGCCCACAAGGTAAAACTTTCGGCAGGGCCGCCTGCACCAGTGAAGAAGGCGGTAGTAAAAGTATTTATGGGGAGCCGGTAACTTGTTGGCGTTTGAAGCTTAAAGAGCAAGGAAAGAAGGGAAAGAGATGAAAAATAAAGAAAAGTATCAGGGCATTATTCCCGCATTTTATGCGTGTTATAATGCGGATGGAGAAGTGGACGAAGAACGTGTGGAACTTTTAACCAAATATATGATTCAAAAGGGCGTGAAAGGCGTCTATGTGGGAGGATCTTCCGGGGAATGTATTTATCAGACGGTTTCTGACCGGAAACTGACTCTAGAGCATGTGATGAAGGCGTCTGAAGGAAAGCTGACGGTGATTGCCCATGTTGCCTGCAATAATACTGCAGAAAGCAGGGAGCTTGCCGCCCATGCAGAAAGCCTGGGGGTAGACGCCATTGCGGCAATTCCTCCCATCTATTTCCATCTGCCGGAATATGCCATTGCAGAATACTGGAATGATATTTCCTCAGCAGCTCCAGACACGGATTTTGTGATCTATAACATTCCGCAGCTTGCAGGAGTGGCTTTGACTATGCCGCTGTTTCGGGAAATGAAGAAAAATCCAAGGATAGCGGCGGTAAAGAACAGCTCTATGCCCACGCAGGATATTCAGATGTTTAAAGCAGAGGGCGGTGAAGATTTTGTAGTGTTTAACGGTCCTGACGAACAGCTTGTTTCCGGTCTTGCCATGGGAGCAGACGGAGGAATCGGCGGAACTTACGGCATTATGCCGGAGCTGTATCTGAAAATTGAAGAGTTGGTGAAAGCCGGGAAGATAGCGGAAGCGGGAAAGGTGCAGTATGCGGCAAATGAAGTGATTTACGGCATGTGTTCCTGCCACGGCAACCTGTACGGCGTAATTAAGGAAATCCTGAGAATCAGAGAAGGACTGGATTTGGGCGGCGTAAGAAAACCCCTTCCGGCTTTGATCCCGGAGGATATGGCGCAGGTGGAAAAATGCGCGGCTATGATTGATCAAGCAGTGAAGGAATTCTGCTGATTGGAATGCAGTGAAACATTATTTTCATAAGGAGGCAGCCATGAAGAAAGAAGAAATCTTTGAGAACATAAAGGGCAAAGTCATTGTATCCTGCCAGGCAGTGCCAGGGGAACCTCTGTATGTGGAAGAGAAATCCATTATGTATCTTATGGCGCGTGCTGCAAAGCAGGCAGGAACCCCTGCCATCCGCACCAGCAGTATCCGTGATGTGATTGCTATTAAAGAAGAAACAGGGCTCCCGGTGATTGGGCTGGTAAAGGTTCAATATGAAGGATTTGAGAGTTATATTACCCCTACCATGAAAGAAGTGGATGATCTCATGGAGGCAGGTTCTGATATTATTGCCTTGGACTGCACCAACCAGAAGCGGGGAGATGGAAAAACAATCAATGAGTTTCTCACAGAGGTCCGTGAGAAATATCCCGAAGCTGTCCTTATGGCAGATATTTCCACCTATGAGGAGGGCGTAAACGCTTGGAAGCTTGGAATGGATTTGGTGGGAACCACTATGAGCGGCTATACTTCATATTCTTCTAAGCTGGATGGGCCGGACTATGAGCTGGTGCGGAAACTATCAGATACGATAGATGTTCCGGTGATTGGAGAAGGCAGAGTCCACAGTCCTGAGCAGGCAGTAAAAATGCTGGAAGCAGGAGCGTTTGCTGTGGTAGTGGGCGGAGCCATTACAAGGCCCCTGGAGATAGCCCGGCGTTTTATCCGGGCAGTAGAGAGCAGGTAGATTTATGAAAAAGCATATTGTTTGTTTTGGAGATTCCAATACTCATGGGTACTGTGCAAAGACCGGAGGGCGTTTTGATGAAGAACATCGCTGGACTTGTCTGCTGCAGAAAATGCTGGGAAATGACTATCTGATTCTGGAGGAAGGCTTAAGCGGCCGAACCACATGTTTCCCGGATCCCATTCATGAGGCCCTTAGCGGTCTGGACGTAATTTATCCCTGTCTGATGAGTCATGAACCAGTGGATTTGCTGGTGATTATGCTGGGAACGAATGACACCAAGGAACGGTTCGGCGTTTCAGCGGCCTGTATCGCTCTGGGATTGAAGCGTCTGATTGATAAGGCGGCTTCCGTCAAAGACTGCTGGGCAGGCGGCCGGGCGAATATCCTGGTTGTAACGCCTCAGAATATTGATCCAAAATATGAGGATACAGAAGTGGGGCTTACCATGGGCCGGGGATGTGCAGAGAAATCAGAGCTGCTGGCAGAGGAGTTTCGGAAAATTGCTGAACTGGAAGAATGCCGTTATCTGGATGCCAATACAGTGATTACGGCAAAACCCAATGAGATTGATTTCATGCACCTTACTGTGGAAGGCCACAGGCAGTTGGCAGAAGCTTTGGCAAAGGAAATAGCGGAAATCCTATCCTGAATTACAGGCCTCCGTTATTCTGAACTGCATCGTTCCCTTATATTTTTGATTTGGCCAGAAAAAAGAACAGACGGCGTCAGTGGCAGGAAAACCCCGGTTCAAGAAGAATCGGGGTTTTTCCTGTCAAAAGAAGCATTTGATTGAAAAATATGTTAATTTTGATATAATGGGAACATGTACAGGAAAAACGGACGCCAAGATGCGGATACGGCTTTTGCTGTGCGAAGGATAAAGAACTAAAATAAAAGGCAAAAGAGGAAAAGATATGGAACAGAAAGAAAAAAATGCGCAAGGTCTGCAGTTTATTTTTACAGATAAGGATTTCCATCTGGATGTTCAGACCGGCAAACCCCAGGGATGGGAGAAGGAATTTTCAAAGGATCGATACCGCGCCCTGTACCAGATGGGGCTTTCAGAGATGCCTGAGAATCTCACAGCTACCGGCAGATTCCTTCATCTGACGGCCCGTTCCTTTTTTGATATGCTCACCAGTCAGCCGGAACTGGAAGTGGCGAGGGAACATATCAAACCGGAATTGTCCGGGGAGATGATGGAAACTATATTAAAAGCAGTGCCATTTGCCATTGGGGCGGAATATGTGACGGAAAGCTGGATTCGGGCAGTGTTTCAGAAGCTGACAGCTATCTTTTCCGGAGAGATTGCCGCATACCAGGGAACGGTGGAAATGTACCTGACGGAGAAAAACCAGCATCTTCATGTGCCGGAACGGATTTTCTTTCATCTGGTGGAATATCGGAACGATACGTTCCCTTTCGCTTTTCTGGCCACCTATGCAACCAAAGGAGAGGATGGAAAAATCCGGCATGTTCCGCTGAAATATGCCCTGACGGAGTACAAGAATGAACGGGAAAAGCTGATGTCTCTTTTAGCCTGTTTAAACCGGGCGGCAGAGGCGTCCCCATTGATTGGGGGATTTATGGAAAAAGGAGAGATGTTTCATCCCCTCAGGCTGACTTCTGAGGAGGCGTATGCCTTTTTAAAAGCGATCGAGGCCATTGAAAGCACCGGAATCCTCTGCCGGATCCCCAACTGGTGGAAACGGAAGCTTTCGTCAGTTTCCCTGGAGGTGAGCTTAGGGGATGAAAGACCCTCTATGCTGGGATTTGATACATTAATTTCTGTCCAGCCCAGACTTGTGGTGGACGGCGTGGTCTTGACCCAGGAGGAGATCCGACAACTTCTGGCCCAGACCGAAGGTCTGGCAATGCTGAAAGGAAAATGGGTAGAGGTAGATCATGAAAAATTGAGAAATCTGCTGCAGCAGATGGAGGAGCTGCCGGCGGAGGTGACTCTGAGAGAGGCCCTGCAAATGGAATTGGGCCAGGGAGAACAGATCATTAAGGAAGGAACTGGAATTTCCAACGGGGAATGGCTGTCAGAGCTTCTGATGCATCTCAGAAAGCCCGGAACAATCCGAAAAACCCCTCTTCCCAAGAGTTTTCATGCAACTTTAAGACCCTATCAGAAAAACGGTTATACCTGGCTGAATTATATGGGCAATCTGGGATTCGGCGCATGCCTGGCGGACGATATGGGACTTGGGAAAACCGTTCAGGTACTGGCTTATTTGGAGCGGCTGCGGAAAAACAATAAACATGCCAGGGTTTTGCTGGTGCTTCCGGCCTCCCTGCTGGGAAACTGGCAAAAGGAAGCAGAGAAATTTTCTCCGGAAATGGATTTTCAGGTCTTGCATGGAAAGACAGCTGCTGCATTGGAGCGGGAATTGCAGGAAAATCCTGCATTTCTTGCAATTACAACCTATGGGATGGTATCCAGAATTAAGGGGCTGCAGGAGATTGCCTGGGACTGTCTGATTCTGGACGAAGCCCAGGCAATTAAGAATCCTGGAACAAAGCAGACACGAGAAATTAAGAAGCTGTCTGCGAATATGCGCATTGTCATGACCGGTACTCCCATTGAGAATGAGCTGATGAACCTCTGGTCCTTATTTGATTTTCTGAATCAAGGGCTTCTGGGCACAGCCAAAGAGTTTCACGAGTATTGCAAAGGGCTGAATGAACGCCCGGAAGGCTATATGAAATTAAAAACAATGGTAGCTCCCTTTATGCTCCGGCGCCTTAAAACAGATAAAAGCATTATCAAAGATCTGCCGGAGAAATTGGAAATGGTGGATTATGTGCCCTTAAGCAAGAAGCAGATTGTGCTCTACCGGAAGGCAGTTTCCGATATGGAGCAGGTAATTCAAGAGACGGAGGGAATTCAGCGAAGCGGAATTATACTTACTACGATTATGAAGTTAAAACAGATTTGCAACCATCCGGATCAATACCTGGGTCAGACAGGCTATGCCATGGAGGAAAGCGGCAAGCTGGCAATGCTGAAGGAAATCTGTGAAACCATTTATGAAAAGCGGGAACGGGTGATTGTATTTACCCAATTTAAAGAAATCACCGGGTATCTTGCAGAATTTCTGTCGGGTATTTTCGGCGTAAAAGGACATGTCCTTCACGGAACAACTCCGGTAAAGAAACGCGGAAAAATTGTAGAAGAGTTTCAGGGAGAAGATTATGTTCCATTTCTTGTGATCTCTGTCAAAGCGGGCGGAACCGGGCTGAACCTGACCAGGGCAAACCACGTCATCCATTTTGACCGCTGGTGGAATCCGGCAGTGGAGAATCAGGCCACAGACCGGGCGTTTCGGATAGGGCAGAAAAAGGATGTGGTGGTTCATAAGCTGGTGTGCGAAGGCACCATTGAAGAGAAGATTGACGCCATGATTGAGTCAAAGAAAGAACTGGCGGAACATGTGGTAGGCGCTGGCGGGGAAAAGTGGATTACAGAGTTGAATGACAAAGAACTGATGTCTGTGCTTCGTCTGGAATTGCCGGATAAGAAAAGGAGCAGTAAATGAGTAATTATTGGAATACATCACATTATGAACAGCCTGCAGCAAAAGAACTTAAGAAAAACGCCGCAGCCAGCAGGAAGAAAGAGAAAAAGAAGGGAAATATCTTAGAACCGGTTGCAGTGCATAGCAGAAATATTGTCACAAACTGGTGGGGAAAGGCATGGTGTCAGAATCTGGAGCAGTATGCAGATTATGAAAACCGGCTGGACCGGGGAAAACGTTATGTGCGCAACGGTTCTGTTATTGATTTAAAGATCCAAAAGGGCAAGATTCTTGCCAGAGTGCAGGGCACCCGCAAAGTGCCTTATAAAGTAGAAATCCGAATCAGCCCTTTGTCCGAGGAAAAATGTCAGAGTATTCTTACAAAGTGCGGCAGGAAAATAGAAAATATGGAAGAATTACTGGCAGGAAATTTTCCTATGGACATGCAGGAATTATTCCAGGGAAAAGACGGGCTGTTTCCAACCCCCAGAGAAATCAGTTTCAATTGCAGCTGCCCGGACTGGGCATTGATGTGCAAGCATGTGGCGGCAGCCCTGTATGGCGTAGGCGTGCGCCTGGATGAACAGCCTCTTTTGTTTTTTGAGCTGAGAGGCATTAATGTGGAACGCTTTATTGACGTGGCTCTTGCAAATAAAGTAGAAGAGATGCTTGCCAATGCCGGGAAAGCCAGCGAAAGAATCATCACAGATGAAGATATTTTTGGATTGTTTGGGGTGTTCTGAAATGTATGAGTGGAGTGGTTTGCAGGAGTTTTTCTAAGAATAAGTTATATTTCAAAAAATACACAGAAAGGAACGGTGAATAATTTGAACACAAAAGCAGTACGGATCTACGGCGTAAGAGATTTACGCCTGGAAGAATTTGAACTTCCGGCAATGGGCGATGATGAAATCCAGGCAAGAATTATTACAGACAGCCTGTGTATGTCCACCTATAAGGTTGCGAATCAGGGCGCAAAACACAAGAAGCTTCCGGACAATCTGGCAGAGCATCCTGTCATTATGGGACATGAATTCTGCGGAGTGATTGAAGCAGTGGGCAAAAAGTGGCAGCACATTTACCAGCCGGGGGACAAATTCGTGGCTCAGCCTAATCTGGGACGGGCAGATACCTTTTCCCTTGGGTATTCTTTTCCCTATGTAGGAGGAGAGGCAACCAGAGTTATCATTATGAACGAAGCCATTGAAAAAGGCTGCCTGCTGCCTTATCAGGGGGATAGCTTTTTCGAAGGAGCCCTTGTGGAACCTTTATCCTGTGTAATTGCAGGATTTAAAGCGAATTTCCATCTGCGGGACAAAAATGATTATGATCATGCCATGGGCGTGAAGGAACGGGGCGCTATGGCAATTCTGGGCGGAACAGGCCCTATGGGTTCCCTTGCCATCGACTATGCCGTTCATGGAGAGAAGAAGCCCGCCCTTTTAGTGGTAACAGGAAGCACCGAATTCAAATTAGAAAGAAGCCGTAGTCTTTATCCTCCGGAAGAAGCCAGAAAGCATGGCGTAGAACTTCATTATGTGCATACCCCAAAAGGAAGTGATTTTGCAGAAGAATTGCAGAAACTTACCCCTGGACAGAAGGGATTTGACGATATTTTTCTCATGGTAGCGCAAGAGGATATGGTAACAAAGGCAGAAGCCCTTCTTGCCGGGGACGGCTGTCTGAATTTCTTTGCAGGGCCGACAGATTCCAGCTTTTCCGCCAGAATGAATTTTTACAACCTTCATTACAACGCCACTCATTTTGTTGGAACCAGCGGCAGCAATACCCAGGATATGAAAGACGCCATTGCCTGTATCGAAAAGAAAACCGTAAATCTGGCAAAAATAGCTACTCATATTATGGGGCTGAATGATGTCTGTGCGTCTATCCTGAAAATTCCGGAACTTCCCGGCGGCAAAAAGATTGTATATTCCCAAAAACATTACCCCGTCACGGATGTACAGGCGTTTTTGGGCCAGGATTCCATGGAAGCTGCGCTGAAGGAACTGGTGGCAAAGCATGACGGTCTCTGGAGCGCGGAAGCGGAAGCATATTTTCTGGAAAATTGTCCGGATATCTGAATCTTGTATTACCATTTTCTGCATAATGCCGATATAAAAAGTAAATACCATTTATTTCAAGGAGGAAATGAATATGAGCACTAACGGAATAGGCAATACATATGCAGCGCAGGCAGCCGCTCAGTCAGCAGCGGCCGCACAGACAAAGGACAGCGGAAAAGTCAATAAAACCAACGGCCAGAAAGAAATCGGCAATCCTAAATTAAGTGAAAAGGCCCAGAAATATTACGACCAGTTAAAGAAGAAATTTTCCAATATGGACTTCATTTTAGTCAGTGCAGATAAGAAAGAGGAAGCACAGGCAAACATGAGCAAATACGGCAACAGCAGCCGCCTTGTGGTTCTGATTGACGATGAGAAGATTGAGCGGATGGCGGAAGATCTGGCATACCGGGAGAAATATGAGAAAGTGCTGCGGGGAGCAACCACTCAGTTTGCCCAAATGAAGAGTGATCTGGGCAGCAATGCAAGTGCGGTGAAGACCTTCGGCATGAAAGTCAATGACAATGGAACCGCTTCTTTCTTCGCAGTGATTGATAAGTCCCTTGCGGCTCAGAAAAAACGTATCGAAGACAAGGCAGCCCAGCGGAAAGAGGACAAGAAGAAAGCAGAAAAGCAGGAAGAGAAGAAGAAAGCGGAGGAAAGCCGGGCAGAGAGTCTTACCAAAGACGATGAAGATTCCGATACCATTACGGTTACCGCTAATTCCTGGGAAGAATTAATGAAGAAAATAAACAGTACCATAGATTCCTTCTATGGCGGCAACGTGCGGACCAAGGAGGAAACCTGGGTTGGACAGCGGTTTGATTATTCCATCTAGCAGCAGTTTCTTAATGTTTGACGCAGAATATGTTCTGAGCGTGCTTTTCGCCAACACACTCAAGGACTTGTTTCAGTTCTTGCCGGCTGCAGGGAACAAGGACTGCCGTATCAGAATTCTATACGGCAGCCTTTTTTGCTGTATTCTGTTTTAGAAATGTATCTTCCAAAACTGCTGAAAAACATTCAGAATGAATCAGATTTGGCCTGTCCTTTATTTTTTAACATATCAATTTCTACGGAATTGGGCTGCGTATATGCGCACTGGGGCAGGAAATTATACACATCCAGATAAGAATCCAGTTCTGCGCTGTCCTGGGGCGGCCTTGGAACTGCTCCTGTACAATCCGTGGCGGAACTTGCTTTTAAATAATCATAAGCAGTATCATTCCAATCAGGCACGGGATGCGTGTCTTCTTTTCCGCGGAAATTTTCTGTTTCTGCAGAACGGCGGTTTGAGCCAGACAGAGAACGATTAATATTCTCCATTGATAAAACACCTCCTTCTTTTTCATCCTATAATCAGTATGACAGAAAAAAAATTTTTTATGCGGCAGGCAATTTGACTTTTTTAGAACAAATCATTATAATATTTACAAAATCGCCAAAAATAAGAAAAAGAGGAAAAACATGAAAATTTCAGAATTATTACAGACAAAACAAGTAACCATAAGCTGTGAGCTTTTCCCTCCCAAGAAAGGTTCTGAACTGGAGAAATCTCATGAAATCGTAAAAGAAATGGCCAAAGTAAAGCCGTCCTTTATGAGCGTCACCTACGGCGCCAGCGGCGGTATCAGTGAACACACGGTTGATTTGGCAAATGAAGTGCAGAATGTCAACGGCATACTGGCCCTTGCCCACCTCACCTGCGCTTCTTCCGGCAGGGACAAGATTCAGGAAGTCTTAAAGGAGTTGCAGGAACATCATATCGAAAACATTCTGGCCCTGAGGGGAGATATTCCGGAAGATGTTGATTTTCCCCTTCCCAACCAGTACCATCACGCCAGTGAATTAATCGAAGAAATCAAAAATTTCGGTGATTTCTGCATTGGGGGAGCATGTTATCCGGAAGGACATCCCGAAGCGGAATCTTTAGAAGCCGACATTGATAACCTGAAACGCAAGGTAGACGCCGGCTGCGAATTTCTGACCACACAGATGTTTTTTGATAACAATATCCTCTACAATTTCCTGTATAAAACTCTGAAACGGGGAATCGAAGTCCCCATAATTGCAGGAATTATGCCGGTCACCAATGTAAAACAAATCAAACGGATTACCTCACTGTCCGGAACCATTCTGCCTCAGCGGTTCTGCGCTATTGTGGAACGGTTTGCAGACTATCCGGCTGCGCTGAAGCAGGCAGGAATCGCCTATGCTACCGACCAGATTATTGATTTAATTGCAAACGGCGTCAACCATGTGCATATTTATACTATGAATAAGCCTGACGTAGCAGGGGCAATTTTCCATAATCTTTCCGAGATATACAACCTTCCGGGGTAAACTTGTGAAAATGAAGACAGAACAGGAAAAAGAAATGGCGTTTATTATGAAAGCAGACAGAAAAGAAACTCTGCGGTATTTAGGATACCGCGGCCAGGACATTGACAGTCAGACGGAAAGACTTTTAGAGGAAGTTTTTTCGGAATTGGAGCGGGACAGCTCCCCAAAAAGCATTTACCAAAGATACCGCTGCCAGGCAACTGAAGACGCCGTAATCCTGAAGCCTCTTCTGGAGGAAATTTCTGGCTCTTCTTCCGCCGTTTTGCAATCAGACGGCTCTTCCCAATGGGAGGTAATATTGAAGAGCAAAAATCTTGCCAAAAACCTCAGAGGATGTGAACAAGCCGTACTTTTGGCTGCAACGATTGGACGGGCCGCTGATATGATGATTAAGAAATATTCTGTATCCAACCTTGCCAAAGCCGCTGTAGTACAGGCGGCAGGAGCCGCTTATATTGAAAGTTATGTGGATGAAATCGAAGACAAGGTCCGCGAGAAAGCCAACCGACAGGGACTTTACCTCAGACCGAGATTCAGTCCCGGATACGGCGATTTTTCCATTGATTACCAGAAAGATTTTTTTGAACTATTAGAGTGCAGGCGAATTGGAATCACATTGACAGAAGGGAATCTGATGATGCCCTCCAAATCCGTAACTGCCGTTATTGGCTTAACTTCCGGAAAACAGGAATCCTGCTGGAAAAGAAGCTGCAGCCAATGTGAAAAAACAGACTGTGAATTTCGAAAAGAAGAGAGTGGAGAGTGAACCGTATGAATATCATAGAGCGATTACAGACAGAATTATTGTTTTTTGATGGAGCCATGGGAACTATGCTTCAAAAACAGGGGATACAGCCGGGAGAACTGCCGGAAGTCTGGAATATGACCAAGGAAAATGTAATAAGGAATATCCACAAAAGCTATTTAGAAGCCGGCTGTGACATTGTAAAGTCCAACACATTTGGAATTAATCCCTTTAAGATGAAAAATTGCGGATATACCTGTGAGGAACTGACCGAAAAAGGAATACGGCTGGCAAAGCAGGCCATTGCTGAGACCGGAAGAGAAGCTTACGTCGCCCTGGACATCGGTTCGTTGGGCAAGCTGCTGGAGCCGCTGGGAGATCTGCCTTTTGAAGAAGCCTGCAAAGCCTTTGTTCCGGTATGCATCGCCGGAGAACGGGCCGGCGCGGATCTGTGCCTGATTGAAACCATGAACGATACCTACGAAATCAAAGCGGCAGTGCTGGCGGCAAAAGAACATACCAGCCTTCCCATTATTGTTACTATGGTATTGGATGAAAACGGAAAACTGCTGACAGGGGCGGATCTGGAGGCGGCCGTAGCCCTGTTAGAAGGGCTTAGGGTAGACGCTATCGGCTTAAACTGCGGATTCGGTCCGGACGTCATGAAGAAATTTCTTCCCAAGCTGCGGGAAATCAGTTCCCTTCCCATTGTAATCAATCCCAACGCAGGACTTCCGGTAGTGGTAGACGGACAAACATCTTATCTGGTAAAACCGGAAGAGTTTGCATCCATCATGAAAGAAATTGCAACAGACGGGGCGTCCATTCTCGGAGGCTGCTGCGGCACCACGCCTGACCATATCCGTGCGCTGATAGAAACATGTAAAGGGATGGCGCCTCTTTTGGTAACAGAGAAAAACCGATCCGTGGTTTCCTCCTATACTCATGCGGTGGTATTTGACAACCAGCCGAAAATTATCGGAGAACGGATTAATCCAACGGGCAAATCACGGCTGAAGCAGGCATTGCGGGAAAAGGATTTGGAATATATTTATAAAGAAGCCCTTTCCCAACAGGACAGAGGAGCTCATATTCTGGATGTAAACGTGGGTCTTCCTGAGATTAATGAACCGGAAATGATGGAAAGCGTTATTACCGGTATTCAGGGAATTACGGGACTGCCCCTTCAGATTGATACCTCCGATATTGCCGCCATGGAATCTGCCATGCGCATTTATAACGGAAAACCTCTGATCAATTCGGTGAACGGCAAGCAGGAGTCCATGGATGCCGTCTTTCCTCTGGCGGCAAAATACGGCGGCATGATTGTATGCCTGACCCTGGATGAAAACGGCATTCCAAAGACAGCGCAGGGGCGTATTGAAATTGCAGAAAAAATCATAAACGAAGCGGCAAAATATGGCATTTCCAAAAAAGACTTATTGATTGACTCCCTGGCCATGACCATAAGCACCGGTCAGGAAAATGCGGATATTACATTGGACGCCCTCCATGATGTGCGCCATACCTTAGGAGTACATACTACGCTGGGAGTTTCTAATATCTCGTTCGGGCTGCCCCAGCGGGAAAAGGTAAATACCGCCTTTTTCACCATTGCTTTATCCAAAGGCTTAAGCGCCGGAATTATCAACCCAAACAGTGAAGCCATGATGGACGCTTATTATGCCTACTGCGCATTAAACGGCAGCGATCAGCAATGCAGCAGCTATATTAATTATTATTCCAGTCAGGCACAGCAGCCGCAAGCAGCCGCAGAAACTGGAGAACTTACATTGTTTGACGCAGTTGTCAAAGGACTGGCAGAAAGCGCCGGAAAAGCTGCAGAAAAAGAACTGGAATCCAAAGAGCCCCTGGCTGTTATTGATGAAGATTTAATTCCCGCTTTAGATCAGGTAGGACAGGGATTTGAAAAGAAAACCATATTTCTTCCCCAGCTTCTGATGAGTGCGGAAGCGGCAAAAGCCGGATTTGGCGCCATCAAAGCGCATTTAAAGGTCAAAGGCGCAGCCTCTGAATCCAAGGGAACGGTTGTAATTGCAACCGTCAAAGGCGACATTCACGATATCGGCAAAAATATTGTTAAGGTACTGCTGGAGAATTATGGATTCCAGGTGATTGACCTGGGCAAAGACGTACCGCCAGAACGAGTGGTGGAAGCAGCAAAAGAACACCAGGTAAAATTGGTGGGCTTAAGCGCTCTCATGACCACCACCGTGGCCAATATGGAACTTACCATCCGGATGCTGAAGCAGCAATTGCCGGATTGCAATGTCATGGTGGGAGGCGCTGTTCTCACCCAGACCTATGCAGATATGATAGGAGCAGATTTCTATTCCAAAGATGCGATGGGATCTGTCCGGTACGCCAATGAGCTTTTTGCATAGTTCAGCTTAACGCTAGCAGCATTGGCAAATGTTAATAAAAATAAGGGGCTGTCGGGAAATAGATGGCTGATGACAACCATCTTCTCTCCATTACATGTATAAGATAATTATGCTTACCAAAGATTACTATAACGATTTTTTTGAGTTTGTGCTTGCCTGTTATTCAAATAAGGGAAGAACCGGATACAACCCAATCATGCTATATGCTGTTTACTTCAAAGGGAAAAAGCTGAAAGGCGAGGCATTGGATGAACTGAAATACGGCAGATGTGAAAAAGTGATAATGGAAACAGGCTGGGAATCAGAAATGCGCTGGCTCCCGGCTTATAAAATCAGGAGGTTTATGGTAGGATGGAGATGCGAAAACGAGAGGGAAAGCAGGTGGGAAGATTGACAGTGACGGATAAGCAACATCAGGAAGATATGCAGCGTTTGCGTTTGTTAAGGCCAATCGATGATGACTTTATGTGTTGTCTTTTCAAGAATAACATTCCATTGGCTGAATTTGTGTTACGCATTATCATTGATAAACCGGATTTAATTATTACTGATTGTAAAACACAGAAGGATATGAAAAGACTGGCTGGGGCATGTTTTATCTGCTTAGACGCATATGCGAATCAACCTTGCAACGGGTAAATCTTTTGAAGATGGGGAGCATATTCTTTATGTGAATGGTGAATATCGTGGTGATTCCGCTATAGGAAAACTCATGCATGATTTCAATTGTACCAAAGCAGATGATATGAATTTTGAATTGATGGCAAACCGAACACGGTATCTAAAAGAGAACCCGAAAGGAGTGGGCGAGATGTGTAAAATTATGGAAGATATGAGAATTGAATCTTTAAGAGAGGTTGCCGCTTGGTATGCTGGCAGCTGGAAAATATGCTCTGGAAGAAATTGCGAGTATTTCTGGACTTTCTCTTGATGAAGTGAAAAAATTGAAGACAGATCGAACTATATAGAAAAAACAGGCCGGAAAGAGGCTGTAGAAAATCTTGTGTCTATGAAAAATAAGACTTTCTGATAGGAATTAGATATGTAAGATTAATTTGTATTTTTTTGCTTTTGTTGTTATCGATTTACTGTCGATTTATCCTTTGTATTTATAGTATAACCATATCTGGAGTTTATACATTCCATTTTTTTGCACAGTTTTTAAGGCCCTGTATATATTGCTTTTTCGTGGGCTCTGCCCACATCTGGTCTCCGGAATAAACGAAATGATTTCAGGCAATACTACAGGTGCCGATGGAATAAGAAAGATGGTATGGCTAAGCATTTGAGCTGGTGCCATCCTGTTTCCTTACAGATAATCTGCCAGACGTTCTCCATACAGAAGAATCAGTTGATTGAGGAACTTGATCCCAATTCCAGTATTTCTGTGTCCATTTCTTTGTTATGTTCTGGCTTGCCAGATATAGCATTTTTTCCAGGGATGTGTCACTGGGAAAGTATCGTGTTGCTTTCAAAACTTCATACAAAACAGAATATAGAAGTGGAATTGGAAATAAGCGAGCTTGATTTGACGGCTGCGGAGAGCAAAGTGACCTATGAGGAAATCAAGGATTATGCTTTGAAACAAAGCGGATTGAAAGTCAGCAACTTGTATATTGCACAGGTAAAGCAGAAATGTGGTATTTGTTGAAAGAGAAAATTATAGCTTGCCGAAATCAGAAAATACCAGACAGCCGAAATGCCCACCAGAGAAAGAAGCGGCTATAAGGGAGGTGTTGGAGTATTTTCGTATGATTTGATGGGAAATAGGTCACATAGTGATTGGATAGTAAAAGTGCAACGAGCGTTGCACTTTCAAGATATATAAAAAACATCTTTTCTGAGGAAAAACTGGTAAGAGAATCAGTTGTTGTAAATTTTGCAACAACTGTGGCAGATGGAAAAACTATCAAGTTGACTGTGGTTGCTTTTCATGCTTCTTATAAATAAAAAAGTCAAGAAACAAGTGGAAAAAGAGGAAAAATTATAGTAAAATATAATATGTATATTATATTGAAGGTTGGTGAAATTATGCGTACTCCTATGGATGAGATGACTTTTTTAGAATTTTATAAAAACACTATTTTGTGTGGCTCGAATAATTTTCAGCATTTTATTTGTAAGCAGTTAGAAGCGGAGAATAGAATTACTTTTGAAGAACAGCGCAAAATAAGTGATAAAGATGATACATTATTTTTTGAATCTAAGAGAGATTTTAAGGGTATTATTTCAAAGACTGCAACCATGAAGTCTTTTATTAGTTTTTATGAAGCGCTTGAGTACAAGAAATTGTATAAGTATTCAGTACCATTCTTTTATGAGACTGGCGAAAAACCCATAGATGATATGTTGAAAGAAATGCAGATTGCAATCTTTGATAATGAAATATATCAGCCGGAATATGTTATTGATAGGAACTTAAATGAATCGGCTCCGATTGTATATGTAGAAGATGGTATATACTTTATTAAGTTTGTTTTACAGAAAGCGTATATGCAATCTGATACATTTGAACCAATTGATTACAGATATCCTATAGTGATATATATTAATCCATCGATAAATATATTAGAAGTAAGATATGATTCTGTGCGTTATAGTTATAATGAACAAATTGATAGAGATGTATATTCAAAAATAGTATTTTATTGTACGGATTGGATTAAAGATAATTTTGGTATGAAATTGTTCCGCTGTGAACATATGGATACTATTAAAATTATTAATGATATTCAAAATACAGAAGTAAGAATCTATAAGCAGATGATGGAAATGAAAGCGGGAGGCTCGGCTGAATTGACAGCATCAGAAAATGGTGATTATATGCTGCCGTTTTTGGGCGAGATTCGTGAACTCATTGATGAAAATGAAGAATTATTTGCAGAAGCGGATGAAATAAGGCAATTATTATTACAGTATCTTAATGAGAAGGAAGCTACTGCAAGCTATCCGTATATTTATGTTAAATGGATTAAGCCGGTAGAAACAAAGAGTTACATTGTTAAGATTACCTTTGATTATTTTAATGGGAAAATTACTTTGTTACAACATATTACAGGAAAATGTAATGATTTAGGAATGGGGCGAATGAATGATGCAATCGAATATCTTTCAAACAGTGGCTCCTTTGTTAAAGGAGAAGAAATTTAATATTGATTTGGAGTCATTCTTGGACTTTATGAAGCAATATCATTCTAATGATTGGATTTATCCAGATGCAATTCATAGAAAACTTGGAATGGAAATAAAGGATATTTATGGTATTTTAGAGATGTGTGTGGATGAGAATATTGTAGAGCAGTATTTGAATGTATATTGTCCAATATGTCAACGTTTTACAGGGAACATATATAAAACGGCTCTAGAGATTCCAGAATTTGTCAATTGTGTACATTGCGATACTGAAATCGATAATCCGCTACAGCATGCTATTATTATATACAAGGTGTTATAGTTGGATTTAGAGGAAAAGAAGTTTAGAGACGCAGAAAAATTATTACATCAGTCAGGGTACACATTGACTGAATTGATGATGGCATCAAGTAGATATAATTCCAGCTTATTGATGGTTTCCAACGAAGACAATGAAAAATGCAAAGTTTTATATAATGAAATCAAGAAAGGTAAATTAACGAGAAAGCAGAAAGGTCAAAAACTCGAAGAACTGACATCAATTCTGTTTGAGAAGAGTGTAGAAAATCTTTTTGATATTTATAGAAATTGCAGAACAAGTACGAATGAAATTGATTTGTTAATAAGATGGACAGAGAATGCGAGACTTTCTGGAATAAATAATGCATTTCCTTGTTTTGGAGAATCATTTTTAGCTGAATGTAAAAATTATGATGGTTCAGTAAGTGTGACGTTTGTTGGTAAGTTTTGTTCATTGATGTCTGTTACAAATACAAATTTCGGAATAATGGTATCATGGGATGGAGTATCTGGCAGAACTAAATGGAATGACTCAAAGGGATTAATAAAAAAGATAGCATTACATGAAAGTAAATATATTATCGTAATTGATAAAAATGATTTGAAACAGATTTGTGATAGGAAACAGAATTTGTTTTCTCTTATATATGATAAATATGTGGCATTGAAAGAGGAAATTGATTATGAAACATATATTGTTAAGCATGAAGCTGAAGATTGTATGATATGAGAAGGTTGAAATTTACCTTCTCTTTGCTTTAAGTACAGGTTTGGACAACCGTGAACATGTGGAAACACGCTCTTTGCTTTCGTGACTTTCCGGCTCCCAGTTACTGATGGCATAGGGATACTTCTTTCCCCGTGTTTCCTTTACGCTTTCCAGTCTGACAGGGCTGCTGCTTCATTTAGAGCATTATAAACCGCCTTAAAGTCGGAAGAGAACTTTTTTAAGTCTTTATAACTAACATACTTAAAAGAATTTCGCAGCATATGAATCACGCATCTTTGTATTTCTGCCTTTGGAAATACTGCCTGATGTATTTCTTTGTACCCATCAACAGTAACCCCCATCACTACATAAGCTGCACGGCTTAAAATCCTCCCATCCTCCCGGACTTTATAGTGAATACATTCCATAAAAACAAAGATAATCTATGGCACCATTTGTTATTGGAAATGTGAAATCACATAAAGGAATACAGCGAACACATTACGATAAATCCTTTGTTTTCAAGGCTTTCAGAAGATATTATTGATAACTTATGAAGAGTAATAATCGCCCATAATTTTATGGTTTTCAAATTCCTATTTATATTGTGTAATTCCTTTTTTCTGGAAAACTGGATGAAAATTTAAATTATCATTTTCTTTAATCTAACCTTGATTTCCTCTGGGGCTAATATCCCTGCGCACCCTCCACCCCTTTCTGAATATATTAGTAAAAAAGAAAGGAGTTGGAATATTTTGAATTTTATTGACTTATTTTGGGGAAGTCTTGCAATCCTCGCCGTGCTGGCCGTGATCCTGTTCTGCTGCAGATATCAGCAGCGCAGAAAAGCCAGATGTCTGGTGAAAGAGCAGAGTGAGCAGGAAAAATACAGGAAAATCAATCAGGCCTTATTACCCTTTGGATTTGCTTACAGCCTGTCAAAAGACATATTTTACTCTTTAGAAGACGCCTGGCAGAAGAATTTCGGTTACGGAAAAATATATGATGAGATGGCTCCCGTTATGAATATGATTATTGACTGCGAACCTGTCTATTTCGAATATGGAGGCAGACGGTGGATGATTGAATTCTGGAAAGGGCAGTATGGCATAACCACCGGCGCTGAAGTAGGGATTTATGTGGAGAAGGAGAGAGGCAGCCAGAAGAATCCGGAAGATGTATTTTACGACTGCGTATCAGAAGAAGATCAGCTCCCAATCCACATGAAACTATATAAAAACGGCAAACTGCTATTTCAAAGGATTGAAAATCATTGGTGGCTGACAGGATTTATGCTGGGTAAATTTTCCTATCCGGGGGAACTGCTCCTGGAAGTTACCATTACTTTTGAAGACCGCAACATGATGGAGAAATTTGTAAAAGGCTGTTACCGAACCGGATACCGGCCGGAAGACCTTCGGATCTTCCGCAATCAGGCGTCTCTTTGTATCTATCAGCCCAAAAGTCCCCAGACTTCTATTTATGGAAAATTTTTCCATAAATTTGTTCAGTGGCAGAACCGCTTCAATTGCAAACTGTATTGCCGAATCACAAAAGAATATCCCCGAACCATTGATAAATTATATTATCTGATGCTGGCATACCCCAGAATTTTTGCCGTTATCACCAAAACCGGACGAATTGCCTGGGAGAAAAAAAGGAAATGAACCGCACAGAAAAAAAGCTGAATCAGGCATATGAGAACGCCCTCTGCATTCCCATCCATATGGGCAGCCGAATTGTGCTGATGAGTGACTGCCATCGGGGAGTCGGAAACTGGGGGGATAATTTTCAGCCAAACCAGAATTTGTTTTTCGCTGCATTACAATACTATAACAGAAGAAATTTTACCTATATCGAACTTGGGGACGGCGACGAACTGTGGGAGAACCGGAATCTTCAGGAAATTGTGCGGATACACAGCAATCAGTTCTGGATCATGGGGGAACTTTATAAAAATCAGCGGTTTTACATGATATATGGGAACCACGACCGGAAAAAAGAACAGGAAAAATACTTTCAGACAAAATGCCATTCTTATTACTGTGAATCAGAGAAATGTGAAAAGATTCTTTTTCCGGATATGAAAGTATACGAAGCCATCCGGCTGATCGAAACCTGCAGCAAAACAGAATTATTTCTGGTGCATGGACATCAGGGCGATCTTTGGAATGACACGTTATGGAAAATCACCCGTTTTCTGGTGCGCTATCTCTGGCGGCCTCTGGAACTGGCCGGATGCAATGATCCCACCAGTGCAGCCAAGAATTACCGCAAAAAAGAAAAAGTTGAAAAAAGGCTGGCAGAATGGGCAAATAAACATAAAACACTCCTGGTAGCCGGCCATACCCACAGGCCGGCATTTCCCAAACCTGGAGACGGATACTATTTCAATGACGGAAGCTGCGTCCATCCAAGATGCATTACAGCTCTGGAACTGGAACGGGGAACCATTTCCCTGGTGAAGTGGAGCGCAAAAGTACGGGAAGATAATGTAATTTATATTGGCAGAGAGCTGCTGGATGGACCTGAGCCCCTTGTAGAATATGGAAAATAAAAGGAATCACCAGCGTCCCCTTCGCATCAAGAAGTTCGGTCTATACGTCTCTGCTTAGACCCTTGACACAAGGAATGAATCCTCGAACTGTACTGCAGCACTGTTTGGGGATTCTTCTTTTCTTTTATAGTAGCAAAGCACGCGCTAGGTTAGTTGCTGCCAACGCTGGATGTCAAACAGGAATTATTAAAAGTCAATATACTTAATGGTATGATATATCCGAGGATTAAATGCAAAGTATGGAAAAATTTAGAATCTATTGCTGCAGTGAGTTCAGGGAGCTGTTTGTTTGTCAATGTCGGCAATTTTACGTGAAACCATCGAAAGAGATAAACAAGATAAGAAAAAATTAAGAATTAAAGAAAGAAATACTAAAAACAATTATGATAAACTTAAATTATCACAATGACGGAATATTCAGGGAAAACAGGAAAGGCAGGTGTTTGAAATGAAGATCTGCAAAGAGAATTATGTATCACAATTAAGGCTTCACAATGGAAAGGCGCTGGAATTTTTTCTTATGGAACAGGAAGAGCGTCTGATTTCCATCATCAGAAAACATTTATTTACTTTGCCCCATTTACAGCAAGAATGTCTTTTGGATACCATTACATGTATTTGGAACCATATAGACAGTTTCCAATATGGAAATGAATTTGGCAGCTGGATTGGCACCGTAGCCAGATACCGCTGCCTGGAATTACTGAGAACCCATCAAGAAGAAGCTACCATCCCCTGGCTCATTGAAAAGGAAATTGCAGAAGAGAAGGAGATGATGATAAGCTGCCTGAATCCTCAGGAACAGGAAATTTTTTCTCGCTTTTACACAGGCGCGCCTTTTGAAGCTGCAGACCAAAAATCCGGCGGCAATATTTACCGCAATATGTACGATTTGCTGAACCGTATTGACACGGATATTTTTGAATATGAAAAAGAGCATATGACCCCGGAAGAAAAAGAGTGGCTCCATCAGCAGATGAAGTTTTTCCAGAAGGAGAAAAAACACAGATTTTCCCTGAAAAAATATTTTGGGATCTGTTTTCAAAAAGCCGCTTTTATGAATTGTTAACATAAGATTGGAGTGGAATCATTCTTTTTCCAGCATAGCATTTCCAGTATAAACACACAGGAGCTGTCAGAAAATGACAGATTTTCCACAATATATCTTGTGATTCTTTTGATGTCACAACCATAGATTGTGGAAAAATTGCATTGTCTGACAGCTCCGGTTTATGCCTCATAGATTGACATTTTTCCTGTTAAGCGGCGGTAGTTTTCTTTTTATCTTTAAATGCCGTTTTCAGAAGAATGGGGGTGATGACTGTAGTGATTACCACAGTGACAACAATTGGCGCATACAAAGAATCACTGAGAAGCCCCAGGGCTTCTCCTTTATTTGCCACAATCAGCGCAACCTCACCTCGGGAAATCATTCCGATACCAATCTGTAAGGATTCTCTGGAGGTATATCCCATTGCTTTTGCACCCAAACCGCAGCCCAGGATTTTGGTAAGTATGGCAACTGCCAGAAGTAAGACCGTAAAAGTTATCAGACTTCCTGACATGGAACTTAATTCTACCTTCAAGCCGATACTGGCGAAAAACACCGGGGCCACCAGAAGATAAGATACCGTATCAAATTCTTTGTAAATAATTTCCCGTTTGGTACTGTGGCTTAATACAAGGCCGGCCACATAAGCGCCGGTAATATCCGCTACTCCAAAGAAATGCTCTGCGCAAAAGGACATCACCAGACAGAAGGCAAAAGTCATAATGACATGCCGACGGTTGGGCTTTGGATCCATGGCAACCCATTTCTGCATGATGAAACCGAAGCCAATGCCGAACAAAATGGCAAAAACGAAGAAACCGGCAATTTTCAGCAGCACCAGCACGATATTTGTGCTTGGGTCCGCCATACTGGTGATAACAGTAAGAGCAATAATTCCCAGAATATCATCTATAATTGCGGCTCCGAGAATCGCAGTTCCTGCTTTGGTGGAAACCTTTCCCATTTCCTTCAAAGTTTCTACTGTGATACTTACAGAAGTAGCCGTTAATATAATTCCGATAAAAATGTTCTGCATCAATTCATTGGCAGACAAGTCCGAAGAGGCCACATGGCATGCCATTGCGATGCCGAAACCGCCTGCCAGAGGAACCACCACTCCAAAAAGGGCGATGATAAAAGATGCAAGTCCGGAACGCTTCAATTCCTCTGTATCTGTTTCCAGTCCAGCCATAAACATCAGCATAATTACTCCGACTTCCGATATCTGATTCAGAAAAACGCTTCCGTGAACCAGATTCAAGCAGGCAGGGCCCAGAATCAATCCGGCAATCAATGCGCCTACTACCTGAGGCATATGAGCTTTCCGTGTCATCAATCCCAACAATTTCGTACTCATAAGAATAACCGCTAAATATAACAGGTAATCATAATTCATAATATTTCCTCCATCCCGCTAAGTTAAATCTTAGAAATTATAACTCTGCAACTGGAAAAAAACAAGTCGAAAAATTGCCAATAAAAAACATTTTCACACTGTGTTTTGGTAAAAAATATACGATAACTTTATGCAAAAAGATTGTTTTTTTGAAGATAATTTAATATGATAGAATCTGTCACCAAATTTAGTTAACAGAAAGGAATTCCATGAAATGAAAAAGAACATTTTGCTGATTGCCACAGGAGGAACCATAGCTTCCCAGAAATCAGAGCACGGACTTGCCCCGCTGATTCAGGCAAAAGAAATCTTATCTTATATTCCGGATGTGTCAGGATTCTGCAATCCGGACGCCATACAGTTATGCAATATTGACAGCACCAACATGGAACCCTGCCATTGGAAAAATATGGTAAAGGCCATCCGTGACAATTATGATAAATATGACGGATTTGTTCTCGCCCATGGAACCGACACCATGGCCTATACAGCGGCGGCGCTGTCTTATATGATACAGAAATCCAGGAAACCTATTGTCATTACCGGCGCCCAGAAATCCATTGATCTGGAAATTACAGACGCAAAAACCAACCTTTTGGACAGCTTTTGCTATGCCGCAGACGAGAATTCTCAGGGAGTCCAGATTGTATTCGGGGGAAAAGTAATTGCCGGCACCAGGGCCAAGAAAATCCGCTCCAAAAGCTATAATGCCTTTGACAGCATTGATTTTCCCTTTCTGGCTATGATACAGGACGGACGGATTATGCGTTATATTCCGACTGTCCCTTTCGAAGAAGAAGTTACTTTTTATGAAGAAATGAATGACAATATCTTTTTGCTGAAGCTGATTCCGGGTATTTCTCCTAAAGGGCTCAGGTTCCTTTTTGAGCAATATGACGCAATTATCGTAGAAAGCTTTGGAGTAGGCGGAATTCCCGCCTCTGTTGCAGATATTTTTTATGGGCTCCATGAGACCTATCCGGATAAAATTATCATTATGGCGACTCAGGTAGCCCATGAGGGCAGCGACATGACTGTCTATGAGGTGGGAAATAAAATTAAAAAAGAATGTAAGTTTTTGGAATCTTATGATATGACGCTGGAGGCGGTAATTGCCAAAACCATGTGGATGCTTGGTGGCAAAATGTTGAAAAAATGGGAACTGGAACAAATATTTTATAAGAAAATAAATTATGATTTAATTTTTGATCCACATGTCTGACGCTTTGTGAGCCGAAGGCGTCGGCTTATGAAAAATCATGTAATTCAAAAGCAACAGCACAGTACATCAGCGGGTTTTCCGGTTAATAAATTCTGTTTTATATTTTGAATACACAATTTTCTGGCTGTGGTACAGTCCGTAATAGCCTGACAGCATATACCCAAGAGCCACAGACAGCATGAAATAGGGCATTCCCTCAAACCCAAAGAGTTCAAAGGAGATAAACAGGGAAGTGATGGGACAGTTGGTGACGCCGCAGAAAACCGCTCCCATGCCTGCAGCAGTACATAAATCCGGCGCAAATCCCGCCAGATTGCCAAAGAAACAGCCAAAAGAAGCCCCGATAAAAAAGGAAGGGACAATTTCTCCTCCTTTGTAGCCGGCTCCAAGCGTTATTGCTGTAAATAGAATTTTCATCAAAAAGGCATAGGGCACGACTTCATGCTCCGCAAAGCACCGGGCAATGATTGGCATACCGGCGCCGTTGTAATCTTGATTCCCTACCAAAAGGGTAAGCAGAATAATCAGGAGGCCGCCTGCAACAATCCGGAGGTAAGGATTGGGCAGATATTTCTTATAAAGCGCCTCCCCCATGTGCAGCGCAATGCAGAATAATGCGCTGACAACGGCGCAGAGAATGGCAAGAAGGGCCGTTATCACTGCAGAAGAAATTGTGAACTCCGGCACAGAAGCCAGCAGAAACTGCTCCGGCGCAATCCGGCAATATTCCCCAATTCCCTGTGCCACTAAAGAGGAAACCACGCAGGGAACCAGAGCTGCATAATGCATGATTCCCACGCTGACTACCTCCATGGAAAATACCGCGGCAGCCAGAGGAGTGCCGAAAAGCACAGAAAAGGCCGCACTCATTCCGCACATAATCATGATATGCTGATCCTTTTCATCAAATTTCAGAAACCGGCCCAGAGAATTGCCGATGCTTCCCCCAAGCTGAAGAGCCGCCCCCTCCCGGCCGGCAGAGCCGCCGAACAGATGGGTCATCACGGTTGAAATAAAGATCAGGGGAGCCATCCTTAAGGGAATGTGTTTGCCGGAATGGATGGCAGACAGCACCAGATTGGTGCCCGTATCCTCTTCATTCCGCATCAGATGATAGACTCCCACAATCAGAAGCCCTGCAGCCGGCAAAAGGAAAATCAGCCAGGGATATTTTTCCCTAGCGTTAGTTCCATAGAGAATGCAGTAATGAAAAACCGCTCCCACGCTTCCTACCAGAATGCCGCTTAATATAGAAAATGCCAGCCATTTCAGGAAAATCAGAAACCGTTTGGCAAAATGTCTCACATAATGTTCCAATTCTTTTCCAATCATAATGAAACTCCTGTTCTTTATAGTCTGTCTTAATCTTATCATCCAGCAAGCAAAATAACAAGGGTGGTTTGTAAGGTTATTGTAAGAAAAAAACAGTTTTCCTTTAAGGCTCAGAAGGTATGATACAATCATCAAAGAAAACGAATAAAGGAGGAATATAGATAATGTGGTCAAGAAACGAATTAAAAGAAACAGCAAAAAGCCGAATCAGCAGAAATTACTGGAAGTCCGTGCTGGCAGCGCTGATATTTTCTGTATTATGCGGAGGCTATGGCTTATTTGGTTCTACAGGAGGATTTGCCAGCGGTTTTTCGAATTCAAATTCTTCAGAAGAAAGCGGATTCGAAGATTATATAGACGAAGATTATTTGGATGAAGATGATGCAGATGAAGATTATCTGGATGAAGATGATGCAGATGAAGATTATCTGGATGAAGATTATGACACTGTAGATGAGGAAGTGGATATGATACTGGAAGACGGTCCAGTTACGTTCTTTTTTGCATTGATTTGCATTGTAATTGCAATTGCTCTGGCGCTTGTTCTGATTGGGCTGCCATTAAACATTCTGGTATTTAACCCCTTAGAGATAGGCGTCTCTCGCTTTTTTACCAGGAACTTGAAGGAAGAGGCTCAGGTTAAGGAAGTGTGCTTTGCTTTTGACCGATGCTATAAAAACTGTGTCAAAGTAACATTTTTCCGGGATCTCTATATTTTTTTGTGGACGCTGCTTTTTGTGATTCCTGGTATTGTGAAAAGCTATGAGTACCGCCTGGTTCCCTATATTCTGGGAGAATGCCCGGATATGGAACGGGAAGAGGTTTTGGATTTAAGCAAAACCATGATGTACGGAAACAAGTGGAAATCTTTTGTGCTGGACTTATCGTTTCTGGGATGGTATCTTTTGAATGGGATCACCCTGGGGATTCTGGGCGTTTTCTATCTGAATCCCTATATATGCCAGACAGACGCTGCCCTTTACCTGACCTTAAAGGAGCAGTATCTGCGGGGCAGGAAAACATCTGACTTATAGGAGGAAATTACAATGGCATATACAATTCTCATTGCAGATGACGAAAAGGAAATCCGGGATTTACTGCGGCTGTATCTGGAAAAAGACGGTTATCAGGTACTGGAGGCCGAAAACGGGATTGCTGCCGTTGCCCTGTTGGAAAAAGAAGAAATTGACATGGCTCTTTTGGACATTATGATGCCGGAGCTGGACGGCTATCAGGTTTTAAAAAGAATACGGGAAAGCAGCAATATTCCTGTTATGATCCTCTCTGCCAAAAACCAGGATTCCGACAAAATTCTCGGATTGGATCTGGGAGCGGACGATTATCTGTCCAAACCCTTCAACCCAATGGAGGCGATGGCCAGAATTAATTCCAATATCCGCAGGTTCTATTCTCTTGGGGCAAAAAGTAAGGAATTAAAGCAGTTAAAGGTCAAGGACCTGCGCCTGGACACGGAATCCTGTCTGGTATACAAAAATGACGAGCCCATTGACCTGACTTCCGTAGAATATAAGCTTCTCCGGCTGTTTATGGAAAATCCCGGCAAAGTATATACCAAGCAGCAGGTCTACGAAAATGTATGGGGCGAGGAATACGCCGTTGCCGATAACAATATTATGGTATGCATCAGCCGCCTGAGGGCCAAACTTTCCGAAGACAACGGAGCTTATATCAGAACCATCCGGGGACTGGGCTACCGCATGGAGAAATAAACAATGAAGCATAATACCTGGAAATGGTTTTTCATCCGCCGGTTTTTATTACTGTTGATTCTGGTGTCCCTCAGCGAAAGCCTGCTGAATCTTTTTTATAGCAGAATCGTTTATCCCTGGCTGGAAGAAGTGTTCCACATCGGATTTTTTATGGCAGACTGGGAACAGGAACAGACCCTTGGACTGCTGATCCGGGGTGTGCTGTATTTATCTGTCACAGGCTTCGGCAGTCACTTTCCCGGCATTGCAGGGGTTGGGCTGCAGGGCGCTGCCGAACACTTTGCCGGAAGCAGGCTGACGGAGTATCTTTCCGAACGGACCAGCCATATGTCCGGACGGGAAACACAGATTTACCTGATGGGAACAGCCCTTTTAACAATTATTATTATCATTACGCTGCTTCTTCCTTATTTGATCGCAGCTCTTTTGTTCAGCAGAATGGCAGAGCTTCATATCCGGCAGTTAAAAGAGCAGGAGCGGCAGCAGCGGGAGGAATATGACAGAAGGAGAAATCTCCTGCTGTCTGACGTGGCCCACGATCTGAAAACTCCCATGACAACGGTAGCCGGCTATGCCAGGGCGCTGCTGGAAGAGCGGGATGCCCCGGTTCAGGAATATCTGGAAGCCATCTATGGGAAGTCCATGCAGATGAATGGTCTGATCAGCCTTTTGTTTGAGTATGTAAAACTGGACAGCGAGGGATATCAGCTAAAAAAATCCAGGGAAAATCTGTGGGAGCTTTTGAGGAAATGCGTCGCAGATCTGTATCTGGACTTTGAAGAAAAAGAGATGGAAGTTTTTGCAGACATTCCAGAAGAGTCTCTTTGGTTTTCTGTGGATAAGCTGCAGTTTGAGCGGGTGATTTCCAATTTACTGAACAATGCCGTCCGGCATAATCCCAGGGGAACGGCTGTCTGGATAAAGGCAAAAGAGGAGGATGAAACTATAACCATCCGTATCAGCGATAACGGGCCCGTGATACCGCCTGAGACTGCAAAATATATTTTTGACCCTTTCGTCTCAGGAGATGAATCCCGCCGAAGCAGAGGCGGCAGCGGATTGGGTTTATGCATTGCCCATAAAATCATTTCCATGCACGAAGGAAGCCTTACGCTGAATCAGGAGGAAGAAGAGGGCAGTGTAAAATCCTTTGTCATTCAGCTGCAGATTAAGGAAGAAATACTTCGTTGACAAAAAAGAACAGACTGGGTATGATAAGAAAGGAAAAATTTTGCGGAAAGGAGTTTATGAGCCATGGCATATTATACCATCGGCGAATTAATCCGTGATACCAGAGAACGTCGGCATTATTCCCAGGAAGAGCTTTGTTACGGAATCTGTACCGCATCCACTTTGTCCAGGATTGAAAACGGCCTTCAGACGCCAGGAAAGAAAATCCTGGAAGGGCTGCTGCAACGCCTGGGAATTGTGGATCGGATTTATAACGTATTTTTAAACCGGCAAGAGCGGGAAGGCTATGAACTTGAGCAGCAGCTGACCAGCTGCCTTGGAAATAGGGATTTTGAGCAGGCGGAAAGACTTGCTGCCTCCATCGAAGCAAGGATACAGGGCCATAGGGGCAATTCTGTTCATTTGAAAATGGAAAAGCAGTATCTTGCTTTTGCAAAAGTCCTGATTGAAAAAGAGAAAGGAAAGAAGGCCGAATGGGTTCTGAAAGAGCTTTTGCATACCATTCATATGACAATGCCTGATTTTGACGGAATTCATATTCGTTCCCGGCTGCTGACTTATCATGAAATTACAATATTAAACAATATTGGCTGCGCATATTACAATTTAGGAAGGGTATTGGAAGGGATTCAGCTGTTATACGGCTTGAAAGAATATATTGAATCACACACCCTGCATGGAGATGAGATATCTGACAAATACCCCATGATTCTTCAAAATCTGTCTTCCTGGCTGGGCCGGGAAGGAATGCATAAAGACGCCCTGAAACTCTGCCAGGCGGGAATTGATTACTGTATTGAATATGGAAAATTGCATACATTTCCCATGCTTCTGTGCAACAAAGCCTGTGCGCTGGCAGCGTTAGAGCAATATGATGTGGCGTTAGAATTTTTTGGTCAGAGCATTGCCGTTTTTCAGGCAATCAATCAGCACGAATGTGCCGAACAGGTGAAAAAATATGCCATGATACATTATGGCATCCTTATATAAGAACGCTTTGCAAGAAACTGATTAATATGTTTCTTCCACGTTTTCCAGGAAAAACCCTGCTTCAGCAGGATTTATTTTTTGGGTTTTCCCATGTATTACACCTCCCCTCTGGCATTTAGTATAGCAGGCAGGCGTTTTGGCCGCCATATGAAATTTTGCAAATTTATCTTTGCGTCATTTCATATGGCAGAATAGAAAAGAGTGTGCTATAATATATGGAGGTTTTTTGACGCAGGAATGCGCAGGCGCTTCGGCATTTTCCAGACAGGGAAATTTGGAATATGCCTGCAGCCGGAGGGAGGGACAATTATGGCAACATGGAATTCCAGAGGATTAAGAGGTTCCACGCTGGAAGAATTTATTAACCTCACCAATGAAAAGTATGCGGAACACAGGCTTGCACTGATTCAAAAAGTGCCTACCCCGATCACTCCGGTCCGAATTGACAAAGACAGCCGGCACATTACTCTTGCTTACTTCGAACAGAAGAGTACGGTAGATTATATCGGGGCAGTTCAGGGAATTCCCGTCTGCTTTGACGCCAAGGAGTGCCATACAGATACCTTTCCGCTGCAGAATATCCATCCTCACCAGATTGATTTTATGGAACAGTTTGAAGGGCAGCAGGGAATTTCATTTTTGATTATTTTTTATTCCCACCGAAATGAATTTTATTATCTGCGGCACAACAAGCTGATGGAATTCTGGAATCGGGCCAAAGAGGGCGGAAGAAAAAGTTTCCGCTATGAAGAATTAGAGCCGGAATACTTTATTTCCTCCAAAGGAGGAATTCTGGTGCCCTATCTTGACATGATACAGCAAGATTTGGAAAAACGCAGTTGACAAACATTTAGGCGTTTTATATAATATGGGTGTTTTTGATGTTGTAATATAGTAGCATACTAAAGCGCTTTTGTAATAGAAAGGGTGCTCAAAGAATTCCTATGCGCTGCAGCATAGAAAAGCGATACCGTAAATTATACAAACGAAAGGATCAATATCAATGATGGAACGGAAATTATTACATACGCCGGAAGGAGTTCGGGACATTTATAACAGAGAATGTGCGCGGAAATTAATTTTACAGGAAAATCTGCACGCCTTGCTGAAAAAATACGGATATCATATGATTGAGACGCCCACTTTTGAATTTTTTGACATTTTCAGTAAAGAAATTGGAACTATCCCTTCCAAGGATCTCTATAAATTTTTTGATCGGGAGGGAAACACGCTGGTTTTGCGGCCTGATATCACCCCTTCCATCGCAAGATGCGCTGCAAAATATTACGGAGACGAGAACTTTCCTGTCCGGCTGAGCTATATGGGCAATACATTCATCAACAACAGCAGCTATCAGGGACGGTTAAAAGAAACCACCCAGTTGGGCGCAGAATTAATCGGAGATAATTCCGTCAATGCAGACGGAGAAATTCTGGCGCTTGTGGTTCGTGCGCTGCAGACAGCAGGACTGCAGGAATTTCAAATCGGCGTGGGTCATGCAGACTTTTTCCGCGGCCTGGCAAAAGCGGCGGACCTGAAAGAGGACATAAAGCTGGAATTGATGGAACTGATTTCCAATAAGAATTTCTTCGGAGTGGAAGAGTTGGTGGACTCCTTATGTCTGACGGTGGAGTTAAGGGAGCTGTTTTCCATGCTGGGCAGCATCTGCATGACCGAAGCAATGATAGATCATGCCAAAGCTCTGGCTTCTGATTATCCGGTTATTATAAATGCGCTGGAACGTCTGGAAAAGCTGATGAAGATTCTACGTTATTACGGTGTGGAAAAATACGTATCCATTGAACCAGGTATGCTGAGCAGCTATCATTATTATACTGGTATTATATTTGCAGGTTATACCTTTGGAAGCGGAGAACCCATCGTAAAAGGAGGACGTTATGACAAACTGCTGCATTATTTTGGCAAAGACGCTCCTTCTATCGGATTTGCTGTGGTAATCGACCAGCTTCTGGCTGCATTATCCAGACAGAAAATCCAGATTCCGGTACAAGATAACGGAACTTTGATCGTATATCGTGAGGCAGTGCGGGAAACCGCAATCCGCCAGGCGGAACAACTGCGGAACCAGGGCATTATTGTGTCTCTTGTGGTCTGGGATGAAACGAAAACCAGGGAAGAGTATCAGGCTTACGCAAAACGAATGCATATCCCTGCAATTCGGTTTTTATAAAGAAAGACTTTCGCAGGCTGTCTGTGTCCTTAACAGCGGATCCTGAAATGCACAGAATGGAGGAAACCATGAGATATTTAACATTTGCACTGGGAAAAGGAAGGCTGGCAAAACAGACGCTGGGCGCCTTTGAAAAAATAGGAATTACTTGTCAGGAAATCAATGATAAGGATACCCGGAAGCTGATTTTTGTGAACGAAGAACTGAAATTGAAATTTTTCCTTGCCAAAGGGCCTGATATTCCCACTTATGTGGAATACGGCGCCGCCGATATCGGAATCGCAGGTAAGGATACTATTTTGGAGGAAGCCAGAAATATCTATGAAGTATTGGATTTAGGGTTTGGACAGTGCCGGATGTGCGTCTGCGGACCGCTGGAGGCACAGGAGTTGCTGCAGCATCATGAATTGATCCGCGTCGCAACCAAATATCCGAGAATTGCCAAGAATTATTTCTATAATAAGAAACATCAGACGGTAGAAATTATCAAGTTAAACGGCTCCATTGAACTGGCGCCCATTGTAGGCTTGTCGGAAGTGATTGTGGATATTGTAGAAACCGGCTCTACTCTCCGGGAAAACGGCCTGCAGGTATTGGAAGAAGTCTGTCCCCTTTCTGCCAGAATGGTGGTAAACCAGGTCAGCATGAAAATGGAAAACGAGCGAATTACAAAAATAATTCAGGATTTAAAAGAAGTTTTGTAAGCTTAAATAAATTTAAATTTAATTTTTATAAAAGAGACGTTGCCCTGCCGTTCAGAATTATGGAGGAATTTATGAGAATATTAAAGTTGACAGAAGAGACCAGAAAGAATCTGCAGGAAGATTTGCTGAAGCGAAGCCCCAATAGCTACCGGCAGTATGAAGAACAGGTACATCATATTATAGAAGAAGTGCGTGAAAAAAAGGATGAAGCCCTTTTTGCATTTACGAAACAGTTTGACGGCGCAAAACTAGACAGCGGCAATGTTCGGGTAACCAAAGAAGAAATCGAAGAAGCATATCGGCTGACCGATAACAAACTGATTGACGTCATGAAGAAAGCCTTGGAGAATATCAAAGCCTACCATGAGAAACAGAAACAATACAGCTGGTTCGACAGCAGGCCCGACGGCGTTATGCTGGGGCAGAAGGTAACCCCTCTGGCCCGGGTGGGCGTGTATGTGCCCGGCGGTAAGGCGGCCTATCCCTCATCGGTTCTTATGAATGTGCTTCCGGCAAAAGTGGCCGGCGTAGGAAAAATTGTCATGACAACGCCCTGCGATCGGGAAGGTAAAGTGAATCCTGCCACGTTAGCAGCGGCAACCCTGGCCGGCGTGGATGAGATTTATAAAGCAGGCGGCGCCCAGGCAGTGGCAGCGCTGGCCTTCGGCACAGAGAGTATCCCAAAGGTGGATAAAATTGTAGGACCCGGCAATATTTACGTGGCCCTTGCCAAGAAAGCCGTTTTCGGCCATGTCAGCATTGACTCTATTGCAGGCCCAAGTGAAATTCTGGTGCTTGCAGATAAAACGGCCAACCCCAGATATGCAGCAGCTGATTTATTGTCTCAGGCAGAGCATGATGAGCTGGCCAGCGCCATTTTAATTACCGACAGTGAAGCCCTGGCAGAGCAGGTATCTTGTGAAGTGGACAAGTTTACTGCAGTTCTTTCCAGAAAAGATATTATAGAGAAATCTCTGGAAAACTATGGGTGCATTCTGGTTGCGGAAAACATGGACGCAGCGATCGAGGCTGCCAATGAAATTGCTTCCGAGCATTTGGAAATCCTTACCTCCAATCCTTTTGAAACCATGATGAAAATCAGAAATGCCGGAGCTATTTTCCTGGGTGAATACGCCAGTGAGCCTTTGGGCGATTATTTTGCCGGCCCCAATCATGTATTGCCGACCAATGGCACAGCCAAATTTTTCTCCCCGCTGAGCGTGGATGATTTTATCAAAAAATCCAGTATTATTTCTTATTCAAAAGAGGCTTTGGAACCGATTTATCAGGATATTGTGCAATTTGCTGTCTCAGAACAGTTGACGGCGCATGCAAATTCCATTAACGTAAGATTTGAAGAATAATCTATCACAGCCCTGGGGCTCTCACATAGAAAGAAAAGAGGAAAGAATAATGCCAGCAGAAAGAACTGCCAAACAACACCGCAAGACGAAAGAAACCGACGTCAGCCTGACTTTGAATCTGGATGGCAGCGGAACCTCTCAATTGAATACAGGAATTGGTTTTTTTGATCACATGCTGGAGGGTTTTGCCCGCCATGGTTTCTTTGACTTAAAGGTTCAGGTAACAGGGGACCTGATTGTTGACACTCACCACACCATTGAAGACGCCGGGATTGTGCTGGGTAACGCCATCCGGATTGCCTTGAGGGATAAGAGAGGGATCAAGCGTTACGGAAGCTGCATTCTGCCCATGGACGAAACCCTGGTGCTCTGCGCCATTGATTTAAGCGGAAGACCCTATTTTTCCTTTGAAGGAGAATTTACCGTAGAGCGGGTAGGATATATGGATACTGAAATGGTAAGGGAATTTTTCTATGCTGTTTCCTACAGTGCAGGCATGAACCTGCATATGAAGATTCTTTCCGGCTCCAATAACCATCATATGATTGAAGGGCTGTTTAAAGCTTTCGGAAGGGCGCTGGATGAAGCCACCAGGAAAGATACCAGAATTAAAGATATTATGTCAACGAAAGGTAGTTTATAGGTGAGAATATGGAACATAAAAACCTGATTGCCACCATTTATCTGAAAAACGGCATGGCAGTAAAAGGAAAAAATAACCCGGAAATCGCTGGAGATCTGCGGGAACTGGCGAAAACATACAATGACAGCGGTGTGGATAAGCTTTATATTTTCGATTTGTCAACCAGTGACACGGAACATGAGATCAATTTGCATACGGTAAAAGAACTAAGCCGAATTGTAGAAATTCCCATCTACGGCGCCGGCTGCATTTCCCGGTTAGAGGATATTAAGAAACTGATTTACGCCGGCTGCAAAGGCATCATCTTAGACAGCGGCAGACATGAAACCATTGCATTGGCCAAAGAAGGCGCCAAACGGTTCGGACGGGACAAAATGCTGGTTTCCATGGAAAATGTAGATTTAATTTTTAAGCACAGAAAAGAAGTTACCGAGCATGTCCATAAACTTGTTGTGTTCAATGAAGGGATTATTGAATCCCTGGAAAATATTACAGACCTTCCCTTCAGCGTGATTATTGAGGGATATGACAAAGACCGCTGGGTGGAAATTCTGAAAAAGGATTCGGTAAGCGGAATCGGCGGGTCTTACATCAGCGATCCAAATACTTATGTCACCGAATTAAAGCAAACGCTTGCGGCAGAGGGCATTGAGACGAAAAAATTTGAAACTTCTATGGAATGGTCAGAATTCAAGCTGAATGCTGACGGCATGATACCGGTAATTGTGCAGGATTATCAGACGTCAGAAGTGCTGATGATGGCGTATATGAATGAAGAAGCCTTTCACACAACCTTATTCCTGGGTAAAATGACTTACTACAGCAGGAGCAGAAATGAACTTTGGATCAAAGGGGAAACCTCAGGACACTATCAGTATGTGAAATCTCTGACTATAGACTGTGACAAAGACACCCTTCTTGCCAGAGTCTCTCAGGTAGGCGCTGCCTGCCATACCGGAAATACAAGCTGTTTCTTCCAGGAAATTGTGAAAAAGGAGTTTACCACCAAGAATCCGCTGAAGGTCTTTGAAAGCGTTTATGATGTCATCAAAGATCGAAAAGAGAATCCCAAGGACGGCTCCTATACCAACTATCTCTTTGAAAAAGGAATTGACAAAATATTGAAAAAACTGGGGGAAGAGGCCACCGAGATAGTCATTGCCTCCAAGAATACGGAAAAAGAAGAGATTAAATATGAAATTTCTGATTTCCTTTATCACATGATGGTGCTGATGGTAGAAAAGGGCGTTACCTGGGAAGATATTGTAGAAGAATTAAGTCAGCGTTAGGCGAAGAGTTTCAAAACGGAAGGTTTACATAAATATATTATGTTGACCTTCCGTTTTTCAATTTTTAATATATTTTAAAACAGGAAGAAAACATGTATTTTTCCGGACATAAGATACTACAATAGAAATAAGAATAATATTCCAGGAGACATTATGACCAAACAAATGCAAGAGACAGTAGCCCAAAGAAGAGCCTATGTAGATGAAATCCGTTCTTCTTTTTATCCGGATCATCCGGAAAAACAGGGAAAAGAATCTTTCCGAAGATATTCCTCCTTTTCCGAAGAGCAGGAGGGAGAGATGAAATACTCAAGCTTGGGGATTCGCACGGTAATTGCAATTCTGATTTTTGCAGTTTATATATACTGTGATCAGAGACAAATTACTTTTCACCAGTATCAGACCCGGGATGTGCTGAAGCAGATTGAATGGAATCCGCTGCCTACAGAGGAGTTAGAGGATATGATAAAAATTTCGTTGAAATCAAAAGCTTGAACTGCCAGGAGATATCCGCTTGAAATTTTCCCTTAAAATGTATATAATATGGGGGATTAAGCAACACCCGACAACCTTCTGCAATTTGTGAATTGTATCAAAAAACCGAAAGGAAATATATGAAAAAACTAGCGTTAAATGATGAAATATTACTAACAATCGAAAAACCCGCAAGGTACATTGGGAATGAGGTCAACAGTGTGACAAAAACTCCCGGCAAAGCGGATATCCGTTTTGCCATATGTTTTCCGGATATTTACGAAATCGGTATGTCCCATCTGGGCATCCAGATTCTCTATGATATGTTCAATCAGAGAAAGGATGTCTGCTGTGAACGGGTGTATTCCCCCTGGAGCGATCTGCATCAGATTATGAAAGACCAGAAGATTCCGTTATTTACTTTAGAAAGCCAGTCTCCGGTAAAGGACATGGATTTTCTGGGAATTACCATCCAGTATGAGATGTGCTATACGAATATTTTACAGATTTTGGACTTAAGCCAGATTCCATTTCTGGACATAGAGCGTACCTGGGAACACCCCATTGTCATCGGCGGCGGACCCTGCACCTATAATCCGGAGCCTTTGGCAGACTTTTTTGACCTGTTTTATATTGGAGAAGGGGAAACCCGGTACGATGAATTGTTTGATTTGTACAAATCTTCCAAAGAAAGAGGCTGCACTAGAGAAGAATTTTTGCGCAAAGCATGTCAAATACCCGGAATCTACGTGCCTTCACTCTATGAAACAACTTATCAGGAGGATGGAATCATCGCTTCTTTTTGCCCCAAATACGAAGATGTTCCGGCAACAGTAAAAAAAGAAATTGAGATGGATCTCAGCCATACTGCCTATCCCCGCAAGCCGCTGGTTCCATTTATCAAGGCGACCCAGGATCGCGTAGTCCTTGAAATCCAAAGGGGCTGTATCCGGGGCTGCCGGTTCTGTCAGGCTGGCATGATTTACCGGCCCACCAGAGAACGCAGCCTGGATATGCTGAAGGAGTGCGCCTCTGAAATGCTTGAAAGCACTGGACATGAAGAGATTTCTTTAAGCTCTTTAAGCTCCAGTGATTACAGCAGCCTGGGAAGGCTGCTGGATTTTTTGATGGATTCCAAAGAACAGGGGGTAAATATTTCTCTTCCCTCCCTGCGGATTGACGCTTTTTCTTTAGAAGCAATGAAAAAGGTTCAGGATATCCGCAAAAGCAGCCTGACCTTCGCACCGGAGGCAGGTTCCCAGCGTCTCAGGAATGTGATCAATAAAGGACTGACAGAAGAAGTGATTTTAGAAGGCGCCGGACTGGCCTTTGAAGGAGGCTGGCAAAAGGTGAAGCTGTACTTCATGCTTGGGCTTCCTACGGAAACAGAAGAGGATCAGAAAGAAATTCCCCGTCTTGCAGATAAAATTGCCCGGCGGTATTATGAAATTCCCAAGGACAGGCGTAACGGTAAATGCCAGATTACCATAAGCACTTCATTTTTTGTGCCGAAGCCATTCACGCCTTTTCAGTGGGCTTCCATGCACTCCAAAGAAGAATATCTGGCAAAAGCCAGAATTGTCAATGAAGGAATGAAAGAACAGCTAAACCGGAAGAGCTTAAAGTATAACTGGCATGAAGCTGACGTTACGGTACTGGAAGGAGTGTTTGCCAGAGGCGACAGAAGAGTGGGGCAGGTTTTGCTAAAAGCATACCAGAAAGGATGTCTCTTTGACGCCTGGACAGAAGCCTTTGACAATCAGAAATGGATGGAAGCCTTTGAAGAATGCGGAATTTCCATTGATTTCTACAATCTGCGTAAAAGGAGCCCTGAGGAAATCCTGCCTTGGGATTTTATTGACTGCGGAGTGTCCAGAGAATTTTTACTGCGGGAATGGAAGCGGGCCCAGCAGGGAGAGATAACCTTAAACTGCAGGCAGCAGTGCAATGGCTGCGGCGCCGCATCTTTTGAAGGAGGCGTTTGTTATGAACATCAGAATTAAATTTCAGAAATACGGTGTAATGAAATTTATCGGGCACCTGGACATGATGCGGTATTTCCAGAAGGCAATCCGCCGGGCAAAGATAGATATTGCGTATTCCGGCGGCTACAGCCCCCATCAGATCATGTCTTTTGCCGCACCGCTGGGAGTAGGAATTACCAGTGACGGCGAATATTTTGACATTGAAGTAAACTCAGTCACATCCAGCCGGGAATCCATAGATGCCTTAAACCAGGCGATGGTGGAAGGGGTCTTCATATTGGAATACCGAAAGCTTCCGGATACTGCCAAAACTTCCATGTCACTGGTAGCCGCCGCCGATTACCTGATATATGTGAAATCGGGATATGAGTCTCTTTTTGGATCACTCGAGGAGTTTTCTGATAAGATTAGCGATTATTACGAAAAGCAGACTCAGATTCTCATTACCAAACAGACCAAAAAAAGTAAGCTGGAGATGAACTTAAAGAACCTCATCTATGAGATGAAAGGCATACCCTTACAGAACGTTCCCCTAAAGGACAGGCTCATCCCGGAATACGGCCTGTTCTTAAAGGTTTCCACCGGAAGCAGTGATAATGTGAAACCGGAGCTTGTGGTGGAAGACTTCTGCAGGTTCTGCGGAATAGATTATGATCCCTTGAGGTTTCAAGTGCACCGGCTGGAGGTTTATGCCAGATCCGAAGAGATTCCAGTAAAAGGAGAGCAGGAACGTAAGGATTACCAGAATTATTTAAACCAATTAAAAAAATCGTTTGCCCGGCAGGGGAAAATTTTTCCAGAATTTCTTCCTCTGGGAGAATTGGGAGAAGATATCCTCTGAATACAGGAATTTTCTATTCTTGTTTCTGTGGACGAAAAGATAACCTGAGCAAACCGAAGGAAATAGGTGATTCTCGTGAAAAATATATTATTAATAACCAGATTAAACCGTAACGACAGGGATTATATTGTTACTGCGCTTTATCAGGATAAGAAAATGCTGGAAGTGACATTAGAGTCTGTGGAACAGCAGAGCATCCTTGGAGATATTTATGTGGGAAGAGTGAAAAATATTGTCAAAAATTTAAATGCCGCTTTTATTGAAATCGCTCCTGGAATGCCCTGCTACTATCCTCTGGATGAAATGAAGCAGCCTTTATTTGTAAAAAAAATCAACAGTCCCAACATGGTTCAGGGAGATGAAGTAGTAGTTCAGGTCGCTCAGGAGAGCAGCAAATCCAAGCCTCCCAAAGTCACAACCAACATAAACCTGTCCGGAAAATATCTGGTATTAACCAGTGAAAACAAAAAAATTGGAATCTCAAAGAAAATATCCGAAGAAAAGCGAGAAAAAATAAAAGAGAATTTGAGTTCTGAGCATTTCGAAGAATTTGGAATTATTGTTCGTACCAATGCAGTTTCTGCATCAAAAGAGGAAATTCTGAAAGAATACGAAAAATTAAAACAGGAATATATTAATTTGAAGGAAACGGCTCCTTACCGTACGGTATTTTCTTGCCTAAAGGGAAGTATGCCGGAATACCTTCATATGCTTCAAAATGTCAATCAGTCCTGGCTTACCTCGATCCTTACTGACGACCGAGAGCTTCTGGAGAAAGCCCGGGAATATCTAAAAATCTTCCAGCCAGAAGATCTGGAAAAGCTTACTTATTATGAAGATGCAGGAATGAGCTTAAAGAACCTTTACCGTTTAGAACATTATCTTAAGGAAGCGCTTCTGGAAAGAGTATGGCTGAAATCCGGAGGCTATCTTGTGATTCAGCCTACGGAAGCGCTGACTGTTATTGACGTGAATTCTGGAAAAAGTATTTCAAAAAAGAAAGTACAGGAGCATTATTTAAAGATTAACCTGGAGGCAGCAGCAGAAATTGCCTGTCAGCTCCGTCTTAGAAATCTCTCTGGAATTATTATTGTAGATTTTATTGATATGAAATCCGACGATTCCAAAGAAATACTGATGCAGGCGCTGGAAAGCGCCGTATCCGCCGATCCTGTTCCTGTTCATGTAGTGGATATGACAAAACTGAACCTGGTGGAACTCACACGGAAAAAAGTGAGAAAATCCCTGGCAGAACAAATACAATAAAAATCCGGAAAATGATTGACTTATCCAGGCTTTTGTGGTATTCTTTATGAGTATGCCGCACAGTGAGGTTCAAAAGTCTGTATCAATACAGCACCGTAACTGGCGAGTAATGATAATAGGAGGTGCCATATGTACGCAATCATAGCAACAGGTGGTAAACAGTACAAAGTATCCGAAGGCGATATCATTACCATTGAAAAGCTTGGTCTGGAAGCTGGTGAGAAAGTTACTTTTGATGATGTTCTGGCAGTAAGCGACGGTTCTTTGAAGGTTGGAGCAGATGCATCCAACGCAACCGTAGAAGCTTCTGTAGTAGCAAATGGAAGAGGCAAGAAAATCATCGTTTACAAGTATAAGAGAAAAACCGGCTACCACAAGAAGAACGGACACAGACAGTCCTTCACCAAAGTTAAGATTGAAAAAATTAATGGCTGATTATTTGAATTGTTATGATTAAAATAACGATTTATGAAAACAGTGAACAGGAATATACCGCTTTTCATTGTATTGGACATGCAGAATATGCTGATGCAGGAGAGGATATTGTCTGTGCTGCAGTTTCTGTCCTGGTGCTTAATACCATTAATTCCATAGAAATGCTTCTATCGGATGAATTTGACCTTAGGACCAATCAAGAAAGCGGCTTGATAGATTTCTCTTTAGGAAAAGGATATTCCAGCGAATCTCTGTTATTGATTCGTTCACTGGTCTTAGGATTACAGGGAATTCAGAAAAGTTACGGAACCGATTATGTTACGCTTACATTTAAGGAGGTGTAGAACATGCTGAATATGAACCTTCAATTTTTCGCTCATAAAAAGGGAGTTGGATCTACCAAGAACGGAAGAGATTCCGAATCTAAGAGATTAGGTGCGAAAAGAGCTGACGGACAATTTGTAAAAGCTGGAAATATTTTATACAGACAGCGGGGAACTAAGATTCATCCGGGCATCAACGTTGGAAGAGGCGGAGATGATACTTTATTTGCTTTAGTTGACGGTGTTCTGCGATTTGAAAGAAAAGGAAGAGATAAGAAACAGGCTTCCGTATATCCAGTAGCAAGCAATGAATAACACTTGCTGTCCAAAAGCGACAAACAGATTTGCATGTAACGGATTGATAGACTCGACTGTATAGCCGAGTCTATTCTTGTAATTACAGGAACCGTACTGGTTTCCCTGTGAGCTATCATTTCACTATCATAAGAAAGGCGAAACTATGTTTGCAGACAGTGCAAAAATTATTATAAAATCTGGAAAAGGCGGCGACGGGCATGTCTCTTTCCGGCGGGAAAAGTACGTTCCCAACGGCGGGCCGGACGGCGGTGATGGCGGGCGGGGCGGAAACCTGATTTTCCAGGTGGATGAAGGCCTGAATACCCTGGGCGATTTCAGACACCGCAGAAAGTATGCCGCAGAAAACGGCGAAGATGGAAAGAAACGCAACTGTCACGGTAAAAACGGCGAAGACTTGATTGTGAAAGTCCCTGCCGGAACCATTATCCGGGATGCCAAAAGTGACAAGGTCATTGCCGATATGTCGGGAAGCAATACCAGTCAGATCATCCTGAAAGGCGGAAAAGGAGGCCTTGGCAATCAGCATTTTGCAACCTCCACCATGCAGGCGCCAAAATACGCACAGCCGGGACAGCCGGGAATTGAACTGGAAGTGAGACTGGAACTAAAAGTAATTGCAGATGTTGGATTAGTCGGATTCCCCAACGTTGGAAAATCCACCCTCTTATCCAGAGTCACGAACGCCCGTCCTAAAATTGCAAATTACCATTTCACCACATTGAATCCAAATCTGGGGGTAGTAGATCTTGATGATGCCGGCGGTTTTGTCATTGCAGACATTCCAGGGCTGATTGAGGGCGCTTCTCAGGGAGTGGGATTAGGACATGCGTTTTTAAAGCACATTGAACGTACCAAAGTCATGATTCATATTGTGGATGCAGCTTCCGTGGAAGGGAGAGATCCCATTGCAGATATCTATGCCATTAACCGGGAATTGGAAAATTATAACCAGGATCTGCTGAAAAAACCTCAGGTCATTGCAGCAAATAAAATTGACGCTATTTTTGAGGAATCGGAAAGCGCATTGCCCGCATTAAAAAAAGAATTTGAATCTCAGGGCATTCCAGTATTTCCCATATCTGCAGTCAGCGGACAGGGCATAAAAGAATTATTGTACCATGTAAATGAACTTCTGTCCCAGACAGATAATGCTCCTGTCATCTATGAGCAGGAATTTTTCCCGGAAACAACGGTATTCCAAGAAGAGTCTTATTCTGTAACATATAATGAAAAAGACAATGTTTATGTGGCAGAGGGGCCGAAAATTGAAAAAATGCTTGGATACACGAACATCGATTCAGAAAAAGGATTTTTGTTCTTCCAAAAATTTCTGCGGGATCAGGGTATTCTGGAAGAGTTGGAAAAGGCCGGTATTTCAGAGGGAGATACGGTGCGAATGTATGGCCTGGAATTCGATTATTACAAATAATCTCAGACAGAAAGGAAGCAACTATGACATTAACCAGTAAACAACGTGCATATTTAAAAACTCTTGCCAACAACATTACTCCTGTTTTTCAGGTGGGAAAAGCAAGCCTGACTCCTGAAATAGTAATTGCCGTTGACGAGGCGCTTGAAAAAAGGGAATTGATTAAACTGTCCGTACTGAAAAACTGCTTTGATGATCCTAATGAGCTTGCAGACACAATGGCAGAACGTACGAAATCACAGGTGGTTCAGGTGATTGGAAAGAAAATCATTTTATACCGTCCGGCAAAAAAGGCTCCGAAGATTCAATTGCCGCGGTAAAGGATCATAGAATGAGCAGAGGAACCACACAAAAAATAGGCATTATGGGAGGGGCTTTTGACCCTATCCACTATGGGCATTTAATGATTGCAGAGAATGCCAGAGAGCAATTTGATCTGAACCAGGTATTGTTTATTCCTACCGGACATTCTCCTCATAAGCTGAAGCAGTATGTAACGGAACCTGTCCACCGCTGCAGGATGGTTACTCTTGCAATTGCAGATAATCCTAAATTTGCTTTGGAACAAATAGAAGTGGAAAGCACAGATACCAGTTACACCTACCTGACTCTGGAAAAATTGAAAGATCGGTGCAAAGCAGCAGAACTTTTCTTTATTCTGGGGGCAGATTCCCTGTTTGATTTCGAACTTTGGAAAGAGCCGGAAGCCATATTGAAAAACTGCAGGGTTCTGGCCGCTTACCGGAAGCATAAACATCAGGAAAGATTCTTCCAGAAGATTGATGAATTAAATCAGAAATATCCTGGGAAATTTTTCCCGCTGGATACGCCAAACTTGGAAGTTTCCTCACAGGATATCCGGCGCCGTCTGCAATACGGAAGAACCATACGGTATCTTGTTCCGAGAGAAGTGGAAGATTATATCCGGATGTACCGTCTGTACGAAGGAGAAGACAGAATCCCAAATGAAGGAGAGGGCAGAACATGAAACGGGCAGAGATTGAAAAGAAATTAAAAAAGGAACTGGATAAAGAGCGGTATACCCATACCCTAGGCGTTATGTATACGGCGGCAGCCCTTGCAATGGCCCACCAGTGCAGCTTAGAGCAGGCAGTCTATGCAGGACTTTTGCATGACTGCGCAAAATGTATCTCAAACCATGACAAGCTGAAGCTGTGTAAAAAGCATAAAATCCCTGTTTCTTCCTCAGAAGAGCAGAGTCCGTTTTTGCTTCATGCCAAGCTGGGCGCTTATTTTGCCAAAAAACGATACAAAGTGGAAAATAAAGAAATTCTTCATGCTATCCAGGTTCATACAACCGGGGAACCTGGAATGAATACCCTGGATAAAATCATATATATTGCAGATTATATTGAACCCAACCGGGACAAAGCGCCGAATCTGGAACTGGTGCGGAAGCTGGCTTTTGAAGATTTGGATGAGGCTATGCTGAAAATCTTGTCAGATACACTGCATTATCTTGAAAAAAAAGGAGGGAAAATTGATCCTCTCACCCTGGAAACCTATCAATATTTCCAAAAGAAACTGTCAACATAATCTCATACAAGGAGGCACACTATGGATATATCCCGAGAAATGGCAAAAACTGCCTGCCAGGCATTAAACGGCAAAAAGGCAGAAGAAGTCCGTGTCATTGACATCAGTGAAATCTCACCCCTTGCCGACTACTTTGTAATCGCAACGGGAACAAATTCAAATCAAATTCAGGCTATGGTAGATGCCGTAGAAGAAGAACTGGGCAAACAGGGACATACCGCGAAACAAATTGAAGGAACCCGCAATTCCAGCTGGATACTGATGGATTACAAAGACATTATTGTCCATATATTTTCAAAAGAGGATCGTCTCTTCTATGATCTGGAACGGATCTGGACAGACGGTAAAAAAGTAGAGACAGAAGATTTGTAATTCCTGTGCCGAAAAATTATAAATGAAACAAAGGCTGCCGCTTTCTTTGATGATTGGGGCAGCCTTGCCGTATCATGAAGTATTTTCTCTGATGACTGGGCAGCTCTTGCCGTATCATAAATATGCCTCTTACTGAAAAAATCGGAATACGCCAAAAACTTTGCCAAGAATGGTACATTCCTCTACAATAATGGGTTCCATAGAATCATTCTCAGGCTGAAGGCGGTAATACCCCTTTTCCTTATAAAAAGTCTTGACAGTGGCAGAGTCATCGATCAGGGCAACTACCATATCCCCATTGGAAGCAGTGGACTGACGCTGAACCAGAATATTATCTCCGTCAAAAATGCCTGCATTCACCATGCTTTCTCCTTTCACCCGCAGCATGAAAGATTCCTCCTTCGGCATAAATTCTGAAGGAACTGGAAAATAGGATTCAATATTCTCTACTGCCAGCAGAGGCTGTCCTGCAGCAACATGCCCGATAAGAGGCACATTCACCACTTCACGCCGCACTAAATTAAACGTGTCATCAATAATCTCGATTGCCCGCGGCTTGGTGGGATCTCTGCGGATATATCCGTTCTTCTCCAGTGTTTCCAGATGAGAATGAACCGAAGAAGTAGACTTCAGATGAACTGCTTCACAAATATCCCGTACTGCCGGCGGATATCCCCGGTTTAAAATTTCACTCTTAATATATTCTAAAATCTCTTTCTGTTTATCACTTATTTTTCCATATGCCATACTCTTAACCTCCTGAACACTTATCCTGATTATCTGATATATTTATCATAACACAAATTTTCTAAAAATTCAAACACATATTCCGAAAATTTGTTCGCAAATTTTCTTGACAAATATATGTTCTTAAATTATAATCCATATAAACAGATGTTCGGAAAAGATGTTCGTTCTGAAAGAAGGGAGGAGGAAAATGAACAAAGGAAATGGCGGAAGCCGTCCGGAACTTGCCGTAAACTGGAAAACAATTAGAATATGCTTATTTCTTTTCATTCTTTCTGCCGGCTTTATTCTGGCATGGAGATATGCAGTGTATGTTAGAAATACAGCGGCAGAAGAGGGGAACTGCAAATCCTATACCAGTATTGAGATACGCCCGGGAGACAGTTTATGGAGCATTGCAGCAGAATATATGACGGAGGACTATGACAGTGTTCAGGACTATGTGCAGGAGATTAAAATATGGAACGGACTGGAAACAGACGAAATTCATGCAGGCAGATTTTTAATTGTCCCGTATCATTTTTCGCAGTAATTCAGAACCTTTAGAGTTTCTGAATAATTATCCGTTCTTATTTTACGCTGTAATTGTCAGAAGTTTTCGAACTTCTGAATGTTTTTCCGCCGTTTTCTACAGGCAGAAACATTACAGATTTGTTGTTTTTTTCAAAAATTTAGATTATAATAAAGAGGATGTCTGTACACAGGAGAATGATTATGATAAGATTTTTTTATGTTATTTTTATGAATCTGTTTCCGGGCGCCTTATATGATTCCAAAGACGCGTTATCAGGCAAACCATCCGGAGAAGTATTCTGACAAAAAGCGTTATGGACTGGTGCGCCATGCCATTAAACTAATGAAGCACAGCGGCCATATTTACACGAAACAATACGGAGAAGAGAATCTTCCGCAGGACGGCGGCTATATCATGTATTCCAACCATCAGGGGAAATACGATGCACTGGGAATTATGAGCGCTCATGACACTCCATGTTCCTTTGTAATGGATAAGAAGAAGTCCTACATGATTCTCGTCCGGGAAATAGTAGACTTTGTTCAGGGAAAGCGTCTGGATCGCAGTGATATAGGCCAGGCAATGACAATTTTGAATGAAGTGGCCAATGAGGTGAAGGAGGGGCGGAAATATATCATATTTCCGGAAGGAGCATACAAATTTAACAATAAGAATCAAATGGAGCCTTTTAAAGCCGGCTGTTTTAAGTGCGCCCTCAAGTCTAAGGCTCCGATTGTACCATATGATCAAAATCTATAGAATGGAGACAGTTATGAAATTTATCATCCAGCGGGTTACCCATGCAGAGGTAGCTGTTAATCAGGAGATTATTGGAAAGATCAGAAAGGGATTCCTGGTTTTTATTGGCATCAGCCAGGAAGATAATCAGAGCATTGCAGATAAGATGGTTCGCAAATTGATCAATATGCGCATTTTTGAGGATGAACAGGGAAAGACCAATTTATCACTACAGGATGTTTCCGGAGAATTATTGATAATTTCCCAATTTACCCTGTATGCTGATTGTAAAAAGGGAAACAGGCCTTCCTTTACGAAAGCCGGAGATCCGGTTCTGGCGAATACTTTATATGAATATATCATATCGGAATGCCGGAAAGAACTTCCCATTGTACAGACTGGTTCCTTTGGAGCTGATATGAAAATTTCTTTATTAAATGACGGCCCGTTTACCATTATATTGGATTCAGAAGAAATCTGTTGAATTTGGCGAAATGAAGTTTTGAAAAAGTCTTAAGCTAACAGAGAAAGAGAAGTTAAGTTTTTATGTATTTCTATAGTTATCAGTTCGCGAAATGTTGATTTTACGAACTGATAAGCCGGAATATGAAATAGTCTGGCTGTTCTTGGTAATTCGTATTTCAGCAGGCTCATTTTTTAATTAGCTTAGCAGGCTCATTTTAATCAACTTTTCATCAGCTTAACTTCCAACGTCTTTTATTTTTTATATAGAAAGGAATTTCTTTTATGGATTATGTTGAAAGAATAAATTTGGAGAATAAACGTAAATTACAGGGATTATTAAAAGAACTTCCTAAATTCTGCGGAGATTTTTTCCGTTATCTGGATACCAGAAATACAGCTTCCAGAACCAGATTATCTTATGGATATGATATCCGCATTTTTTTTGAATTTATACAGGAGAATAATCCGATGTATGCGAAAATGTCCATGCATGACATACCAATTTCTGTATTGGACGAAATGACTCCGGTAGATATCGAAGAATATCTTGCCTACTTATCCTATTATGAAAAAAAAGACGGACAGGCTGTCACCAATGGGGAAAAAGGCAAATCCCGGAAATTATCTGCTATCCGGACCATGTACAATTACTATTTTAAAAAGGAATTTATTACCACAAATGCCCCTTCCATGATTGAGACTCCGAAAAAGCACAAGGAAAACATCATTCGTCTGGATAAGGATGAAGTTGCAGAACTGATTTCCGCAGTAGAAAATGGCAGCTCTCTCACCGCCAGGCAGCTTGCTTCCCATCAGAAGACAAAGTATCGTGATATTGCCATTATGACGCTGCTGCTTGGAACAGGAATTCGTGTATCAGAATGTGTGGGATTGGATCTGAATGATGTGAGCTTTAAAAATTACGGCCTTAGGGTTGTCCGAAAAGGCGGAAATGAATCTATGGTCTATTTTGGAGAAGAGGTAAGCAATGCGCTTTTGGACTATCTGGAAATGGAACGTCCCCTCTTGGCAGAAAAAGCGCTGCCAGAACATGAAAATGCACTATTTCTTTCCTTAAAGTACAGCCGTCTCACCACCCGGGCGGTAGAGAAACTGGTAAAAAAGTACACTGGGGCAGCAAAAATCAATAAAAAAATTACCCCTCATAAGCTGCGAAGTACCTATGGAACGAATCTCTATAAAGAAACCGGCGACATTTATCTGGTGGCCGATGCACTGGGACATAAGAGTGTTGAGACAACGCGTCAGCATTATGCAGCGATTGATGATGACCGCCGCAGACTTGCAGGGAAATTCTCAGGAAGCATTTTTCAGGAGGATTCTTGATCTAGTGTACCGGCACGTTGGCATTTGAACTAACAGTGTGAAGTACCATCTCCTTTGCATTAAGTGCAATAGGGGAATGAAACCCGTAAAAGACTAAAATACTGCCTGCCTGCAGGTATTTTGCAGGCAGGCAGCGATACGAATTACTTCCTATTATTTTTACGAATATCCATGTAGTCCAGAATCATTTTGCTGCAGCCCTGCAGCCCCAAATGGCCGCTGTCTAACGTCAAATGATAGCTTCTGGAATCTCCCCACTTTTTACTGGAATAATAGTTATAATAGCTTGCACGCTTTTTATCTGTTTTATGAATCATATCGGCCGCTTTTTCTTTGGACAAATCATATGTTTGCATAATATGATCCACCCGGAACTCCATATCTGCATGAATAAACACATTCAGGCAATTGGGATGTTCTGCCAATGCATAATCCGCACAGCGTCCCACAATAATACAGGACTCCTTTGCTGCAAGATTCTTAATTGCTTCAAATTGTGCCAGAAAAACCTTGTGGTTTAACGGCATATCTAAAAAAGGAGCCGATGTATAACCACTGACAGAATAGGTATCCATTACCAGCGAATACAGAAAACTGCTGGTAGGCTTTTCGTCATGATTTTCAAAAATCTCCTGGCATAATCCGCTTTCTTTGACAGCCATGGAAAGGAGTTCCTTGTCATAACATTTTACTCCCAATTTATCAGAAAGCATTCGTCCTACATCCAAACCGCCGCTTCCAAATTCCCGGCCAATCGTAATTACAAAATTTCCCATATTAATTCCACCTTTCTGTCGTTCCTGCATTCTCTCAGGTCTTATCACAATTATTATATCATATTTTATTTGAAAATGTATATACAATTTCAAATTTTTACTGAATTTACACCTGTGAGCCAATTGATTTGCCAATAGGTTTTCACTATTTCAGGAAGTACAGCAAATCAATTGGCAACGTATAATTGCGAGGATAACTACAAATCTTTTTGTAAAAGCTCTGAAAAATATTCTGGCAAAGGCGCTGTTACCTCAAGATATATGCCCGTAACGGGATGAAGAAATCCCAGTGTAGCAGCATGCAGAGTCTGTCCCTGCAGCTTCCAGGGAGTTTTTCCGCTGCCGTAAAGATCATCGCCGAGCATGGGATGTCCGATACTTGCCATATGAACCCGGATCTGGTGTGTCCGTCCGGTTTCCAGTTCAAATTCCATATAAGTATGTCTGGAAAAACGCTGAAGCACCTTGTAGTGCGTCACTGCTCTCTTGCCGTTTTTTACATTAACCGCCATTTTTTTCCGTTCCACAGGATGTCTGCCAATAGTTCCCTCAATGATTCCGCTATCCTCTTTCACCCTGCCTTTTACGATTCCCAGATAACGCCTGGTAACAGAATGCTCCTTGATTTGCTCTGCAATTTTAATATGGGCATTGTCATTTTTACAAACGACCAGTGTTCCAGTGGTATTCATGTCGATCCGGTGAACGATGCCGGGGCGGATTTCCCCATTGATGCCGGAAAGACTGTTTTTGCAGTGAAACAATACTGCATTTACCAGGGTGCCGGTAAAATGGCCGGCAGATGGATGCACTACCATTCCTTTGGGCTTGTTAACAATCAATAGCTCTGAGTCCTCGTAAAGAATATCCAGAGGTATATTTTCCGGTAATATCTCGGCTTCCTGTGCAGGAGGAACAGCGATACGGACCATATCATTTTCAGATACACGATAATTTACCTTCTGCTCTTTGTGGTTTACAAGCACCTGCCCCTCTTTTACCAATTTTTGCAGAAAGGATCGAGAACACTCTGGACAGACCGCTTGGAGAAATTTATCCAGCCGTTCCCCTGAATGTTCCTGGGTTACCCGGTATTCCTGAATCTCCAACTCTCTCACTTCTTTTGCTCCTTTTTTGGAAAAGGCCAGAGTACTTCCAGTTCCTCTTCCTTATAATAAAAGAGAACCAGTACAATCAACAGAGCCATGCCAAGGGTTACATAAATATCTGCCATATTAAATACAGGAAAATTAATTAATTCAAAATAGAAAAAATCGATCACATAATTCAGCCGCAGCCGGTCAATCAAATTGCCAATTGCTCCTGCCGTCAGCAATACCAGAATAAAACGAATCCAGCGATACTTTTTTTCCATGGGAATACGGTAATATACCAGAAGCATAAGCAGAAGCATAAGCAATGTGATAGTTACAAACCAAAGCTTCTGTCCCTGCAGCAAACCGAATGCCGCTCCCCGGTTTTCCAGATAATGAAGCTGAAACACGCCTTTTATGATAACAAGGGATGAACCTCCTTTTAAATAAACAGACGCCAGATATTTTGTGAACTGATCTAAAATCAGCAAAATAGCTGCGCCGACACCGTACAAAATATAGCTGTTGCTTTTTTTTTCTTTCATAAATATCCTCTTTTCATTTTGCTTAATGAGAAGCTGCCGGAAAGCGTCTGCTTTCAAGCATGTTTGGACAGAACCTGCGCGAATTAATAGCGGGTTTACTGTAAAATATAACGAATTCCAGCTAAAATTTCGGAATCTGTTAATTCCTTTGTAATATATGCCTCTCCAAGATTTTTCAGCAAAATAAATTTAATTTTTCCGGACTCCATTTTTTTATCTAATCTGGTGGTTTCCAGAATCTCTTCCGGCGGGTATGGAAAGTCTTTCAGCCTGACAGGAAGTCCATAGCTTTCCAGTATTTTTTCTATTTCTTCCAGGGCCTCCAGGGACAGATTTCCCTGCTTCCAGGAAATGTATCCGGCGCTTACCATGCCAAGGGCCACACATTCTCCGTGATATAAGGTAAAATCCGATAATTTCTCAATGGCGTGTCCAATGGTATGTCCGAAATTCAAAAGTGCGCGTTCTCCCTGTTCTTTTGGATCCTGCTCCACCACATCCCGTTTAATCCTGCAGCTTCTATCGATCATTTCTTCCATTGTCTCATAATCCTGAACCATAATTGCTTTGCTGTGGGTCTGAATGAATTCGGTATATTTCTGATCTTTGATAAATCCATGCTTGATTACTTCCGCTGTTCCGGCAGAAAACTGACGTTTGGGCAGTGTTTTTAAGGCAGAAATGTTCATGTATACCAGCTTAGGCATATAAAATGCTCCAACCATATTCTTGTATTGCATAAAATCTACTCCTGTTTTTCCGCCAATGCTGCTGTCCGTCTGGGCCAGTAAAGAAGTAGGCACCTGTACAAAATCAATCCCCCGCAGATAAGTGGCGGCTGCAAACCCTGTCAAATCTCCCACTACTCCGCCGCCCAGGGCAATTAATACATCCTTGCGGTCAAAGGAATTCTGTATCAGATGCTCATATACTTTTCCAACTGTATCTGTATTTTTACTGGCTTCTCCGGCTTCAAATACATAAGAGGTACAACAGGAAAACATATGAGACAGCAATGCTTTCAGCTCTTCTAAATAAAAGCTTCCCACTGTATTTTCTGTTATAATACATACACGGTTCCTGCCGTATCCCAAATCTTTTAATTTCTCCGGAAGAAGCCGGAAATCTTTTTGAATCTCAATATGATAAGAAGGTTTGCCTTCGTAAGACACACAAATTGTTTTTCCCATAACAGTTCTTGATATGCTGCCATATCTTTCCTTTCTATATGTTGTATCATTGATTGCTTATGATTGTTACTTATACTTCTCATACTGTATTTTCAGACGGCCTTTTCTGGTTTCCCCCTGACAGTTCAGAAAACGGAACCGCCCCACAGAACGCACGGAAATCAATTCTCTGGGTTTGCATTCATAAGTAATTTGAAGCGTTTCTTTATTGTTGATAAATACTTTGCCGCCGCGGATCCACTGGCTGGCCTGGGAACGGGAAATTTTGCAGAGACAGGCAATCACACTGTCCAAGCGGTTGGTGGTAATAATTCCCTCTGCCGTTTCCAGTTCTGGTTCAATGTGCATCTCATCCGGCAATGTCTGCACTGCAAGTACCGTTGTACGCCGGATTCTTGTTAGATTTTCAATGATATATTCTGCAATCTTTTCCTGGCAGAACACGTAGCTTTCTGCTCCTTGAACCAGAATATCTCCCAGTCTGGAACGTTCAATTCCAAGGTTCATCAAGCTTCCCAGCACATCCCTATGACTTATCTTTTCTGCAAATTTTTTATTTACTGGCATGATTTTCAGACAACTAATTGGAAATTTCCAGTCATAACAAAGAGCATCAGGTAAAAATGCAATCATCTGACGCTCACTTAATTCATATCCGCCATACAGTTCAAATCCGGAATACAGCTCCGAGCTTTGCTGACGAAAAATATTCAATTCATTTAAATTCAAAAAATCACTGAATACAACAATATCTCTTTGCTGTGCCTGTCTGGATAAATCAATCAAATGCCTGCCCATTAATGCTTCGTCTCTTGTCATATCTGTCATTCCTTAAAATTCCGTCTTAATTGGCGGTACATCAAATGCATCCATAATATTTGCGAAATCACCGGAAATATCTACACTTGGCGGAGTGATAATAAATATGTAATTGGAAATCTTCTGCAAATTGCCGTTAATGGCAAAACAGGAACCAGATGTGAAGTCTATAATACGCTGGGCAATGTCAACGTCCAGCCCCTCCACATTCAGCACAACAGTACGGTTTAGAAGCAGCGTCTCTGTGATTTCCCGGGCATCCTCCACATTGGTGGGCTTGATCACACATACTTCCATGCCGTTCCCCTGCTTCTTGTAGGAACGCATCGGCGTTACCTTCTGAGTCTTTACCGGCCGGGGACGCTTTTCTTCAAATTCCTCTTCTTCATCCTCGGGCTCCTTATCTTTCAAAAAACTCTTTCTTTTGGGTTTTTCTTCTTCATAATCGTCGTCATCATAATAATCGTCGTCATAAAAATCGTCATCATCTGAATTCAATCTCATGACATCTAAGAATTTATCAAGCATTCCCATAATAATCTCCCTTGTTTCTTTCTCCAAAAATGCCGGTTCCAACCCGAACCATAGTAGCGCCTTCCTCGATTGCTACCATATAATCGCCTGTCATGCCCATGGACAGCACAGACATATTTACATTATCAATGTTTTTCTTCCTTATGTCAACAGATAATTCCCTGATTTGGCGAAAATATTCCCGATTGTCTTCTGGATTCTCCACAAAGGGAGCGATTGTCATAAGTCCCTGGATATGGATATGGGGAAGTTTGGCAATTTCCTCCACCAACTGAACCGCTTCCTCTCTGGAGGTTCCGAATTTGCTTTCTTCCTGAGCAATGTTCACTTCTACCAGAATATCTATTTCCACCTGTTTCTTTTCAGCCTGACTGCTGATTTCTTCTGCCAGGCGCAGGGAATCTACAGAATGAATCAGGCAGACCTTGTCAATGATGTATTTTACCTTATTTCTCTGCAAATGTCCTATCATATGCCAGCGGATATCAGTGGGAAGCTGGGGATATTTATCCATAATTTCCTGCACCTTATTTTCTCCGAACTCACGGCTTCCAGCCTGATACGCTTCTTTCAGCATGGAAACCGGCTTCGTCTTGCTGACAGAAATCAGCGTTACCTCCTCTGGTTTTCTTCCGGATTTTTGGCAGGCTATTTTAATATTCTCATGCACTCTGGCTAAATTTTCCTTTATCATACAATTTTCCTTTGTCATATAAATCTCCTTATCCGTTTTTGTGATACAAATTTCTTTAACGTATAATTTCATTTTCTTTCATTGCAGAGGAATCCAGTGCAATATGATCGTAAAGAGAAATTCCGTAATTTGTTCCGGTATTCACAATGGTATATTCCTGATTTTGAAATAAAATTTCTACTTTGCGGAATACCGCATAGCCCCTGTTAATATTGTATACTCCCTGCAGAGAGGCAGTCTCTTCCAGGGTATATTTCTCATTGGAGTCTGCCTTGATAATCACATTCCCTTTTTCCAGCCCTGACCCTGTAATATAATACATGTCTTCCGTCTCTTCCGCCACAGAAACAGCGGTAAATTCCATCACGGTTTTTCCCTTGTCATCTTCATATTGACGCGTTACTCCGTTGGTATTGTCATCTCCACCTTTTGTGAGGAATTCCTTGGGAATCAGGAAAAAAGACTTCTTTGTTAACGCTGTATTGGGAATCTTCAGCCCGCTGGTATCTGACAGGAGTAATTCAATATCAAGATACCGATCTGTGGCAAACCGGGCGGCTGAATTCTGAAAATTCAGAATTAAATACCAATTGTCATCCTGATTCAGGATACGGGAAGCGCCCCATGCGGTCGAATTGTCTTTTTTAAATTTCACCTGTATATTGCTTTCCTTCGCCAAATCCTCTGCCAATTCTTGTTCAATGGGAACCACCAGATTCCATATCTCACTGGTTATCAGTTTAAAAGCGGGCTCTCCGGCTGCCGCTTGTTCTCTGGACAGCAGATTATTCTTTGTGTGAGCGGCAGCATCAAAAATATCTTCTGTAAAATTTTCCACTGTTACATTTTCCAAACCATCTGTATTATATACAACAATTCCCGGTTCTGGCGCCAGATACGCGTGAAAGCCTGCAGAAGAACCCTGATAATGGTCCAGATTTGACAAAGCATTAGAACCGATCGCTTCCAACAATTCTGCCTCCATATCATATTGAAAGGTGTATACATGATAAAAATTCATATTGGAATAATCCAGTACATAATTGGCGGCAGTTTTTTCCAGTTCATCATAAGAGCCTTTTTCCTCAAAAAGCTGCCCGTCATTCTGGCTGGCAATTTCCTTATAAAAATCTCCCGTTTCGTCAATAGAATACACATAAGAACTTACGCCAACCTTGGCGCCATCTTTGCTGTAATAATTAATGTAACCTGATTTTTCTGTCTGAAATATTTTTTCCTCCCTTAGAACTACTCCAGTGAACGTATTATTCTGGGTGATGGTTCCCTGAGTTACTTCATATACTGCAATCTGCTTGGCAGTAAAATACTGAAAAATATTATAGAGCATATACACAAAAATAATAAGGAATACAATAACGCCTATATTCAGATGAGACATTCTATGAAATTTTACAACTTTTTTATTTTTTCTATTTGCCATATTATTTTAGTCCTGTTTGTATAAATATTATACTGCTGAGCTGATGACATCCGTGAGTCTAATGAATGCCAACAATTTATGATTGAAAGAAGAACAGCAAATTTCTTGCAACTACGTATGCTCGAGCATAAAAGTATTCTAACACTTTAAAAGCATAAACTCAATACTACTCCCATAAACTTCCAACATGAATTTTTCCCGGATGGAAATACTAAATTCATGTAAAAGGAGGAATGCATATGAATACCAAAGGTTTAGATTACACACTACTGGCACTGGTAATTATTGGCGCTGTCAACTGGGGATTAATTGGATTATTCCGTTTCGACCTGGTATCATTTTTATTTGGCGATATGAGCTGGCTCACTCGGATTATCTATGGAATTGTAGGAATTGGCGGTCTTTATCTCTGCAGTGTGTTCGGACGTATCCGCTCCATCAACGAAGCTTAGTATCATTTTGAAAATAAGAGAATGGGGCTATCGAATTTATTGCGATAACCCCTTTTCTTAAATGTAACATATCTCTGTTCATGCACTTATAATGATACGATAACCTTCCCTTTGGTACATTCCGGCAAATCACTTTCATTCCTGGAAATGCTTAAAACAAAATTAACATGGAATTTCTCGCTGATAGACTCCAGCTTTGTTATTGTATGGCTGATATCGCTGTCTTCCAATTTGGCAATCGTAAGGAAACTGTCTAAATACATCTCTTCCAAATCGTGATCCTGAGAAATTATTCCGGAAAGAAATCCTAAAAATTCATCACAATTGGAAATCATATAATCTGAAACATTGATCAGGCGAACTTTATTACTTAATTCATACATATGCTTCTGGCTCTTATCCAGATATACAAGATTACCGGTCGCTGACTTAACCGATTCATTCACCTTCTCTAACAAATGCTTTGTTTTTCCTTTTCCCTTTTCTCCAGCTATAATTTGTACCATGACAATCTCCTCCTAGTCTCAACCGTATTTGTACAAAATAGATAAATGCTTTCTGTAAATTCTCCGTTCCATCCCCTATTTTGTATGACAACAGTAATATTCATACCGTAATTATAGTATATATTCACGAAGAATTCAACTGCTATTTCAAATTTCTTTTAGTAATTGTGTCATCTCTTCATAAAGTCCGTCTGAATTCTCCGCTTTAAAAACAATGGAAATATAAGGTTTTTCCCCTTTCTTGCTGTACAAAACCAAGCAGGAACCGGCATTGCTGGTAGTCCCTGTTTTTCCGCCTATTACCTGGATTCCTTCCGGCTGATCTTTTTCTCCGGTCAGAAATTTGTTGGTGGTGATCCACTCTTTTGTCATTGCCTCTCCGGAAGCATTAGTAAACTCTTCAGTATGATTCCGGGTGCCGATAATTTTTTCAAATTCTTCATTTTGGATTGCAGTGTTAAATATCAGGTACATATCATACACTGTGGTATAATGTTCCTCATTCTGCAGTCCATGAGGATTTACAAAATTGGAATTGGTAGCGCCTATGGCTTTCGCTTCCTGATTCATCAATTTGGCAAATTCTTCTGAACTTCCGGAAATCATGTCTGCAATGACATTTGCCGCATCATTTCCGCTGCAGAGGATCAGGCCGTACAGCAAATGCTCCAGTGTAGTGGTGTCTCCCACTGCAAGGCCGCAGGTGGATGAACCGGCTTCTAACTGAAGCTCCTCTTCTGTCACAGTTGCAGTGGCTTTCAGATCTCCGTATTTTAACGCAACATAGGCAGTAAGGATCTTGGTAGTGCTTGCAGGATAGAGCCGCTCATGAACATTTTTGCCAAATACCATATTTTTTTCATTCAAATCGAACAGTCCGGCTGCCTGTGAAAGAGAATCTGTCACATTTTCACTCAGTATATTTTCATTTCCTGCCACACAGAGGTCTTTTGAAAAAAAGTCATATTCACTGTTTCCACTGCTTTCGCTGTTTCCTGCCGCTGTGGTCAGACCATAGATTTTGGTGCTTTCTGTGATATCATAAGCATTTTCTATGTTTACTGGTTCACCGCACCCGCAAATTAGTGCAAAAGACAGAACCAGACCTGTAATTCCTGTAAATTTCTTTTTATTTATACATTTCACGCCACTCTAAATCTCCTCTGTCCAATGATTTGATTAACAATTCTGCTGTGGCAAGATTCGTTGCCAACGGAATATTATGGGTATCACATAAATGAACCACATTGTTTACATCCGGTTCATGGGATTTAGGCGTTAAGGGATCCCGCAAAAAGATCACCAGGTCAATTTGATTGTGTTCAATCTGAGCTCCCAACTGCTGAGCTCCTCCCAGATGCCCGGCCAGGTACTTGTGAATTGACAGATTCGTCACTTCTTCAATCAGCCTTCCCGTAGTGCCTGTTGCAAATAAATCATTTTTGCAGAGAATTCCCCGATAAGCAATGCAGAAATTCTGCATCAGTTTCTTCTTTGAATCGTGTGCAATCAATCCTATATTCATTCTAAAAACCCTCCATTCTGTACTTCAGCGGCTGAAGCCCCACATTTAATACAAGTCCAACTCCGATAAAGAGACTTACCAACGACGTAAGCCCGTAACTGACAAAGGGCAGCGGCAATCCGGTATTGGGCATCAGTCCGGTTACCACACAGATATTGACAAAAGTCTGAAAACCAATCCAGACTGCAACCCCGCCGCATATCAGACGGCCGGATAAGTCCTTTGCTTTTCTTCCAATCAGGATACATTCAATGACAATCAGTAATAACAATAGCAATATTACAATGCTTCCTACAAATCCCAGTTCTTCTCCTGCCACTGCAAAAATGAAATCAGTCTGAGGCTCCGGTATATAATTTCCATTTTTCACAGAAAATGCTGTGTTATTATTCAGTCCCTTTCCCCACAGCTGTCCGGAACCGATTGCCATAATAGAATTCTGCTGCTGATATGCGTCTGTTGCATATTTCTCCGGCTGCAGCCATGCCATAATACGCCGCCATTGATAGTCATCAAGAATCCTCTGATTCGGCTGCAGAATCAAATAAATGAACAAGCTCCCTGCAGGTACCAAAACGGCCAGCACGCCTCCTATTATTTTATAACTTAATCCGCTTAAAAACAAGAGTGCAATAAAAATTACTGCTACAACAATACTGGTAGACAAATCCGGCTGCTCCTCAATCATAAACCAAGGAACAAAAATTAATGCACCAGAAATCAAAATAACAGGCAGAGTATTTATTTTTTCATGATATTTTCCAAAAAACCAGGCAAAAAACAAAATCAGCAGTACTTTAGACAACTCGGAGGGCTGAAAACGGAACCCAGCCACTTCAATCCAACGTCCGGCTCCCTTGGCCTGACTTCCGAATACATGGAATGTAATCAGAGAAAGCAGCCCGATGTTGAAAATGTAAATCAGCCAGTTGAAACGCAAAATAAAGGAGTAGTCAATTAGGGAAACAACTGCCATTACAAGCAGGCCCAACAGCAGTCCGAATACCTGTTTACTCTGAACTGATTTCTGCGCACTTCCAATGATGCTGATCCCAAGCATGGTAAGCGCAATCACATAGACAACCAAACGAAAATTGTAATTTTTAATCTGATATTGTTTTAACATAATCACTGTTCCTTATAATAATAGTCCCTCATAATCACCCCGTCTGTAAGATACTGCCTATCTGGAAGCATTGGGATGCTTCATATCCTTAATCGGAATATTGGCATACAAAGCAGGTACATTCCCGTTATTTCCCTCTGATTCTGTCTGGGTAATCTGAATGTCCAAGCCTTCCGCATCAATCTCCATATATTTCGAAATAACCTGGATAATATCATTTTTAATCATTTCCATCACATCCGGAGAACAGTTTGCACGGTCGGAAACCAACACTAACTTTAATCGGTCTTTGGCAATGTCCCCGGAGGATTTTCTTTTAAATAAATCCATTAAACCCATAGCGGTTTCCTCCTAATTTTTTTTGAATATCTCTTTCAGTTTCCCCCATACACTGGATTTTATTTCCAAATCCAGAAACGGCACTTCTTCTCCCAGAATTCTGTGGCAGATATTTTCAAATGCTTTTCCTGCAAGACAGTCTGAGCCTACCAGGGGTTCTCCCTGATTTGTGGAAATTACAATCTGTTCATCATCCGGCACTGCGCCAATCAGATCAATGGCAAGAATATCTGTTACATCATTAATATTCATCATATCGCCCCGTTTTACCATGTCCATCCGAAGGCGGTTGACTATCAGCTCCGTCTGCTTTACCTCATTGGCTCCCAGAAGCCCAATAATGCGATCCGCGTCACGGATGGCGGAAACTTCCGGTGTGGTTACCACCAGAGCCCGGTCTGCCCCTGCAATGGCGTTTTTAAAGCCCTGCTCAATTCCTGCCGGGCAGTCCAGCAGAATATAATCAAATTCTTCCCTTAATTCGTCGATTAATTTAATCATCTGCTCCGGAGACACAGCAGACTTATCCCTTGTCTGCGCAGAAGGAAGCAGGGAAAGGTTCGGATAACGCTTATCCTTAATCAATGCCTGTTTCATCCGGCAGTTTCCTTCTATTACATCTACCAGATTATACACAATTCTGTTTTCTAACCCCATCACCACATCCAGATTCCGAAGGCCGATATCGGTGTCAATCAGCACAACCTTTTTGTTCAACTGCGCCAGGCCTGTCCCTACATTCGCTGTGGTGGTGGTTTTCCCCACGCCGCCTTTTCCTGATGTTATCACAATTACTTCACTCATCCTACCTATCCTCCTGATTTTTATATACTATTCAAAAGCCCCTTTGTAATCGGCTCAATGTAAATATTCCCGTCTTTGACAATGGCTACCTGGGGTTCTGCCGGTGCCTGCTGTTTTCTGCCCCGCTTCTTTACGGCAAGAGGCGCTTTATCCGCACTTCTTCCAATGACGTCTCCAATTTTGATCTGTATTGGGTCCATCTCCAGCGCTGCTACAAATGCCTGTTCATTTCCATTTGCCCCCGCATAGGCATTGCCCTTCAGCGCTCCCAGCACTACGATATTTCCTTTGGAAATCACTTTCGCCCCCGGATTGATATCCCCCAGGATAATAATGCTGGTTTCACAGTCCAGTACCTGACCAGAACGAAGCGTGCCTTTGTAGAATTCTCCGGTTTTTCCTGCCTGTTCCTCTTCAAAACGTTCTATCTTCTGCCGAATCAGTTCCTCCTTCAAAGCGTCATTATCCAGAATACAGATAATATTCACCGAGGTGTTATCCGTAATGGTCTCCACAATCCGGAATTCTTCTTCCTGAGTTAAGTTCCTTCCCTCAAAAGAAATGGCCATTTTGGCGTTTTTAAAAAATCCTTCTGCATCCTTAAACCGTTCTAAAATGCAATTCAGCAGTTCTTCAAAATCCATGTTACTGTCCAGTATCAGATTAATGCCGTATTTATTGCTTTTTAACACTACTGGCTTCGACAAATTCATCCCTCCAAATTCTAATCTGTAAATCCATTGGCAGTACTCTCGATCTCTTCTGCCTGTCCGTTTAACAGAGTACCTTCATCTACAAGTTTAAAATAATATTTTAAGATATTACTGGATACTTCCGCTGCATTGGCAGAGGTATATCCATAAGCAATACGTGTTGCAATGGCAATCTCTGGATTGTCAAAGGGCGCATAGCCGATAAATAAAGCATGGTTTGCCCGGGTGGTAATCTGCTGTGCCGTACCAGTTTTACCTGCAACCGCAATGGGGAAATCCTTAAAGGATTTGTTATTCTCCGCAACCATACGCATTCCGTTTTGAATTGCATTCCAAGATACAGGCGCAACTTCTGTAATTTCCCGTATAATTTCCGGTTTGAATTCCTTCACCAGTGTTCCGTCTGAGGTGGTTTCTTTATCCAGAAGGGTTAATTTGTAAATCTTGCCGCTGCTGGCTACTGCCGTCAGATATCTGGCAATCTGAGTAGTGGTAAAGTTATGGTTACTCTGCCCGATGGATGAAGTAATCGGATACTCATCTGCAATATGCGGTTCATTTTCCGGTATCTCAATTCCGGTTTTCTCATTTAATCCAAAAAGCTCCGCATATTTCTGTATGGTGGAAATTCCCTTATTCTCATTATAAACGCCGCTGGCAGAGCTCATACGGTATCCCAATTCATAGAAGAAATAGTTGCAGGAATCCCGAATTGCTTCTGAAACATTGATGGAGCCATGGGTGCTTCCCGGATAAATCCAGCATTTAGGCGATGGATTGATTTCTGTAAATTCTCCCTTGGTGGCAATGGATTCACTGACACTGACTGCGCCTTCTGTAAGAGCCGCTGCCGCCGTTACCGGTTTAAAAGTTGATCCGGGAGCCGTCTGCTGCTGAGTGGCGTTGTTATACTGGGGAATGGATAAATCAGCCTGGAGACTGGCAAAATATTCCGAATCTACAGAATTTGCCAGCCGGTTGGTATCATATCCCGGATAAGTGACGCAGGCCAATAGCTCCCCCGTCTGCGGGTTAATCATGACACAGCTTGCCGTACAGGGATCTAATGCAAGCTGGGCAGGAGTAATCTGAAGGTTTTTGATTTTGTCTTTCATAAAATTATAAGCACTTAAATTGCCGCTTTGAAGCGCGGTCAAATCACCTTCGCTTTCCTGCAGAACTCCCTGTTCAAACAACAAAAGGCAAATCTGAGTACCGGATATTATTTCCTGATTAATCATATATTTATAAATTCGTTTGCTGAATTCCCGGTCTTTTTCCAATTCTGCTGTAATATAATTTACAAGTGCATTGTATATTTCCGTGGAATCAGAATACCTGGATTCCGTATCAAACTTTGTAATATCAATCCAGTCCATGGAAATAGCGCGCTTGAGATATTCGCAGAGACTGACGGTATCATTTTTCCAGCCTTCGTAAACTTCATCCTCGGTATCTACCTTGTCGGATAAAAAGATTTCATTTTTCTCCAGCATGGAGAGAATATAGCTCATGTACATCTGCTGTTCTTCCTCCAACTCTCCATAAGGCATAGGAGCGGCAGAAGAAAACTGCTGCTGCAGAGAGCTGAGCACAGACGCCTGCTTACTTAAAAACGCACCGTATACCTGTCTCTCAACTTCTTTGGCATCTTCCTGGCTTAAATGGTTAATATCAATAATATTGTTATTAATCAGCGCAAAATAGACATCATCAATTGGTATCTTAATATCGGAGGCGGAACCCGTGCTGGTATCATATTCCTTGATGTTTTCAATTGTGGCATATAAAATACCCGCCAACTCCTGTTCCAGCATACAGTAAACCGCTTTCTGCAAATCTGCGTCCAGCGACAGATAAATATCCATTCCAGAGGAGGCGTCTACCTGTTCTATCATCTCGGTAATCCTTCCCACACTGTCTGCATAGAACTTTTCAGTTCCCTTGGTTCCCTGCAGCTCCTGATCCATCACCTGCTCAATTCCAGACTTGCCGATGACATCATTTAAGGTATAGGAATCATTTTCTTTCGACAGCTCATCGTATTCCGTCTGGGAAATCTTGCCAGTGTAACCAATAATATGGGAAAAATAAATGCTGTCCACATATTTGCGGATACTGTCTTCCACTACGTCAATTCCCTGTAAACTCTCAGAATTCTCTTTGATTACAGCTACCGTCTCATCACTGACATTCTGGGCAACTGTGGTTTGCACATATCTCTGATAGCTGTTCTGGGAAATGGCGTACCTAAGAATCATAATCTTATATGCTTCTTCTTCTGTATAAAAATCAGGTTCTCCTTCAGGCTTCTCCTTGTCATCCCTGCCTTCCACATAGATGGAAAACTTTTGCTGAAGATATTCTATCACCTGTTCCGGCGTGGCAGAGCCTTCATTATAACCTAACCGTTTATTGTATTTTAATTCGTCTACTTTGTTGTGCCCATAGACATCTGCAAGAAAGCGCTTTAATGCCTGGCCGGACACATTAAAATCATAGACTCCGTTTTCATTTTTCTGAATGCCAAAGGTATTGGTAATGGCGTCGCCTTTATCTTCAATCATATGAATCACGGTATTCAATTCCTGATTCAGCATTTTATTTTTCTGCCTGTTGCTCTCGTAGATTCCGTTATCCTCAATGGTAACAGAATAGGACAGCTCATTGTAGGCTAAAAGCTTTCCATTACGGTCATAAATGCTGCCTCTGGTTCCGGAGGTTACCCTTTCCTTCTGAATGCGCAGGGTATAATTATCCATATATTCCTCTCCGTTGATAATCTGCAGCACAAAAATCCGTTGTACCAATATGGCAAACAAACCAATCATAACCATACTGAGCACAAATAATCTGGAACCTATTAATTTTTTTGTGAAATTTTTGATATACTCAAACAAATTTACTTGCACTCCTTCTTTCGATGTTCTCTAATTTCTGATTAATTCTCAGAATTATAAAATAGAGTATAATGGTTACCAATATCGTATAGACCAGTTCTGGCAGCATAATGTGCACCAGATAATAGTAAAAACGGAATTTTCCCCGCAGGAAAAATAAAAACAGATACACCAGAAGATTATAGGAAAAATCGCTGACTGCAATTAAAATCAGCGGCAATTTAATATCATCCGGAAAAAACATTTTGCGGAAAAATCCATTAATATATCCCAGATACGCATAAATCAGAGCATAAAACCCTATTACGCTGCCAAAGAAAATATCCAACAGAAGCCCGCAGAAAAAGCCGGTCCACATCCCCTCTTTTCTTCCCCGCATAAATCCAAAAGATGATGTTACCACAATCAGAAGGTTCGGTGAAATGGAGGCAAAGGACAAGGTTTGAAACAACGTACTCTGCAGCAGGAAACTTACGGTAATAATTACAAATACAGCAAATTTACGTCTCAGCTTCATTTTATTGCTCCTTTTTTTCGTCCTGAACTGTCTTCTTGTCCAGAATTACCAGCACTTCTTGTAAATGACGGAAGTCAACTGCCGGCGTTATAGTGCCGGAATAAGTCAGATTGTTGGCGTCCCGTTCAATATCACTGACATATCCAATCAAAATTCCCTCCAGGTACTTATCACTGATATGGGAAGTTACCATTTGTTCCCCAGCGGCCACTGCATCATCTTCACACTTCAAATCAGAGAATTCAATGACCTGATGTTCATTCATCGTAGCCAGATTTCCATTGATAATGCATCGGTCTGCCGTAGACAGGGACATACCGCTTACATTACTGGCGTCATCAATGATAGAGCGGACCTTGGCATAATTGGGTCCTGTATCAATGACAATTCCCACCAGCCCGCTTCCGGCAATGACATTCATATCTTTTTCAATTCCGTCGTTGGTTCCTTTGTCGATGGTAAAAATATTAAACCAGTTGCCTCCGTCGCTGCCGATGACCCGGGCTGCAACTTTCTCGTAACTGGGATATTTCTGATCCAGCTCCATCAGCTCCCGCAGATTCTCCAATTCGTACTGCTCCAGCTTAATGTTGTTTATTTCCTGGGTAAGCCGGTCTACTTCTTCCTGCAGTTCTTTATTTTCTGCCATCACATCCCGCAGAGATTTCAAATCATCTGCTTTCGACAGAAACCAGGTTCCAACAGTATTGATTCCTTTTTGCATGGGCACAAACACATACCCTGCCACGGTATTCAGAGGACCTCCTGAAAGATTCAGCGTAAAACTTACGAACATGACTATAATACAGAAAACCGTTAGAAACAGCAGTGTATATTTGGTTGGAATCGAATGTTTTGTTGATTTACGTCTCATAAATGATTACACCTTTATTTATAAATTCTGCTCTTCATGCTAAAAGCCAGTTTCCGGAACTTTTCATCGGAAACAATTTTATTTAAGCCTCTGACAGCGCTCTCTTCCGGTAATTCACAAGTATTTACCCGAATATTGGTAATCTGTGTGAACAGTTCATCCAAACGTTTGATTTTGGATGAACCTCCGGTAATATAGATACCGGAATGAATAATATCCCTGGCCAGTTCCGGCGGCGTTTTCTCCAAAATCATTTTAATGGAATTGCAGATGGAATTCAGATTATCCTTGATGGCCTCATATATGACAGGAGATGAGATTTCCATCTCAATGGGAAGGCCGCTAACCACATCACGCCCTACAATCACTGCGCTTGTCTCTTCTTCTTCCGGCAGCGCACAGCCAAGGGTTTCTTTTAAATACATGGCCGTCTTCTGTCCAATCACTAATCCAAAATTACGTTTTAAATGATTGATAATGGATTCATCAATGCGTTTTCCGCCAAAATGCAGCAAATCGCTTAATACCAGACCTCCCAGGGAAATCACAGAGATCTCGGTAGTGTCTGCGCCGATATTGACAATCATAAATCCAGTAGGAGAATTCACATCCAGATCAAGCCCCACTGCATCTGCAATAGGCTTTTCACAAAGCAGCACGCTCTTTGGCTTAAACCGGCTTTTGTAAAACAGGTCAAAAAACGCCTTTTTCTCCACTTCTGTAATGTCCGTGGGCACGGCAACAATAAATTCTGCTCCCTTGATATGATTCTTCACATGCTTGTCCAACACCTCTCCGATCATGGTCTGCATATTGTTATAATCTGCAATCACTCCATTGACCACCGGAAATGAAACTTTGATGGTATCCGGAGATTTTTCATACATGGCATATGCATCATTTCCAAACGCATACAACTGGTTCTTGTTCACAATCGCAATGGTATTTTTCTCATTGATTACTTTGCCGGTTCCTTTGCAAAATACTTTTAAATTGCAGGTACCCAAATCAATTCCATAAACATTTGTTGACATAATCTACGTTCCTTTCCTCAACCTAAAAGGCCATTTTCTCTAAAGCTGATATATCTGTTATCACCAATGATAATGTGATCCGCAAGGGCAATTCCCAGAATCCTCCCGCTTTCTGCCACACGACTGGTAACCGCATGATCCGCTTCGCTGGGCGTTGGATCCCCACTGGGGTGGTTATGGAGAAGCACAATATGGACTGCTCGGTATTCCAGCGCTTTCAAAAAAATTTCCCTTGGCGATACCAGAGAATTTGTCACAGTTCCCACCGAAACAATCTTATCCCCCAGCAGATTGCTTTTGGCGTCGAACATGGCTAATAACAGATGTTCTTTTGTCTTGTGCCGAAGAGATTCCATATAATAATCTGCAATACTGGACGGCTCATTTAATCTTACGTTCTTAAGTCGGCTGGTTCTGGCAATACGCTCTGCCAGTTCAGCAATACACTTTAGCTGCGCCGCCTTCACCTGCCCGATTCCAGGAATCATCTGCATTTCCTCCGGCAGCATACTGCTCAGATTCAGAAGATTTTTCTCTTTCCGGGATAGAAACAGCTGAGCAAGCTGCAATGCTGTCAGGTTTCTTGTGCCGGTTTTTAATATAACTGCCAGCAGTTCCGCATCCGACAAGGCCTGTGCGCCATAACGGAAACATTTTTCCAATGGCTGTTCAGATTCCGGCATTTCTTTCATTGTAATATGTGTATTCATAAGCTTCCTTTCACTCTCTCAAAGCAAAGGAAAAAAATTTTACATTTTATTTTAGCACAAATATATGGTTGTGTATACTAATTTATTGTTAAAAATTCATAAACATTGCCATAATAATTTGTCACAACTGTACCAGACCGGCTTCGTATAATTTCTGCAGAGACATTAAAATGCCCAGCTTGCCGTGATACCAGGTAAGCCCGCCCTGAAAATAGACGGCGTAAGGTTCCCGCAGGGGTCCGTCTGCGCTCAGCTCAATGGAAGACCCCTGAATAAACGCCCCAGCGGCCATAATGACTTCATCGTCATACCCCGGCATCGCCCAGGGTTCCGGGCTTACATGGCTGTCCACCGGGGCTGCCGCCTGAATGCCCTGGCAGAATGCAATTAAAGCTTCTTCAGAATTTAAGGTCACTGCCTGAATAATGTCGTGGCGACTTTCTGTACCGTTTGGTATCACTGGAAAACCAAGGCCTTCATAGATATTTGCGGCAAAAATTGCGCTTTTTAATGCAGAAGCGGTTACCGTCGGCGCCAGGAACAAGCCCTGATAAAAAGATTGAATCACTCCAAGGGAGGCTCCCACCTCTTTTCCCAGTCCCGGAGAAGTCAGCCGGTATGCGGCGTGTTCCACACATTCTTTCTTTCCCACAATGTATCCTCCAATGGGGGCAAGGCCGCCGCCGGGATTTTTAATGAGAGATCCCACAATCATATCCGCTCCTACTTCCAAAGGCTCTTTTTGTTCTACAAATTCTCCATAGCAGTTATCCACCATACAGATGACATCCGGCTTTTTCCCTTTGATAAAAGAAATTAATTCCCCAATCTGTTCCACAGAGAAGGTGGGCCTTGTCTGATAGCCCTTGGAACGCTGGATGGTAACCAATTTTGTTTTATCTGTCAGCGCTTTTCGGATGTTTTCATAGTCAAAGGTTCCATCGGAAAGCAAATCCACCTGGCGGTAGGTAATTCCATATTCCGCCAAGGAGCCTTTGGAGGGACGGATGCCGATTACTTCCTCTAACGTATCATAAGGCTTTCCCACCGGAGATAAAAGTTCATCTCCCGGCCTGAGATTGGACATAAGGGCCAGGGCCAAGGCATGGGTGCCGCAGGTAATCTGGGGGCGAACCAGAGCTGCTTCTCCCCGGAAACATTCTGCATATACCTCTTCCAATGTATCTCTTCCCAAATCATTATACCCATATCCGCTGCTTCCCATGAAGCATTCTGCGCTGACTTTGCGGGACTGCATGGCTTTTATCACCTTTAACTGGTTATATTCTGCAATATGATCGATTTCCTCAAAACGTTCCTTTAATTTTTTCTCCTGCTTCTGTCCAAAATCATAGACTTTTTCACAGACGCCCAATTCCTGATATATCTTTTTCATTGCCTGTTCCTTTTCATCAGTTCCGATCCTCCGGCAATCTCATTGTCCGGAAAATATCTGAAACCATCCTGCTCCTTTCTGAATATTCGCTGAATTTTTTTGTTTTCTGACAAATACCTGAAACTGCTCACGGGTATATCTGCTTTTCTTTCAGAATTTTTTTCATATAGGCTAAAATTCTGTCATTTTGATCATCAAATTCCGGCTTGGAAATCCAGATTACCTCCCGTTCCCGCCGAAACCAGGTCAGCTGCCGCTTGGCAAAATGCCTGGTATCCCGCTTGATTCTGTATACAGCCTCTTCCAGCGTGCAATTTCCTTCCAGATAATCCAGCAGTTCCTTATATCCAAGCCCCTGCATGGACGTCATATGCTTGCGGCATCCCATTTCCTTTAACTTCGCAACTTCTTCTAAGAGCCCTTCTGCCATCATCTGATCCACCCGCTGTTCGATTCTTTCATAAAGGCGGTTCCTGTCATCATTCAGCACAAAATAGGCGAAATGATAGGGGGAACACCGCATTCTTTCCTGTTCATTGTGCTCTGAGATTTTCTGGCCTGACAGATGATAGAATTCCAGGGCGCGGATTACCCGCCTGACATTATTTTCATGAATGATTTCCGCGGATTTTTCATCTATCTGGGCCAACATTTCATGAAGCGCTGCTGGCCCCCGTGTGCGGGCAATCTGCTCTAAATATTTTCGGTATTCCTTATCCTCCTGCTGGCTGGTAAAATCAATTCCATACAGCAGCGCCTGAATGTAGAATCCCGTGCCGCCTGTAACAATTGGAATCTGTCCCTGTTGATAGATTTTTTCCATACAAGCTTTCGCATATTCCTGAAACCGCACCACATGAAATTCTTCTTCCGGTTCTAAAACATCCACCAAATAATGGGGAATTCCCTGCATCTCTTCCGGTTTTATCTTGGCAGAACCGATATCCATATGCCGGTATACCTGCATGGAATCTGCAGAAATCACCGCTCCGTTTATCATTTTGGCCAGGCCCAGAGACAGCTCTGTTTTTCCCACCGCCGTAGGCCCTGTTAAAATAATTAATGGTCTTTTCATCACAACACCCGCTTAAATTTCTTTTCTAGTTCATATTTTGTCATAGAAATAATGGTTGGCCGCCCATGAGGACAGTGATATGGATTTTCTAAGGTCAACAGCTCGCCGATTAAGGCCTCTACCTCCGGCCTGGAGATGCTTTGGTTCCCTTTTACTGCCGCTTTGCAGGACATGGAAGCTATTTTTTCTGTAATCATCTGCGGAGTTTCCCTTCCATGAAAATCGGCCAGGCTGTCTAATATTTCAATGACCAGTTCCTGTCCGTTCAGTCCAAAAAGATTGCCTGGAACAGCAGTCACGGAATATTCTTTTCCTCCGAAATGTTCTATTTCATAGCCCAGCTTTTGGAAATATGGCATATATTTTTTCAGCAGGGACTCTTCCTGCATATTCAAAGTCAGCAGAATCGGCGGATAGATGACCTGAGAAGTAAATTCTTTCTGTTTCAGAGCCGCCAGGGTACGTTCATACAATACCTTTTCGTGGGCTGCATGTTGATCGATAATGTAAAGCTGGCTGTCAAATTCCACCAGCCAGTAAGTATCAAAAAGCTGTCCGATTATTTTGTGGGCTTTCCTGGAGGCTTCCTCCAAAAGCTTAGGAGGCTGCTTCTTTGTCTCTGCAGGAGGTTTTGGCTGCGCTGCCGTTTTATGCGGGGACGGTCCAAACATAATTTCTTCCGCCGCCAGTTCTGGCGCCATCTGGCCTGACGGCTCCTGCAGGGCAGGTTCTGTCTGAGAAACAGGCTCTGTTTGAGGAAAATCTGCAGCAGGCTTCTCATATTTCGGTTCATAGGGACTGTCCTTTCGGATGGACTGTTTCACAGCCTGAAGCCGCTTGGCCTCAAAAGGCTCCGGCGCCTTGCGGCCAGACCCCATCCTTTCCTTTTTTTCCTGTTTATGCCTTGCTTTTTCTTCCTGCTCCCGTTCCAGACTTACCTGATAAACCAATTCGTTCCGGTTAATGGCCTCCCGAATCAACTGGGTAAGAAATTGATAAATCTCTTCCCCGTTGCTGAACCGCAGTTCCATTTTGGTAGGATGAACATTCACATCCAGTAAACTGCCGTTAATGGAAATGTGCAGAACTGTAAAAGGATATTTATGCTGCATGACAAAAGATTTATACCCTTCCTCAATGCATTTAGCAATCAGGCCGCTCTTAATATAACGTCCATTGATAAAATAATTCTCAAAATTCCGGTTTCCTCTGGAAATCAGTGGTTTTCCGATAAATCCCTGAATGGAAAAACATTCATTTTCTCCCTGAACTTCAATCAGATTTGCGGCAATGTCACGTCCATAAATATGATAAATCACTTCCTTCAGATTAGAGTTGCCGGAAGTATGCAGTTTTGGCTGGTTATTTACAATCAGCTTAAAGGAAATTTCCGGATGGGACAGCGCCAGACGCTCTACCAAATCTCCGATATATCCGGCTTCTGTCTGAGGGGTTTTTAAGAATTTTTTCCTGGCGGGGGTGTTGTAAAATAAGTTGCGCACCAGAAAGGTAGTGCCCTCCGGCGCCCCAATTTCTTCGGAAGATTTCTCTTTTCCCCCTTCGATGACATACCGAACGCCGCTGAAGTCGGAAACCGTCTTGGTAATCAGTTCCACTTGCGCCACTGCCGCAATACTGGATAACGCCTCTCCCCGGAATCCCAAAGAGGATACCGTCAGCAAATCTTCCACATTGCGGATTTTGCTGGTGGAATGGCGGAGAAAAGCCAGAGGAACCTGTTCTGCTTCCATTCCGCATCCATTATCTGTAATGCGGATAAAAGAGATTCCCCCTTCTTTGATTTCTACCGTAATAGCGCTGGCTTTGGCGTCTATGGCGTTTTCCACCAGTTCTTTTACTACCGAGGAGGGACGTTCAATGACTTCTCCTGCTGCAATTTTATCAATGGTCTGCTGATCTAATATTTCTATCTTTGGCATAAGCGCTCCTTTGGTTATCTGAAATAGCGGAAAGTTATTAGTGGGAACATTGCATTCATGATAAATAGTCATTTTCCTTTAGTTTACATAACATTCTTATGTAAACCGCCACCGGTTTTTAATCTTACTCTGAAGCTGATAGAGTTTATTCATCGCATCAATGGGCGTCAGATTCCCCAGATCTAACTCCCGCACTTCCTGAATAATATCATCATCTTTTACTGTATCAAAGAGAGACATCTGTGTCAAATCCACTTCATCCAGTTTTTCCTTCTTTTTTCGGGGCTTATGGGGCTCCGAAATCAGATTTCCGGTCAGTTCTGTAATGTCATGGGCGCTTAATTCCTCTGAAATCTCTTTGGCTCGTTCAATGACGCTCTCTGGCACTCCCGCAAGCTTTGCTACCTGGATGCCATAGCTTTTATCTGCGCCGCCGGGGACTATTTTCCTTAAAAATACAACGTCGTCCCCTTTTTCTTTGACAGCAATACAGTAATTATTCACATTATTCAGCTTGCCCTCTAACTCTGTCAGTTCATGGTAATGGGTGGCAAACAAGGTCTTGGCTCCCAAAAGCTTTGGATTGCTGATATGCTCCACCACAGCCCAGGCAATGCTTAATCCGTCAAAGGTACTGGTTCCACGGCCGATTTCATCCAGCACCAAAAGGCTGTTGCTGGTGGCGTTGCGCAGAATATTTGCAACTTCTGTCATTTCCACCATAAAAGTGCTCTGGCCGCTTGCCAGATCATCTGACGCCCCCACACGGGTAAAAATCCGATCCACAATTCCGATTTTCGCATGTTCCGCCGGAACAAAGCTTCCGATCTGCGCCATTAATACAATCAGCGCTGTCTGGCGCATATAAGTGGATTTTCCTGCCATATTTGGGCCTGTAATAATGGAAATGCGTTTCTTGCTGTTATCCAGATACGTATCGTTGGAGATAAACATCTCATTGTTAATCATCTGTTCCACCACCGGATGGCGGCCGTCCTTAATATCAATCACACCGTTTTCATTGATGGAGGGACGGCAGTAATTATTCCGCTCTGCCACAAGGGAAAGAGCAGACAGTACATCAGTTTTTGCCACTGCCTTGGCGGTTTTCTGAATCCGCAGCACCTCATTCGCTATGCTGTCCCGAATTGCCCGGAAGGTTTCATATTCCAGCGTTACCAGCTTATCCTCCGCCCCCAGAATAATGTCTTCCAGTTCCTTCAACTCTGCGGTAATATAACGTTCTGCGTTGGCAAGGGTCTGCTTTCTGGTATAATAATCTGGAACAAGATTCTGATAAGAATTGGTTACTTCCAGATAATAGCCAAAAATCTTATTGTATTTAATCCTCAGGTTCTTAATGCCGGTTTTCTCCCGTTCCCGGGTTTCTAATTCCATCAGCCAGGTTTTTCCTTCTGTTTTGGCATGACGGAGTTTGTCAATTTCCTCATTGTATCCTTCTTTAATAATGCCGCCGTCCCGGATGGAAATAGGAGGATCTTCCTGAATGGAAGACTCAATTAACTGATAAATGTCTTCCAGAACATCCAGCTCCAACCGAGTTTCGGCAAGCATAGGCGTATCAAATTCTCCCAAAAGGCTATGGATATAGGGAAGCATTGCCAGGGAACTTTTAAAAGCTGTTAAATCCCTGGGATTGGCTGTTTGATAAGTAACCCGGCTGATCAGACGCTCCAAATCGTAGACGGGATTTAGATATTCCCGGATTTCTTCCCGGGTCATGGCATTTTGATTAAAAGCTTCCACTGCGTCCAGCCGTTTTTCGATTTCTCCCCTGTCTATAAGAGGCTGTTCCACAAAACTTCTGAGCATTCTGGCGCCCATGGCGGTTTTTGTCTTATCCAGCACCCACAGCAAAGATCCCCGCTTCTGTTTTTCCCGCAATGTCTCCACCAGTTCCAGATTGCGTCTAGTGGAACTGTCAATAATCATATATTTTCCTGTTATATAAATCTGCAGGGAGGTCATATTGGCCAGAGAATTCTTCTGTGTCTCATATAAATATTTCAAAAGAGCTCCTGCAGCAATGGCGCCGCACTCATAATCCTTAATGCCAAGCCCTTGAAGATCCGATATTTTAAAATGCTCCAGTAAGGTATTCCTGGCTGTTTCATCGCTGAAATACCAGGAATCCAATGCATAAACGGCAATGGAAAGACGCTGCTTTAAATCTTCAAAATCCATTCCTGCCATATAAAAGGCTTCATTGCAGATAATTTCAGAAGGGGCAAATTTATGTATTTCATCCATCAGCTTCTGCTCCTGATCCACTTCCGTCACAAAATAATCCCCTGTGGTTACATCCGCAATGGAAACGCCGTAGCGATCCTCCATATAGACTACGCACATAATATAATTATTCTTTGTTTCGTCCAACGCCTGGGTATCCAGGTTGGTTCCCGGAGTGACAATCCGCACCACTTCCCGGCGCACTAAACCTCTTGACATTTTCGGATCTTCCACCTGTTCGCAGATGGCAACCTTGTATCCCTTTGCCACCAGCCGATTCAGATAAGATTCCACCGAATGATAAGGCACGCCGCACATGGGCGCTTTTTCTTCTTTCCCGCAGTTTTTACCAGTCAGCGTAATTTCAAGCTCCTTAGAGGCTGTCTTGGCGTCCTCAAAAAACATCTCATAGAAATCCCCCAGACGGTAAAAAAGAATACAGTCCTTATAATCTTTTTTGGTATCTATATATTGCTGCATCATTGGCGTATATTCTGACACGATACTGCTCCCTCCTATTTTCTTCTGTATTTTTGGGCAATTGCCTCTGCAACTTTCATTCCATCCATAGCTGCCGACATGATTCCTCCGGCATACCCCGCGCCTTCCCCGCAAGGATATACCCCTTTGATATTGCTTTCAAATTCCTCGTTCCTGGTAATTCGGATGGGGGAGGAAGTTCTGCTTTCCACGCCGGATAAAATAACATCCGGACGGTCAAATTCCGGGATAGAGCGGGAAAACTTATGCATTCCCTGACAGAAAGAATCATGAATCTCTTTTGGAAATAGCTGATGCAGATTTCCAAATTCCCGCTGTCCCATAGCCGCAGAGGAAAATCCGCCGTAAGAGGTTGAGGTTTTTCCCTGTTCAAAATCACCGAAAAGCTGCTGGGGAATCCTGCCGTTGCCCAGCCGAAACGCCTTTTCCTCCAATTTGCGCTGGAAAGTTACGCCGCTTAAGGGGGAAGAACCAAAATCCTTTGGCGTTACGGTTACAATAATGGCGCTGTTGGCGTTTTTCCCATCCCGCCTGCTGTAACTCATTCCATTGACCGCAAGCCGTTCCTGCTCAGAAGATGCATTTACCACATAACCGCCGGGACACATACAGAAGGAATACACCCCTCTGTGATTTTCCAGATTTGCCGTTAATTTGTATGGCGCAGCCGGAAGCTTTCCGGCTGCTTCCTCTCCGTATTGGCTCTGATTGATCAAAGACTGGGGATGTTCCACCCGCAGTCCCACAGCAAAGGATTTTGCCTCCATCTGAAAGCCTGAACGATACAGCATTTCAAAGGTGTCTCTGGCGCTGTGGCCGATAGCCAGCACAGCAAGTTCTGTTTCGAACTGCAGAACTTCTCCGTTCCGAATACAGGTTACTCCTGTTAACGCCCCCTGATGAAATTCCATTCCGGTGACACAGGTTTCAAAAAAGCAGGTACCGCCCCATTGTTCTATCTGGCGGCGCATATCTGTCACCACATGTTTTAGCAGATCCGTTCCAATATGAGGTTTGCTCTGATATCCGATTTCCTCCGGTGCGCCGTGATGGATAAAAATATCCAGCGCCGCCTGATTCCTTCCCTTCACATCCTTCACCAGCGTATTCAGCTTCCCGTCTGAAAAGGTTCCAGCGCCGCCTTCTCCGAACTGCACATTGGATTCTGGATGAAGCCGGTTCTCCATCCAGAACTGTTCCACATCTTTGGTGCGCTTGTCTATCGTCCTGCCCCGCTCTATCAGAATGGGAGCGTATCCGTGCCGGGCCAGCAAATAGGCGCAAAACAGACCTGCCGGGCCGCTGCCGATAATGATAGGAGGATGCGAAAGCGGCCTGGCTCCCCCGGAAGGAAATTGATAACGTACGTCTTTTGCCAGAGTAATCCGGCTGCTTTTTGCCCTGCGCAGCACATTAGATTCCTGTTTTACTTGTACGTCAATGGTGTAAACATAGGAAATCTGACTTTTTTTCCGGGCGTCTATAGACTGCTTTCGAATCCGGTACTCCCCCACTGCTTCTTTCTTTATTCCCAAATCTTTGGCAATTTTTTGCACCAGCTGTTCCTCTGTATGGGAAATTGGAAGCTTTAACTGCTGTATTCTTATCATTTTCTGCCTCTTTCTCTTTGCTTCTGCATGCTGTCATCCGCTGCAGGATGCTTTTTTTGTCCCTTTTCCAACCCAGAGGAAAAAATCTCGTGCTTTGCTGCGTATTTTCCGGCGGTTGCACCGCTTGTCCATGCCCACTGCAGATTATAACCGCCGCACATACCGTCAATGTCCATCACTTCCCCTGCAAAAAAAAGCCCGGGCACCAGCCTGGATTCCATGGTATCGGGACAGATTTCATTCGTATCCGCGCCGCCGGCTGTCACCTGCGCATGATCAAATCCTTTGGTTCCGATAATTTCCGATTCTAAATGCTGTATGAGAAAAGACAGATGATCCAGTTCCTTTTTGCTGCAGCAAACTGCCGGTTTTTCCAGATGTATTCTGCTTTCCTTTAAAAATACAAGGTTCAGCTTCTGCGGAAACAGCCCAATCATCGCTTCCTTTGCCGTTTTCCCTTCCCCGTATCTAAGAAACTGCTTCCGAATCAAATCTTTTGCCTGACTCTTGGAAAAATCAGGAAGGAAATCCATACTGACCTGGACTTGTTTTCCCTGGAGAAGCCCATAGGCGGCATAACGGCTGACCTGAAAAGCAGGAATTCCTGATACGCCGAATTCTGTCAATTGCAGTTCCCCCAAATCTTCCGAAATTTTCTCCTTTTCTATGTAAAGCTTCAAACGGCACTCTGCACGAATTCCTGCAACTTCTTTGAAAAATGGCTGTTTTCCCTGCAATTGAACCAAAGCAGGCGCAATCTCTGTCATTTTGTGTCCAAAGCCTGCAATATATGGAATTCCGCTCCCATCGCTTCCTGTCTTTTTTGCTGCTTTTCCTCCGGTGGCAATGATACATGTATTGCCGTAAAAATTCCCCTGCTTAGTATCAAAGCAAAAAATCCCGTTCTCTTTTTGAATGGAGCGGATGCCGATTTCATATGCAATCCTTACCTTCCGTTTTCGGCATTCCATCAGCAACGTCTCTAAAACGGAAGAAGCCTGGCCGCTGGCCGGATAATAATATCCACCCCGCCGGCTGACCGGGCGGATGCCCAGTTCTTGAAAAAACTCCAAAGTTTCTTTCAGCCCGAACTGTTCGAAAGCCGGCAAGACAAAGGCAGGGTTCTTGCCTCTGTAATACGCAATGCCCTGCTTTTCATTGGTAAAATTACATTTTCCGTTTCCTGTTGCCAGAATCTTTTTTCCAGCCCGATCCATATGTTCCAGAATCAGAACCTCTGCACCGTATTTTGCAGCCTGTATTCCTGCCATAAGGCCTGACGCGCCGGCCCCTGCAACAATTACATCGTATGTCTGCTTCATCCTAACACTCCAAATCACAATTTTTCAATCTGCTAGCTTGTATAATTTTCCAGAAAATTATACAGCTGCGCTTCATCGCCGATAGATTTTCCCTGCTGGATTTCTTCCTGCAAATCATCCGGAAGCTCCTCCATGCGAATATCTGTTACTGCGTACAATGTTTTCCCGTCAGCATAATAAACTGCCACATAACCATCCTCTGCAAGCAGCAGATATTCATAGGGCTCCACCAGGTTCAGGCTTTCGGCAAGCTCTTTTTCCTCTTCCGCCGCTTTCTGCATGGCCAGCAGATTTTCATTCTGCTGTTTTAACAGAACGATACGTTCTTCATAGATTTTCCGGGTTCTGTGATTTCCCGCAAAAAAACCGATACAGAGACAGAATGCTGCACTGATTAAAATTCCAGACAAAAATAAGCGAATACTACATTTTTTTTCCATGACAAACTCCTTTTTCTGGTAGTATTTGCTATTTTTGCTATTTTATACATATTCTTTGTAATCTGTCCCTGCCGGGGTTCTGCCTGCTACATCAAATGTAGTTTTTTTGCAATTTTAATAATCAAATTTCCCATCGGAAAGCTGCGCAGTTCATTTTCCCTAAGTCCTCGCATTAACAGCAGAAGAATCCCATAGACAATAACGCCTGTGATGATGGAAATTCCAGTGGAAACCGCATTGATTTTTATAGTTTTCATCAGGAAATAGTAAATACCGAACACAACAGCGCCCATAACAGCGGCAGCGATTCCCGGAATAATAAAAGTACGCGTAATTTCCTGGCGGTATTTTAAATATTTCCGGATTGCCATTCCGTTTAAAATGCACATCAGAAAGGAAAAAAACATATTCGCCCATACCACTGCGTAAATATTCAAATCCAGCCCGTACATCAGCGCCGCTAGCACGCCAATATGTAACGCCAGTGCAATCACTGCATTTTTTACGGGAACATTCATGCGATTTATTCCCTGCAGGATTCCATTGCTTAACGTTGACAGGGAATAAAATACAATGGTAACTGCACCAATCTGCATCATTCGGGCAGTCATTGTCCTGTCATCCTGAAAGAGAAGCTGCAAAATCGGAGATGCAAGCACTCCCATGCCTACTGCACAGGGAATTGCAATTACCATAATAAAACGTATGGAATAGGCTACCTTCCGCTTTACATGAGAGATATCTTTGGCTGCAAAAGCTGTGGAAATACTGGGTACACTGGAGGCGGATATGGAAGATGCGATGGCAATCGGCACATTGACCAGCACCTTATATTCCCCTACATAGACGCCCCACATGGTGCTGTAATCCTGCGCCTTATATCCCTGCAGCGCAGCAATATGCTTAAACACGCCCATATCCAGAAAAGAAGTAATATTATAAATTGTGGTACTGAGCAGCACAGGGATAATCGTCATAATCAGGACACGGAAAATAGTTCCGTAGCTCTCCACCTTTTTTCCCTTATCCTTCTGGGTTATTTTCTTAAATACCGGCCGGTAAATAGCCAGTACAAACAAGGTGAACAACAGCGCTGCAACAGCGCCGGCGCCAGTGCCGATGGTTCCTCCTGCTGCACCGTAGGCTTCTGCATAGGTGGCAGGATTGCCTAATACGGCTCCAATTTTTGTGCCGTACTGATACAGCATATAAGCAGTCCATACACTGACGCCTGCATTGATTACCTGTTCAATCAGCTGTGACACGGCACTTGGCATCATGGTGCCCATTCCCTGGAAAAATCCGCGGATAACGCCAAGCAATGCCACAACCAGAAGGGTAGGCGCCAGCACCTGCAAAGCAAAAATGCTTAAAGGCGTCCGCACAATATAGGTTGTAATGACGCCTGCGCCAAAGAAAATAATCAAGCCGGCAGCCGTCCCGGATATCAGGGCAAAAATCAGTGCACCTTTGAAAATTCTATATGCATTTTTCCGCTGTCCCTTTGCCATTCTCGTAGAAACCAGTTTGGAAACAGCCAATGGCAGGCTGTACGAAGATATCAGCAGTAAAATACTGTATATCTCCATCGCCGTGCCATAGTAATCATTTCCAATATCGCCGATAATTGACTTTAAGGGAATCCGGTACAGCAATCCTATAATTCGGCTGATAATGGAAGCAACCGCCAGAATGGAACCCTGTACCAGAAAGTTGGATTCACGTTTTTTCGTTTTACTCATAAAAATTCCTCAATACTGCCTTCCCATGTATGCCGGATACGCTTCCATAGCTGCAATCTGCCTATTCTTCCGTTGCCCTGGCCTGAGACAATTCCTCCTGAGTTGCATAAACGCCGAAACGATCCTGGTAATCCTTTCTTGCAATGCATACCCAGGTCTTCCCCTGGTTCAGGGTAATCTCTTCCCCTGCCTCATTGTAATAACGGGCCGGAGAATCTTCGTTGTCCTTACTCCAGGTTACCCGTTCCATTTTGCCGTTGGTAATATAGATTCCCGCTCCGCCAGATGTGGTATTGATATCCATATAACCGTTCTCATCCAGCTTTGACCAGTCGCAGTACTGGATCAGGATATTCTTTGCGGTAAGCTGTCCTTCTGTAGCGCCGTCGATTTGCTTATCCTTAAATTCATAACGGTAATACAGCCCGTCCTCGCTGTTATATACAAACCAGGGCTTATTGACAAAATATCCCGGACTTACCACGATGGCGTCTTCCCCGGAAGGAGTCACCTCTGCATCGTCCTCTGCAAATTTGTAATGTCCGCTGTAGGTATCCGCAAGTTCTGTGCGGTATCCTTTCTTCTCCAGGCCTGCCTGAATGCCCTCTGCGCTGGTAAATGCATTGTGGGGCGCCTTCCGGTTGGCGTCACGGTAGAACATAATCGTCTCAATGGCGGAATCCATTCCACTTAAATTATGCACGTCTTCCCGTTCCAGCACCGGCTCTGCATAGGCAGCCTGGCCGTAATGGGTGTAAATTGCATCAAACTCTCTTGCAAAATAAATAAAATAATGGCGGCAGCTCCGCACGGAACCGATTTTCTCTAATCCGGAATAATCCTGGAAAATTGCCATTAAACGTGTATAAGAACCTTCCACCGGCACTTCATAGATAATGTCTGCAGATGAAATTCCATACTGGGGCAATGCATCGGAAGTGTTGCCAATCATAATGGCTATGGGCCGCTTCTTTGCCAGTTCCCCGTCAATCCACTGTCCGGTCAGATAGCTTCTTGCCATTCCTTCCGGCACCTCTGGCGTTGGTTCCGGAGTAGGCGTTTCCGGTTCGGGAGTAGGGGTCTCTTCCTCCACTGCCGGTGTCTCCTCCGGTTCTTCCTCTTTCTTGCCGCAGCCGGCAAACATGCTCAATGCCAGAGCGGCCAGCAGCAGCCATACGATACGTTTTTTCATTGTCAATTCCTCCAAATTTTCTTTGTAGCTGCAGGCAGTCAAAGCCGCACTGCAAATTTATCTTAAAATTCCCATCTGATTCAGGATCCTTCTCTGCTTTTCTTCCATTACAGCAGCATCCTCCTTGGTCATATGGTCATATCCCAGCAAATGCAGCATACTGTGCAGGATTAAGAAAGCATATTCCCGCTCTGGGCTGTGACCAAATTCTGCCGCCTGCTCCCATACCCTGTCCACACACAATACAATATCTCCAAGCATTGCCTCATTGGTATCCGGATTAAAATTGTCTTCCTCCTGCTCTATCCAGGTAAAATCCCCTGGAGTTTCATAGCTTATCAGGGGAAAGGAAAGCACATCGGTAGCCGCATCAATTCCGCGATATTCCAGATTCAATTCCTGAATAGCTTTCAAAGGAACCAGCAGAAGGCTTACTTCTGCTTCAAAGGGAAATCCCTCTGCTTTCAAAGCCCCGTCAATTACCTGTTCCGCCAGTTTTTTATAATCAAAAGGAAATGAAACCTCTGTTTCTTCTTCCAGTGTCACTGTCAAAACAATTCTGCCTCCTTTATTAAATAATCTCTGATTTTTAAAAACATATTCATGCTGAAGCCGGATTTGTCATATAGTCCTGAAGCGGAATTCTCATTCAAAGTCTGATATACCAGCATATCCTGATTCCAGGAACTGGAAAGGGTGGCGCGATCCAACACGTCAAACTTTGCCACAACGCTGTCCACAATATGCACAATGGCCGATTCCAGTGTTGAGGGAAGCTGCTGTTCTCCATTATATTCCCGTAATATTCCTACCACTTCTCTGGGCAGATGATTGCTTCTGGCAAGAGCCACTCCATTTTCCACATAGGGTTCCCCTTCCATTCTTCCAAGGCGGTAATAAAAACCTCCGGCCGCTGCCACATCCGGATCAGCCTCTACAAGACTGGCGCATTTTCTGGCGATTTCCGATACTTTTCTTCCATGGTTATAATCTGCTTTCGAAAAATTAGAGACTGCCTGAACCAGTCCAAAATCTGATTTCAGTATCCGCTCCAGCTCCAACTTTCTGGAAGCATGCAAATACCGGTGCAGAGTCTGATAGAGAACCCATGCCCCTAAGGAAGAAACAAGTCCGTTACAGGCGCCGTATAACAATACGTTCCAGTCCAGCTGTCCCGTCTGGACAAAGGAAAAAATCGTAACGCTGTCAAAAATATAGAGAAACAGGAAAATAATTCCCCACCGCCGGCTCCTGATTTCTTTCAGGAACGTAACTGCCAGGCATCCTCCCATCAGGAGAAAAATATCGCAGAGCAGAATATAAACATTTTCCTGGCCGCAGATGGCAAATACGGAAACATGAAAAATTCCTGCCATCATTCCGAAAAAAGAATTGCTTACTATTGCCATTCCTGCGGACAGCAGAAGCACCGGCCTTGCATATTCCGGCAGATATAGAAACAAAACTGCCGCCCCGCAGGAAAGCATATACCAACTGGCAATATGCCTGTAATCTTTTGCCCTTTCATAAAACCAGTCCTTCTGTATCCGATACAATTCCATTCCTGCAAGAAACGCCACAGAATATAATATTCCGAAAAAAACCAGTACGGCCATCCGGTCCGGTTCCCGATTTCTTATTATTCCTGAAAAGATACACTCCAGAATCCCGCATGCCGCCATGCCGAGAAAAATAAAATTTCTGCGCCCTCTGCTGTAATCTCTGAAACCATTGTGTTTGTCTGTCTTTTTTGCTTTCTCTTTTGCCATTTCCGGAGCTTTTTCTTTCATGTTTTCAAACTATCCCTGCCGTTTCTTTCTTCTTTGGTAATCAGGAACCTGACTGACCTTTTTTTCTGCTTCTGCTTTCTCAAACGCCTTAACGATATCTTTGACAATTTTGTTGCGGACTACGTCGCGGTTATTCAGATGTATCACAGATATCCCTTCAATGGGCCCTACGATGGCTGCGCACTTCTCCAGCCCTGAATCTGTCTTATGGGGAAGATCGATTTGTGTAACGTCTCCTGTCAATACCATTTTGGAACCTTCCCCCAACCGTGTCAATGCCATCTTAATGGTATAAATAGAAGCATTCTGGCTTTCATCAATCAGCACTTTGGCCCTGTTTAACGTGCGGCCCCGCATATATGCCAGCGGAGCAATCTCGATTGTCCCGCGTTCCCGAAGCTTTTCTGCTTTCTCCGCACCGAAGATATCGTATAACGCATCATTCAGCGGGCGAAGATAGGGGTCCACCTTCTGAGACAAATCACCGGGCAGAAATCCAAGACGCTCTTCCCCGGCTTCAATGGCCGGCCGGCTCATAATAATCCGGTCGATGTCTCCTCTCTTTAATTCTTCAGCAGCCTGCGCCACTGCAAGATAAGTCTTTCCCGTTCCTGCAGGCCCAATACAGATTGTAATGGTATTTTCTTTCATGGCCCTGATATAATTCTTCTGCCCGGGGGTTTTGCACTTGATGGGAGCGCCGCGGTTGGTAAGAGTAACAATACTCTCCATTGCCTCTACTGTCTCTTCTAAAGAGCCTTCCGTAGCCTCATCGATCAGACGGTAAATCATGTCCTCATTGATCCTATCCCCTTCTCCCTGGTCATAGATCTGCTGTAAAGACTGTATCACGGATACAGCATTGGAAACTCCTGAGATATCTTCTCCCTTTACTTCCACCTTGGATTCCCTCAGCCCGATCAGCACAGAAAAAGCCTTTTCCAACATTCGCACAAAATGATCCTGACAGCCGAAAACAGCCTGCTGCTGTTCCATCGTGCTTATCTCTATATATTCTATCTGCAAATAATAATACCTCACTTTCTCAGGGGAATATACACATACTGGAATTTATTATATCAAAAACTTTTCCGCTTTTCAAGATTTCGAAAAAAAATCCTTGACAAGCCAGAAAAAACAGGAAAATCCTCTGAAAAATCAGCTGTTTTCCTGTTTTTTCTGTTCTGTATGATTCGTTTGTGAGGATGTCGGCTCACATGCCATCCGGTATTTCTTCCTGAGGGGTATCTGCGGCAACGGTCTCTTTTCTGCTTCCAATCGGCTCAATCACCTCTATTGTGCCAAAAGCAGCACAGGTTTTTCTGTCTGCCGTGATTGCAACACGGTTCTCCATAATCTGAATTCCATTCTGGGTCAATTCTTCGCAAAATTGCTTTAATTTTTCTTCTGCCGCTTGTCTGGCTTCTTTCTCGGTGTACTGTTTCTTCTCCAGCCGGTATTCCCGATGGGTTTCTTTTGTCAAAGCCAGGGGCAGATAAAAGGTATCTCCAATTTTTACGTCATATTCATCCGTAATCATATCATAGTCTGAGAATTTCCGGGACAGATACGGCAGCCGGATCTGAAAGTTAAAAAAACGAATCCCGTAAGTTTCACGTTCTTTTCCAGTATATACCTTCTCCTCATACCACATGGAAAACCGATCTTCATAAGTATATTCCGTAATGCCCAAAATATCTGCGTCTGCAACGCAATACTGCCAGGAGGCAATTTCCTCATTGTCATTGTACACCGGATTCTTTCCTTCCACCAGCATATCGCCGGGATGGACTTCTGTTCCTTTTTCTACATAAGGCGTGCCCTGGCGGGTTAATATGCTGTAAATTACCGCATCTTTGTCCGCCACCAGGTCACCGGGAAGATCCTCTGTTTCCCCTTTTGCGGCTGCCTGCTGGTTGGTGACAAGGTTTTCCTGCACATCAATAATCAGCATGGTTCCTTCTAATTTTGCAGAAGCCCAGATAATATCTTCATAGCCGGCTCTTAATTCCTCTTCTATTTTCTCACAGTTTATTTTGCTTTTTAACAGTCCGTGGTATACTTTGTGCTCTTCCAGAAATTTGAGGATGCTACTGTCCGTTTCATGAAGATTTCCATTAATCTCAATTCTCCAGACAAACAGGGACATAGTATATAAAAGACCGCAGCACAGAAAAATTCCTGCAAAAAACAGCTTGCGTTTTCGGTACCTGCGCATGACAAAGGGAAGCCCCACACGCTCTAATATCACAAATGTTGTCCTTGTTTTTTTCAGAATCGGCTTCAGCCTTTTAAGCCCTCGGATGCTGATACAGAACACATAATGATCCTCTTCATATTCCAGATTCCAAATCAAAATGTCGTGATTGCTGCACAGATTCAGAAACCGCTCCGGCGCATAACCAGAAAGCCTGATTTTTACATAGCCCTGCAAATATTTTAATTTATCAATTAACAAATGCCCTGCTCCTTATGAGTCATATAATATTCCTTGAATACAGCCAGTAATTTTCATTTCCTCATTGGTGTAGTATTCCACAAGCAGCCTCTTGCCCTGAATGGTCACCTGGCATGTTTTGGTCTGCAGACGGATCTTTTCCTGTGTGTATTCAATAATTCCCTTATAATTCTCTACCAGGACCTGCCCCCTGCCCATGGCGGTTATGATCACCGCGCCGTACATAATGTCCATGGGCAGTTCCAGCGATTCCACAATATTTGATTTTACGTTTTCTTTGACCTGATCCAGTCTTGTTCGTCTTCCTTTTCCCATATTGCATTATATGAAAAAGAAGCAGAAATTATGACCGCAGGATCTGTTTTTGCATCGGTGTGCGGCAAAGCAATTTATGATCGCAGAATTCCCTTAACCATCAGCAGTTCCTCCGGAGCCTGAGGCTGAATGCGGTAAGCGCCTACGATTTTTCCATATGCTTCTTTGGCCTGTTCCATATCGTTGGCGTAAATCGTGGCAAGGGCTTCCCCAGGCTGCAGGGCCTGCCCCCGCTTTTTATGGAGAAGAATGCCCACTGACAGGTCAACCGGACTGTCCTTCGTATTGCGGCCTCCGCCCAGAATCAGATTTGCCAGCCCAATCTCTTCTGCCAGGATTCCCCCCACATAGCCTGTATCCGTATTTATCACCTGCATCTGTATCCCTGCCGCCGGCAGAAGCTCCGGTTGATAGACATATTGCTTCTCTCCTCCCTGGGTCTCTACAAATTCTGCAAATTTATCCAGTGCGGTTTTCTCACGAATTGTTTGTTCCAGCAAGTTTCGGGCTTCTTCTTCAGTAGCTGCTTTCTCAGCCGCCAGTACCATCTCTGCGCCAAGCGCATAGACCACATCCATCAAATCTTTGGGACCCAGTCCGTTGAGGGAAAGTATGGCTTCTTTTACTTCCAGAGAATTTCCCACTGCATTCCCCAATGGCTGCTCCATGTCCGTGATCACTGCCGCCATTCGCTTTCCGGCGTTTTTTCCGATTTGGACCATTTCCCTGGCAAGGGCAAAGGCGTCTTTTTCCTCTTTCATAAATGCTCCGTTCCCGGTCTTTACGTCCAATACAATGGCGTCTGCCCCTGCCGCCAGCTTTTTGCTCATAATACTGGAAGCAATCAAAGAAAGCTGTTCCACTGTAGCCGTTACGTCCCGCAAGGCGTAGAGTTTCTTGTCTGCAGGGGCAAGATCTGCCGTCTGTCCCATGATTGCCATTTTGATCCGGTTTACATTCTGACAAAACTGCTCCTTCGTCAATTCAGTGGAAAAGCCCGGAAAGCATTCCAGCTTGTCAATCGTTCCGCCCGTATGGCCAAGACCTCTGCCGGACATTTTAGCCACCGGAATGCCAAGAGCCGCTATCATCGGCGTCAGCACAAGGGAGGTCTTATCTCCTACTCCGCCGGTGCTGTGTTTATCCACCTTAATTCCTTCAATTTCGGACAAATCCAGGACCTCTCCGCTGTCTCTCATTGCCAGGGTCAGCGCCAGAGTTTCCTCCTCTGTCATGCCCTGAAAACAGACTGCCATCATCAGAGCTGACATCTGGTAATCCGGAATCTCCCCTTTTGTATACCCTTCTGTCATAAAACGGATTTCTTCCTGGGTCAGGACGCAGCCTCTCTTTTTCTTATTGATAATATCATACATTCTCATACTATGTTTCCTCCAGCCTTATTTTTACTCTTCTTTGTCTGCAAGATCTCTTTCCATTAACAGCAATATATTCTGATTCAGGGTAGCCATATCATTTTTGCGCAAAGGAAAGCCTCCTATTTGTAATGCTTGGATATAAATAATTTCCACAAATATTTTCAGCACATCCTCCTCCGTAATCCTGATTAAATTTTTCACAATCGGATTATTGTAATTGAGATAAAGCATTGATACGGCGTCCTCGCCTTTTAATTCAGAGGAAATCATATTCAGCATCTCTCGGAATATGGAATTTGCTTTGTTCTTAGAGATTGCAATCTGCCGGTTTAATACAGCTTCCTCATCCATCAGGAAAAACGCCGGCTGATTAGCTGGTTGGAAACATTTTAATTCCGCCCGGCAGTCACGGTCTTTAAGAATCTTATTTGCTTTGTTTAAAAATTCTAATCCTTTCTCCTGTTCTTCCGCAGCAAGCTCTTCCATCAAATCTTCGATTTCCTCTTCTTCCACCTCGCTGACGCTTATGCCGAACATATACCCAAGGCCTTCCAGCAGTTCTAAGGCATGCACATAGGTCACATTGATTAAAAGCTGATCTTGGGCGAAAAATAACTGGGACAATTGCTTATATTTTTCTCTGGTAGGCGCATAGAGCAGATCCTCCCCGCACATCCTGAGGTCATATCCTGTCAGAGTGCCTCTGGTGGTCTCAAATTCAAAATAGTCAATCAAAGTCCGGAATAATTTAGGGTTTGCCAGAGCCAGTTCCATCAGGGTAAGCTGATGCACCCGAAAGAATTTTCCAAACAGCTCCGGCTGATCGTCTGCCATAGTGTCTATGTACGCAATCAGACGGTTTTCTATAGTTTCTCTTACGGCATCTAAGGTTTCGTCTTCGTAAAAGCCTTCCCGGGAAGCTGTGGGCTTTAAATCCGTTGCATGCACAATGCATTTGGTAAATACCGCCCAATCCGGAAGCAGGCCGTCCCCCTTTTCCGTCAGCATCATATGCTTTAAATAAATCCGGTGGGCAGGCTTGGCAGAGGGAAGCACGGTGTAATTTAAGATATAGGCAACGCCGGACACATTGCCTTCTTCCGAACGGAAAGTAAGGCAATCCAGAAAAAGCTCCCCAAACAGCATTTGCCCGAACAGCAAAAGCTCCTGTTTGTTGGTATTTCTGCCTTCCCAGGGCAGATACACAGGATTGATTTGCTTTTCTTTCCCATTCTGACGGATGATTACAGGGAAAGGAAGCAAAAGTCCGTAATAGGTAATCAGATTTTCAAGGATTTCTCTGGTGAAATACTCCTCCATTCCCTCTTTTGCAGCCAAAATAATTTTCGTGCCGGGTGAGGGCAGGGCTTCCTTGTCCTGCTGCTGCAGTGTTTCTATGGTATAGGTTCCGTCTGGTCTTCCCCGCCATACCAGCGATGGCGCATCCTTGCTTTGACAGGATTTTGTAATCAGGCAGATCTCATCTGTAACCATAAAGCAGGATAACAGACCGATTCCAAACTGTCCGATATAATCTCTGCGGACGCTTCTGTCCGTCAACTCACGTTTGGAGGATTCTCCAATAATCGCCAGAAACCGATGGATTTCTTCTTCCATAAGCCCCTGTCCGTTATCTGCGAAGATCAGCTTCTCCTTTTCTTCTATTTCCAATGTAATGGAGCCCTCAAATTCTTTCTTCTGTATCTCTTTTCTTCTTGTAATGGCGTCTGCCGCATTTTGCAGCAGTTCCCGGATAAACACATCCGGACTGCTGTAGAGATGCTCTGATAATATTTCAATCATGCCTCCCAAATTCACCTTAAAACGATAATCTTCCATTGCTGATAACCCCCTGTTCCCGGAATAACGCATTCACTGCGGCTTCATAATTCTGAAGCGTTTCCGCTTTCTTTATTCTCTTTGCATAAATTCCATGATTGGAAAACGACTGTATCATATAAGACCAGATTTCTTTCATTTTAAACAGCACATTGCGGTTTCCGGACAGAATTTCCTGATAATCCCTGTAAATTCTGTCATGAAATTCCCGATACTGTCTCTTTTTCAGTGTCTCCCCGATTTCAGGCCCATTGGATGGGCCTGCGGCAAGAGAATCGGCGCCGGCAGGATGCTTTTTCGCCGTTTCCCCGGTTTCAAGCGCAAACTCTGGATCACAGGCTAACATACATTCCCTGCGCAAATCAGGATTTGCAATAATTCCCCGCCCGGTCATCACAGATGCAAGCCCTGGAAATCTGCGCAGCAGGTCTTTAAAATCCTGCCCAGTGAAAATATCTCCATTGTAACATAGCGGATTGGCGCTGTTTTCCAATGCTTCTTGAAATACCTGATAATTGGGCAAATTGCTGTAATAATCTTCCCTCACTCTGGGATGGATAATCAGTTCTTCTAGCGGATACTGATTAAAGAGCTTCAGAAGTGTTTCAAATTCATCCGGATCTTCCATACCGATCCGGGTCTTAATAGAAATGCGCAGCGTAAGTTTTGAAAAAATCTCATCCAAAAACTGGTCTAATTCTGTGGGATGGGATAAAAATCCCGCCCCTTTTCCTTTCGCAGTTACCGTGCCGGAAGGACATCCCAGATTCAGGTTGATTTCTTCATATCCAAACTCCGCCAGAGTATTCGCTGCCCGGATGAAATCCTCCGGTCGGTTGGTTAAAAGCTGGGGCACAAGAAAAATCCCCTTGTTATGTTCCGGCAAAACGTCATTTTTTTCCCGGCTGCTTAGCCCCTTTTTCTGCTTTGGCACAAGAAAAGGGGTAAAATATTTATCCATGGGAGTAAAAATACTGTGATATGCATTCCGATAAATATATGTAGTAATGCCCTCTAACGGGGCCAGATATTGTTTCATCACCTGCTCCTTGCCTGCTTTTTTTGCCGGAACTCACAATGCGTCCTGGTCTGAAAAAAGCATTTCACTTTATTTTCCTGCCGTTTCATTTCTTCTATCAAATCCGGCCGCTGTTTTCCAATAGAGGTCATGGCCTGGGCGCCGGAAATCGCAATGGCAACCTCATAGTATCCAAACCGCGCCATTCTTTCAAAACCGCCCTGTCATGGAATGGATACGATCTATTTTACCGCCTTTCTAAACATATTTTACCAATCATAAAGCAGTATAACACTTCCTGTATGATAAAGCAATATTCCAATCACTGCACCATTTTCCCCTTTCTTTCATATTGTATTAAAAAGCAAACCAAAAAAGAGAGGATTACCAATATGGCTAATTATCATACAGCATCTGACTGCGGCTGCAGCCAGAATACGCCACAATGCCCTATGCCTGAAAAACCCTGTCCGGCTCCCATGCCCGGACGGCAGATGATGCAAAAACCCTGCCCGGCAGATATGCCCGGACGGCAGATGATGCAAAAACCCTGCCCGGCAGATATGCCCGGACGGCAGATGATGCAAAAACCTTGCTCAGCAGGGATGTCCGGACGGCAGATGATGCAAAAATCCTGCCCGGCAGATATAACGCAGCCGAAAGTGCCGGACTGCCCTTCCATGCCAGGAAACTGTCGTGGAGATTCCGATCCGTTATCCGATATGCCCATTGCAATGGCTTACGTTCCGTGGCAGTTTTTCCATGAGACATTTGATGTGGATAAGGCATTGCAATGCGGAACCATTTTCCCGGAATTAAGCAAACCGTTCTTAGGGAAAGGAGGCTGCCCGAAATGAAAGGAAACCAGATGGAACAAATGAAATTATTTCAATGGATTAATATGGTAAGCTTCGCAGTGAATGATATTGTTCTCTATCTTGATACCCATCCAATGGATCAGGAGGCAATTGCCTATTTCAATCATTTCCGGGAAGTGCGCATGAATGCGTTGAAGGAATATGAAAATTACTACGGACCCCTTACAATTGACACCGCTAAGCCAGATCAGAAATGGCTGTGGGCAATGCAGCCCATGCCCTGGGAAGGAGGGAACTGTTAATGTGGAATTATGAAAAAAGATTGCAATATCCTGTGAATATTACCCAGACAAATCCCCAGATTGCCCAGGTAATCATCAGTCAGTTCGGCGGGCCTGACGGAGAGCTTTCCGCTTCCATGCGTTATCTGTCCCAGCGGTATACCATGCCTTATCGGGAAGTTGCTGGACTGTTAACCGATATAGGTACCGAAGAACTGGCTCATATGGAAATGATTTGCGCCATTGTCTACCAGTTAACCAAAGATTTGTCTCCGGAAGAAATCAAAGCCTCCGGTTTTGATAAATATTATGTGGATCACACGTTGGCGTTGTGGCCCCAGGCGGCAGGAGGAATTCCATTCAATGCCTGTGAATTCCAGTCCAAGGGTGATCCCATTACCGATTTGACGGAAAATTTGGCTGCAGAACAGAAAGCGCGCAGCACCTATGACAATATCCTGCGTCTGGTGAAAGATCAGGAAGTTGCAGATCCAATCCGGTTTTTGCGCGCCCGGGAAATCGTTCATTTCCAGCGTTTCGGTGAAGGCCTGCGGATTGTTCAGGATCACCTGGATTCCAGAAACTTCTATGCAGCGAACCCAGCATTTGACTGCCGGAAATAGCAGCGGAAAAAAAGCATCATAAATTGTTAAAAGTATGGTCGGACAGGAAAAGAGTCGTATCTCTTCTACTGCCCGGCCATATACATGGGTAATGTAATCTTTACACAAAAACCATTATATGAGCTATGCTCAATGGCTAAACCGCCGCCGTGAGCCTCTATGATTTGTTTTACAATAAGCAGCCCTAAACCGTGGCGCTGTTCCGTCACATTTACATCACACACCATATAGTGCGGAGCATTATTGAGTTTTTCTATTTGCTCGTTCGTAGCCCCTATACCGTCATCGGCAACAGTTATCGTGCAGCTGCTATTTTCAGCAGAAACGCTGACATAAATTTTACAGCCCTGCTCATTATGGTTGATACAATTCTGAATTAGATTGCCAATTGCCCGTTTTATCACAATGTCATTAACTTAAGGAAAAGAACAATACCGGATGTCTTTACACCCATTCAT
>NZ_SRYA01000139.1 GCF_004793545.1 Petralouisia muris | reverse complement strand
GTTTGTTTGGTTTTGCATAGACATAAAAGCCTTCCTTGTGTTCCCGGCAACAGCGGGCTTTCACTTTTTTAAAAGAGTGTCCAATCCTGGCTTCCATTTCATTGAGAAGCGCGGCGCGGAAAGAATTGCGGAGGAAGGTATAGTTAAAGCGATTGACATTACGCCAGAAACTGTCATCACTGTAGCGGTCCTTAGAGATCAGGCAGTGGATGTGTGGGCTCCATTTCAAATCCCTGCCAAAGGTATGGAGAACCATGGTAAAACTGGGAGTGAAATTCATGGACTTATTTAGCTTGAAAAACATTTGTGAAACAACGCTGTTTACGGAATGAAAGAGACAGTCAAGCAGGGAGCGGCCCTCAAGGAAGAAGTCCCGGAGGCGGCTGTCAATGGTGAAAACACAGTGGAGGTGGAGGCGGCTGATGAGTTTAAAGGACATAGAAGTCGCGCGCTACATGGGTGTATCGCTGGAAGCAAAGGTGCTGTACGGCCTGCTGCTAAGTCATGACTATGCTGGACTGCGGCAAGGACAAGGCGACAAAGCTGTTTTGCGAATTGGAGGGCATTGGCCTTGTGGAACGGAAAAAGCAGGGCCAGGGACACCCCGCACGGATTTACGTCAAGAACTTCATCTTGGAGCCGGAACCCTCCGCGCCGGTTCAGACTGCTGAAAACCAGCAGTCAAGGACGCTTCCCAGTGCCGCAGTCAAGACTGCTGAAAAACCACAGTCTGCAACCCTGAAAACCAGCGGTCAAGAGTACGGAATTTCCGCCCTTAATAATACTGATATAAATAAAACTGAAGAAGCGATACTGATCTATCCATCCTACCCCTTGCCCCCCTCAGCAGTTTCTTCCCCTGCTGGTAAACGCGCTCCGCGCAGGATGGGATTGGATGAGATGGAAAGCTACCGCGAATTGATTTTAGAAAATATTGAATATGACATTCTTCTGGAACGGAACTCCTGGGACAAGGACTTGCTGGACGGCTATGTGGAGTTAATGCTGGAGGTCTGCTGCTCCACACGGGAATCTGTCCGTATCTGCGGGCTTTCAGACGGGGAGGGCTTCTGCTTCCTCTCTCCTGCTCTCCATCCGGCAAGTCTTCGATAAATTGAAACATTTCTAACCTCAAACGGCTTTCATCAACAAAAACACTTTTTTCTATGGTTCGGTATGTAATACGTCCAGCTAAAATATCCCGAAAAACAGTTTGACGGTTCTCGCTGGCAATGCTGATGTCCCTCAGTTTGTGAAGCCCCGCAAGATGATGAAAATCCGTTTCGCTAAATCCCAATACAATCTCTTTTTGTTTTCCCTTACGGCCCAGAGTAAATCGGTATTGACAGCCAATCAGTCGTTCAAAAACGGCGGCGCATCTTTGTAATAAATCCGTATCCTTTTCTCCCGTATACAGCAAAAGACCCTGCCTTGTGTTATTATTATGCGTCCAGGACAAAAATATGTCAATGTTTTTTGTTTTGTCCGTGTTTCTTCGAGTGTTTTGAGGGGATTTATTTTCTGCACAGATGTGCAGGAGGAAGCGACCGCAGGAAGCGCAAAGCCATGCCGAAAGGCGTGTTTGGTCTGACGCGCAGGCGGACAGCCTGGGGCTTGGGGAAACCCCAACAAGCGAGCAGGAAATCCGAAAAGGATATTCCGACTCATTGCTTGTCTACGGTAGAGAAATTAGTAAAAGTAACCTTTCCCTTACCAGATTCCTAGCCATATCTGCAAATACACGTTTCGATTTCTATTCTAACAATTCAGATTTCAATTTTTCAAGCAGTCGTTCGGCAATAGGGGTAAAGATTTGGTATTTTTTCCAAATTAAATATATCTTTGTTTCAAGCTTCGGCATGAGGGGACGAAAAACAAGTCCGCTTTCAGGATTTGTGTCAATCAAATGTTCAAAGGTCAAAAGATAGCCGAGTCCTTCTTTCACAAAAAGCGATCCGTTATATGATAGACGAAACGACCCTTCAAGGTGTAATTTATCCATGTTATTGCCGCACCATTTGGAAATATCATTGCTCCATCCCTGTTCGGAACAAAAAAGAGGAAGTCCAAATAAGTCATCCACACAGATGGATTCTTTTTCTGCCAATGGACAGTTCTCTGGCATGACAACACCCCAAAGATCAGCGTGGTGAAAGGTCAAATAATGATATTTTGCAGTATTGGGTTCCTGCGCCAGTACGGCAAAGTCAATGATACCTTTATCCAGTTTTTCTGTAACCTGTTCCGTGTCGCCGCTGGTAATATGATAATGCAGATCGGGATAAGACTCTTTGAATCTTCTGATTGTGGCGGCGAGGCATCTAATCTGGTAAGATTCCGCCAAACCGAAGTAAACATCCCCTCCCAGAACATCATCCAAAGCAAGAAATTCTGTTGTAATTTTGTCAGCCATTTTTATCAAGTCTTCTGCCCGTTTTCGAAGCAAAATACCTTCCTCAGTCAGCTGTATGCTGAAACTATGGCGCGTGAACAGTTTTTTCCCAAGTTCATCTTCAAGTGCTTTTAACTGCTTGGAGAGTGTGGGCTGGGTAACGTGAAGCAGCTCTGCCGCACGGGTCATGTTTTCTTCTCTTGCCACGGCAAGAAAATATCTCATGGTTCGCAGCTCCATATTGCCCTCCTGTGATATTCCAAAAATTTATATCATGTTATAAATTATAGCCATTAGCAAAATAAAAGTCAAGGGGATATAATACAGGCATAGCAGGAAGGGAGGCGGTCATACGGATGATCTTATTCAGAATCTAAAGGATGCAGGCTGTGGCGCTCAGACCATTGAGAAGGTCTGCAGGTTGTATGGTGACGGTCAGATTCAGGATGCGATTAAAATGCTGCGGAAACACCGTTTAAGCCTGATGGACAGCCTGCATGAAAGTCAGGAAAGGGTTGACTGTCTTGATTTTTTAGTATGGAGAATGGAAAAGGAAAAGTAATCATTAAAAATAACAAAAAAGAAAGAGAGGCGTTACAAAATGGAAAATACTGTAAGACTGGAATTGACAAAGGAATGGGATAAGACTTTCCCGAAAAGTGAAAAGGTGAACCATCACAAGGTGACATTTCCTAATCGTTACGGGATCACGCTGGCGGCAGATCTTTATGAGCCGAAAGGAGTGGAAGGGAAGCTGGCTGCGATTGCGGTATGCGGGCCGTTTGGCGCGGTAAAGGAGCAGGCATCCGGACTGTATGCACAGACGATGGCGGAGCGTGGTTTCCTCACTATGGCATTTGATCCTTCCTTCACTGGTGAAAGCGGCGGCACACCCCGATACATGGCTTCACCGGACATCAATACAGAGGATTTTCAGGCGGCGGTGGATTTCCTTTCCGTACAGGAAAATGTTGACCCTGAGCGTATCGGCATTATCGGTATCTGCGGCTGGGGAGGCCTCGCCCTCAACGTAGCAGCGCTGGATACCCGTATTAAGGCGACGGTTGCCTCCACCATGTATGATATGTCCCGCGTCAATGCCAACGGATATTTTGACGGTGAGGATTCCGCAGACGCACGATACGCAAAGAAGGAAGCCATGAACGCCCAGAGACTTGCGGATTATAAAAATGGCAGCTATGCGCTGGGCGGCGGCGTTGTCGATCCTCTTCCGGAGGATGCGCCTTTCTTTGTAGCAGATTATCATGATTATTATAAGACGGATCGCGGCTACCACAAACGTTCGTTAAATTCCAACGGTGGCTGGAATGTGATCGGGTGTATGTCCTTTATGAACCAGCCCGTCCTTCAGTACAGCAATGAGATTCGCAGCGCAGTTCTTATCATGCACGGGGAGAAGGCGCATTCCTGCTATTTCAGCCGTGATGCTTATGCCACAATGGTGAAGGATAACCCTTATGCAGACAATAAGGAGCTGCTGATTATCCCGGATGCAGTCCATACGGATCTGTATGACGGCGGCGGAAAGGATGCGATTCCGTTTGATAAGCTGGAGCAGTTCTTTTCGGAAAATATGAGATGACATTTATAGCTTAAAATAAGAGGAGGAAGACGATGTTAGGAAATTTTATGTATTGTAACCCGACGAAGCTTTATTTTGGCGAGGATTCCCTTGCCAGTCTGAATGAAGAACTGCCTAAGTATGGACAGAATGTCCAGCTTGTGTATGGCGGCGGGTCGATCAAAAAGAATGGTATCTATGATAAAGTCATGGAGATTTTGAAAGCACATGGAAAAAATGTGTTGGAAGATGCAGGCGTCATGCCAAATCCAACGGTGCAGAAACTGTATGAAGGCTGTAAGATTGCCAGAGAGGGTAAGGCAGACCTGATCCTTGCGGTCGGGGGCGGTTCTGTCTGCGACTATGCAAAAGCGGTTTCCGTATCTGCATACTGTACGGAAGATCCATGGGAAAAATATTATCTTCAAATGAAAGATGTGGACAATGAGATCATCCCGGTGGGATGTGTCCTGACAATGGTTGGTACAGGCTCTGAAATGAACGGCGGCGCAGTTATCACGAACCATGAACAGAAACTGAAGATTGGCCATGTATTTGATGAGAGGGTGTATCCGAAATTTTCCATCTTAAACCCGGTATATACCTACACGCTGCCCCAGTATCAGATGGTTGCGGGAATCTATGACATCATGAACCATATTACGGAGCAATATTTCTCCGGGGAGGACGACAATACTTCTGATTATCTGATGGAAGGCTTGCTGCGGTCTTTAATACATTCCAGCAGGATCGCTGTGAAGAATTCTACGGATTACGAGGCAAGGAGCAACATCATGTGGATTGCGACATGGGCGTTAAATACCCTGGTGGCAAAAGGAAAATCTACAGACTGGATGGTGCATATGCTTGGGCAGGCGGTTGCGGCACATACGGATGCAACCCATGGCATGACCCTTGCGGCGGTATCTATGGCCTACTATCGCTTTGTCTGCCCGTTTGGGCTGGAAAAGTTCAAGAGATTTGCCATGAACGTATGGGATGTAGATTCGGAAGGAAAAAGTGATGAACAGATTGCAGCGGAAGGCCTGAAAAAAATGGAAGTTTATATGAATGAACTGGGTCTTACGATGAATCTGAAAGAGCTTGGGGTAACAGAGGAGATGCTTCCGGGAATCGTTGACAGCACGCTGATTATGGATGGCGGCTATAAGGCGCCAGGTAAAGATGAAATCATGGAGATTTTAAAGAACAGCTTATAAAAAGCCAGTATAACAGAGCGAAATAGGCTGTTCCAACGTATAAAAACAGAGGAGCAGATAAGATGAATACGATAAATGATATGCGTATCTTGGTATTAAACGGAAGCCCCCGTCCAAAGGGAAATACGAAACAAATGGTGGATGCGTTCCGGAGTGGTGCGGAATCCGCAGGACATCGGGTGGATGTAATTGACGTATGCAGGAAAAAGATTGCGGGTTGTCTGGCCTGCGAATACTGCCATACAAAGGGAAACGGAGCCTGCGTGCAGAAAGATGATATGCAGGAAGTCTATTCCCTGCTGGGGGAGGCGGATATGCTTGTCATTGCCTCGCCGATTTATTATCACGGTGTTTCAGGGCAGTTAAAATGTACCCTTGACCGCTTCTATTCTGCCGCTTATCCGAGAAAGCCCCGGAATCTGAAAAAGGTGGCTATGATATTAAGCTCCGGTGATCCTGCAATGTATGATGGGGCAATGTTCTCCTATAAAGGAGATTTTCTGGAATACCTCGGCCTTGAAGATATGGGGGCATTTACAGCGTACGGCATGGAGAACGGTTCGGCTTCAAAGCTGAAAGAACTCCGGGATTTCGGAAAAAATCTGAAATAATGATAAGGGAGGCTGTGGAATGAGAAAAATATTCAGCCTATACTTGTTTCCTTATTGGCATTTCCCATAACAGCATGCGGGCGAAACAAGGCAGGGGAAACCGGGACAGCCGGAGGCATTGAAACAATCCAGACAACAGATACCATGGAATCTGTACGGGAAACCAGGACTGCGCCCGGTGATACAGGCAGCGAACCGGAGGCAGAGGAAGAAACCATTGTAAAAGCAGGTTTTGATTTTGAAAGAAGGACAGTCATGCTAAACAGCGGATATGAGATGCCGGTTAACGGCCTTGGAACATACAGCCTTCATGGTGATGAGTGTATTGATTCTGTGAAATCTGCGTTATCAAACGGCGTCCGTCCGATTGATACTGCCTCTGTATATGGCAATGAGGAAGAAATCGGGCAGGCAATCCGGGAGGCAATCGATGAAGGGATTGTACAGCGGGAGGATATTTTCGTTACGACATAAATTTATCCGGGAAACGAGATGGAAGATCCGGCCCGGTCGATCCAGGCCTGCCTTGATCGGCTGGATATTGGCTATGTGGATGCCCGTGTTATAATAGGGCTAAGTTAGAAGAAACCCAGTAAAATCACAATGTCATTAACTTAAGGAATCTTTTACATTTGAATTGTAAAAGGTTCCTTTTT
>NZ_SRYA01000138.1 GCF_004793545.1 Petralouisia muris | reverse complement strand
CATGCAGATATACATCTGTAGAGCGGGGATCGACATGGCCAAGAAGTGACTGGATATATTTGATATCCACCCCGCTTTCGAATAAGTGACTGGCAAAACTGTGACGACAGGCGTGGGAAGACACGCGGCGTATCATGCCGGCCTTTTTAGCGCTTGCTTTGAAAAACTGGTTAACGCTTGAAACATCGAGGTAATCCCCAGTCCATGAACTCGGGAAGAGAATGCCCTTTGGTCTGCCACACTGAAACCAGTATTCGGTAAGCAGGTCGAGATTCCTCTGGGAAAGGATCGTATATCTGTCGATGCGGCCTTTTGCTTCCCGGACATGAATGGTCATGTTAGTGCGGGAAATGTCATCATAGTGCAAATGGACAGCCTCAGATACACGCAGCCCGGAAGAATACATGGTAGCGATGATGGCCTTATGAAAGTTTTTGATAAAAGCAGCGTGTATCTGCCGACCAAGAAAATCGGCAAGCACAATCCGAGAGAGGAAGAAATCAAAGCAGACAATTCCGCAAGACAGGAATGGAACAGGACGGCGGATATGGCACTCTTATCGGGCATTTCCGAAGCGAAAATTATAGAGGTAAAGCAGACGGAAATCCACGATAAAGTCAGCCAGTCTATCCGAAAAAGCGGTTGGCTGCCCAATCTGTTCCGCAGTATCGTGAGCAAAGCAAAGGAATTTCTGCAAAACCTTGTCCGTGAACACGGTATGCCGCCTAAGCCTACGCTCAGTATTGACATGGCAGAGTTCCGAACGATGTGGGATTTGATGATACGGGTGCAGGACGAGGCGAGGGCAATCCGCATTTTGCAGGAGGAAGTCCCCAAGTTAAAAGAACAGCTTTCCAAAACAAAGGGCGTTTTCAAAGGTAAGGAGCAAAAGGCTCTTACCGAGCGGATACAGCAGACGGAAAAGAAAATCTCCGAAAGGCTGGATAAACTGCCCGACATTCTGAAAGAGGACGGTTATCCCGATGTGCAGGCGTTTATGGCAACATACCGAAAATCTGAAGCCGTTGTAGAACAATACAACCGCAGTCTTGCCGAGTGGGAGCGACAGGTTAAGGAAAAACGCAGACCGCAAAAGCCGCCCGAAAGGGAGAGCGTCAGAAACAGGCTCAGGCAGTTGCAGGAACAGGGCAGACAGCAGCCGCACAGAAAGAAATCCTTTGACAGAGACAGCCGATAGGCACAGAAAAACCGCCGCTATGGCGTTACCCATAATCGGCGGCTTACATAGTTTGATTAGTGTTCCTGCTTTTGGATGACGGTTATCTGCAAATCCTTTGCATCTATCAGTGTTTCCTGCTTGCATTTTGGACAATATAGAGGATAGTTTTTCAAAACGGTATCTTCTCGTATTTTATTGTGTGTTTTCCTGCCGCAGATGGTGCAGATTATCCATTCGGTTTCGTTCATTGTCAGTACACTCCACTGTTCTTCCGTCTTGATTTTGGCATTGGTAATTCATCGTATATCGCTTCAAACAGTTTAGTAAGGAACTCCTTGCTATCAACTTCGTCAACTAATAACATTTCTTTCGCACCATTATATGGGGAATCGCAAGGAACTGTTGACATATATTTTAGAGCAGATTTTGTGGGTTTTACAAGCAATCTATCATCATATATTCCGCCAGCAATTTTACCACGATAATAGATAATATATTCACCCATCATGGCCTTATAGGTAATATCATTCAAACCAGATAATTGTTCCAAAATAAAACTAAGATACTCTTTACTTGAAGCCATTATTTTTCACACCACTTTTTACATTGCTCAATTCTTACACCATTATCGCTTTGCTCCATATCATAAGCAAAAGTATGTAGTAAGGAGCAAACAAAATTGTCGCATTCTCCGCAATGCTGCAATCCTTTTTTTTCGCAGCATGATTTAACGGGGCAACTGTCCCCCCAGAAAGGCTTGTCAATATTTACGCATCCTTTACAGCCCATTGTTTCACGAAAACTGCAATCGCTGCACAATAACCCACATCTTGACTCAATCATAATAATATACCTCCTAAATTTAGTAGATACAGTATAACATAACAAACACGACAGCAGTGTGTCATGTTGCTTTTGTTATTATTCTTTTTTCTCCTGCCAATTCCACCATTTTAATTTTTCTGGCTCATAGACATCACTATTTGCGTAATATACGAATAAACGAAAAACATACAGTCACACCTATCCACCTGCAATCCTTTAACTAAGCAGTCTTTCAAAAACAGTTCTTCAGGGTTTTGTCCAATCAAATCATCTATTGTAAATATTCCTATATCAAAAAAGTGTTGTTCCATATTTTTCCCAACACCGGGTATGTTTTTCAAATCATTTTCTTTGAGTTTTATTTTTTTAGTCATTCTTTATCCTTTCATTTTTAAAATTGCAGTTGCCTGTTTTTTTCTATCTTCACGAAGCTGCATTGGCTCCAATATTGTGACCTTATCTCCAAAACTAAATATCCATGACCGCATATTATCATAATTTGCAAAATCTCGTTCCAAAAGCAATTCCCCACTATCTATAACCTTGTAACAATTAATGCCGTATTCTTCTATCAGCCGATATTTTTCACTTTCGGAAAAAATCGCTTTAAGATGAATTGCATTAGATGAAAAATAATCATCAAATTGTAATTCGTTCTTAGGTATCTCACGGGGTATAAATTCCTTATCAAGAAAACTAATATTCCATAAGCGATTTAGCTTAAACAAGCGATATGCTTTTCTATCAAGACAATATCCAAATACATACCACGATGACCATTTGAATATTAGGTGATATGGTTCGATGCATCTTACACTTTCACCCTTTTCGTAATAATATCTAAATGAAAGACATCGTCTGGTATGAATTGCATTTTTTATTACATCAATTTTTTGAGTTAAAGGCTTTTGGTAATGTGATGAAAGGTCAACGATAATGCTATCATCTACTTGAATACGGTTATCTTTTACAGATAGTTTTTCAATCATCTTGGCAAGATATGAGGTTTTTGAAATACTGTCAATGCCTTTCAAACCTGAAAAAATCGCCTGCAATTCATCGTCATTAAGTAAAGCTTTATCCATTTTATAGCTATCCAGAATTGAAATGCCACCACCACTGCCTTGGGTGGTAACAATCGGAATACCCGCTTTACTTATGTCCTCAATATCTCTATTGATAGTTCGCCTTGATACTTCAAAACGCTTTGCCAACTCGGGGGCTGTAACCTTATCTTTTTGTAATAAAATGGTGATAATGCCAATCAATCTGTCAATCTTCATATAGCTCACCTCCACGACAAACACACAAATGTATTTCACAACCAAACTCATACAACTAATAAATTTTTATAAATTTATAATCTGTTCCAGATGTTTTTCTGGATTCGCACCAATTGCATACCGCTTCTTTTTTAGACTTAAAGACTTACTTCCTACCTCTATCAACTTTAATATGTTCAGCGATAGTTTCCTCATGATATTTAAGTTATATGCTGCCTGCTTCTCTATTGTATGGTTCCCGTCCTCCCGAAACGTCACATCCAAATGCCAATGGAAACTTTCTGCCATCCAGTGCCCTCGCACTGCACGCGCCGCCTCCTCAATCCCTGCCGGCAGGCTGCTTATAAAATATCTTTCCTCTGTGCTTGTTTCGCCTTCCTTCCCTATTACTGTGTTACGCGTCAAGATGATCGTCTTTAGCCCTGTCCACTCTTTTTTCTGGCTTAACCATGATATGTCATCTGTCTGCCAGTATTCCCTCTTTTCTATCTTGCCCCTTGCTTTTTCCACTGTCTTTTTATAGGCGCATTTTTTCGGAAATTCATCCTCTGAGAAATACAGCCTGACATCTTCCAGCAGATTCCCCTGATTTGCCTTCAGCGCCAGTGCATAATTCGCCCGCTTCTGACGGATTTTCTTTACAATTGCTGTCTGCGTTCCCATCGCATCCGTTGTGATTATGGTTCCTTTTATGTTCAGACAGTCAAGCAGTTCCGGGATTGCCTTAATTTCATTTGTTTTTTCTTCCACCCGTTTCTGTCCCAGACAGAACCTTTTTTTCCTGTCTGATATCTGTCACTGTACTTACATAGTCTAAAAGTGCTTTCATAAACAAATCCATCCTTTTTTCTTTAATTATACCAAAAAATAGATGAAGTGTTCATAATTTATTCATTCATGCGTTTGTCGTGCCACAACACTTATCACCGCCCTTTATCCGAGGTTATCCCATGAGGACGAGCTTTCCGGGGAATCCAATTCCATTAGCAACCAGAAGCGAATCCTTGAAAACTACGCCAAACAGAACGGCTTCGGCAATCTGAAATGGTACACGGACGACGGTTATTCCGGGGCGAATTTCCAAAGACCCGGCTTCAAGTCCATGCTTGCCGACATTGAAGCGGGGCTTGTGGGAACGATTATCGTAAGGGATATGTCACGATTAGGGCGAAACTACTTACAAGTGGGAATGTACACGGAAATGATTTTCCCACAGAAAGGCGTCCGCTTTATCGCCATAAATGACGGAGTGGACAGCTCACAGGGCGACAACGATTTTGCCCCCTTGCGTAACATTTTTAACGAATGGCTGGTGAGAGATACGAGCAAGAAAATCCGGGCGGTAAAACGCTCAAAAGGCATGAGTGGGAAGCCTGTCACAAGCAAGCCCGTGTACGGCTACCTCATGGACGAGGACGAGAATTTCATCATTGACGAAGAAGCCGCCCCGGTGGTGAAGCAGATTTACAGCCTTTGCCTTGCCGGGAATGGACCGACCAAGATAGCCCGTGTCTTGACGGAACAGCAAATCCCCACGCCGGGAACGCTGGAATACCGCAGGACGGGAAGCACACGCCGCTATCACCCCGGCTATGAGTGCAAGTGGGCGACAAACACCGTGGCGCATATCCTTGAAAACCTGGAATACACAGGCTGCCTTGTAAACTTCAAGACCGAGAAAGTGTCCTACAAGGTAAACAGAGCAAGGAGAACCCCGAAGAAAAACAGGCAATCTTTGAGAGCCACCACGAGCCTATCATAGACCGTGACACATGGGAACGGGTGCAGGAGTTACGCAAGCAGCGCAAACGCCCCAACCGCTATGATGAAGTGGGCTTGTTCTCCGGCATACTCTTTTGTGCGGATTGCGGCAGCGTCATGTAAGTTCAGTTTCCGGATGGAATCATACATATACACCAGATGTGTCATATCTTGAATATCCAAAACAGAACCTTCCACACGGAATCCCTTGTAAAATCTTTTGCGGCCTCATGCAGTGACTTCATCTGTTATTAAGTCCATGTTCCCGCCCCTCTCTACTGACAAAAATAATCCAGGTCAAATTTATTCTTTTCTGCCAAATCCTCCAAAGCCCCGCCGCTGATTTCATAAATTCCATACGGTCTTGGCTTCGGCTCATTAAATCCGGTAACGATGACATAAAACCTGCCATCTGCATAGAGCAGTGTTTTCCTGTGGTCATCAAGATTCCGGCATGCCACCGCCTTAATCCTCATATAGTTGCACAGGTACTGCAGGGCGTAGCGGCTTGCATAACAGTCGCCTTTTCCTTTCAGAAAAATATCAATCCAGTTATAATTATACAGTTCATAATCTGAAGTTGGCTGATATACCATGCCGCTTTTTCTGCTTTCTCTTTCGTTGTCATAGACGGGGCAATATACCTTCTTTCAAAATCCGCAAACAGCTTATCTATATAAATATTTACCCCGGAATATGTCCTCACCGCTGCTGTCAGTTTTCTTCCATCCTCCAGAACAGCCGTTACCGTTGCCGTCACACACGGTTCAACATAGGCAGGTCCATAATTCAACTGCAGCAACCCATAATCCGTGATATTAAAATAACCTGCCCCATCCCCGGATATTTCCCAGTCCCTTACTTCTTTCCTTGTGCCCGACATCCGGAAACGGTATTCCCGGAGGTGGCTGCTGTCATAGGTTATGTAATCTTAATATTCCTCAGAAAGATAACATAATGTCACATCACCATGTTTAACACCGGATGGTCTGCTGCCGTCTTTTTCTTTTCCCCTGCCTTAACCGTAACCCTGCACTGGTATTTCTTTTTCTTATAAGTGGCCGTAACCACCGCTTTCCCCTTTTTTACAGTCTTGAATGTAACCGTATTTCCTTTTCTTTTAGCGATGGAAACCACCTGTTTATTACTGGTTTTCCATTTTACTACTGCCCTGCCGGACACCCCGTTAAATTTTAACCGGCATTTCTGTCCTACTGCTGTAGTCTTTTTCTTTACTTCCAGCTTTGGCTTTGTTTTCGCCTCTGCTGATATGCCGGGCATTAAAAACATGAGTGCCACAAAAAAGAGAAGTATTATTATGCTTTTTCTCTTCATAAGTATGTTCCTTCCTATTCTGTCAATCCTAAATCTATTGATTTTTCTAGCTTTGACGATTCTGCTTACCTCAAAAACAGAG
>NZ_SRYA01000137.1 GCF_004793545.1 Petralouisia muris | reverse complement strand
CCACTCAGAAATAAGCATTTTTTATTCCTCCCCGTCACTCCCATTCATATAACATGATTCTTTTCTGTTTCTTCATGGACTTTCCGAGACTACACAAATAGTACGATAGACAATAAAAAAATTCGGATGTGAAAGAAAGTAACATCCGAAATTATAAATTCAGAAATTCGTAACCTATAAACAATTGCATAGGACTCCCCATTATATTGATTGATTAAACAACTGAATAGAGAATATGTAGAAGAAGTAAGTAGTTGGATACAGATGTATGAACTTGGAGCAATCCCAAATGTGGGAATGGATGGAGAAGTAATAAGTATATGAATGATGATAAAGCAATCTGATTTTCCATAAAAGGATAATATCTCAGAATCCTAGAGGCGGAACCGAAACTTTCGGGTGGGATATGGTTTCGACTGGCTGATCCTGATTATATGGATTATGCGTTATAGTGTGGGATTTTTGGTTGGAGAAAAAGAGAATAGATAAGTGTAAGCGTTGTTGTGGATGATTTTTTGGGAAGTGGAGGGAATGTTGATGGGAAAAGAAAGTAAAAAGAGCCAGTCAATTAAAATTAAGAGCATACAGGCAAACAGTCTTTATGCTGTAAATAATTATGTGGAGGATGAAAGCGAAACAGGCAATAAAAAGCCATATCTTGATTTAGGGGAAGCGGTGATAAACAATAGCCTGTTTTCAGAATATATGATACATCATGCAGTAGCCGTAAATGGAAAAGGAAGAAGCAAAGATTTTATTGTTCTGAAGTTTGACTATGGCTTTAAAGGCGGGATGTCTGCAAAAGAATTAAGGGATTATTATTATGAGAACGGCGCAACAGTCATTTGGCCAGTATATGATAAGGAAGGGAATGTTGTAAAAGAAGAACCAATATATTATAAAATGCTCATGCGCAGCACAGGGAAGGCGAAAGAGGGGGACTGCATTTTTATCCGTGAAAATCTGCATAGTACGGCATTGAAATATATCACAATGGATTTGTGGGATAAGATGCCATATGAGAATGCAAAGATAGTTGAAATGTCAGCATATGCGCCATTAGTGACGGCAACTGCAATAGATTACATAACAATTCCTATGGAAAACATTTTGATAGTAAAGGACGAAGATGTATATGCCAGGGTTAATGCTGTTTCTGTAAAAACACATGATGTCCCATATGAAAGAAAGGTAATTGACTGGGATGCAACAGAAAAACTTATTAATGGTTATAACCTTACGTTTTATAAAAAGAAACGCAGAGAAAATCCAAAGCTCAAATGTATAAGAAAATCAAAGCCAGCATTAAAAGAATATGGCATAGTGGATTATCCTACAAAAACAAAAGTCTACTATAAAAAAGAATGTTATGTTGACAGGTCGGACGAAAAGGCAGAAGTTAAAAATACCTTATGGGATGGCATGGGCTGTATTGACGAATCCATATTCCCTAATAATATGGATGGTTTTATATATTGTAGGAGCCATTTCTTTAAATCATGCCTGTTTAGGGGGAACATACAGGAATATTTCAAAGATTACTATAAGGACAGGTATGAAACGGCCACAGTGACGGATATGTTTGGCAATGCCTTTCTGGCAAAAGATATAAAAGTTATCATCACGGAGAATTCAATCAAATGGATAAAATTCACGGATATAATGGGCGGTAGTGAAAAAGCGGCATATACATACTATAAACGATTTATGAAAAAGCATAAAGAAAGGTTTGCAATAGTAAAAACGGCACATGCAAGCAAATATGGTGATTTACAGAGAAGCTCTTACCAGATAAACAACAGCCTTCCATGTGTGGATAAAATTATTCTGGAGAGAATAGCAAAGGTAAGTATTGATTACTGCAATGCCTTGAAGTTAAGCCATAAAGCATTTATGAAACATCTGTCAGCCAATGCGGCAAAGAGGTACAGCATAAATAATGTGCTGCTTGCATTGGATGAATGGAATGATAATTTTAAATATACGGAATACTTCAAGGCGAAAAGGAATGGTATTATAAGCCGGTTTAAGAATGGGCGGTTGAAATTAGGGAAACTGCTGCAATATGGAGATAATCTTACCATATGCGGAAATATAATTGCATTATTGATGAAAGTTACAGGGCAGAATTTTTTGGAAGAACCGTGCTTTAAGCAGATCGGCAATGGCATCCAATGTTATACCACAAGATTTAAGGATGGGGAAAGGCTTGCGGGATTCCGCTCTCCGCATAACGCGCCAAATAATATAGTGCATTTGGTCAATACATACTCACAGGAGATTCAGAGGTATTTCCCGAAATTGGGAAATAATGTGATTGTGATTAATGGGATTGGCACAGACGTGCAGAGCCGTTTGAATGGGCAAGACCTGGACACAGATTCAGTTTATGTTACAAACCAGTCTGATATTGTAAATATTGCAGAACAGGCATACTTAAATTACCCGACTATCATTAATGATATTGAATTAAATGGAAGCAGCGAATACAAAAAGGACATGGAATCCTATGCGAAGATGGACAGTAAGATTTCTTCATCCCAATATGCTATTGGGGAAGCAAGCAATATCGCGCAATTAGCATTGAGTTATTATTATGACGGTGGCAGTAAGAGTAAGGAATTGGAAGATGTATTTATCATATGTTCTGTTTTGGCGCAGGTTGCAATTGATTCTGCAAAGCGTATGTTTGACATCAATGTAAACAGTGAATTGTCAAGGCTGAGTAACCTTACATGTATGCAGCCGGAAGATGGGAAGAAATATCCGGTTTTTTATGCCAAGGTACAGGAACAAAAGATGAAAGGTAAAAAGAAGAAGAAAGCAATTGATGAACCTGAAATAAGGGAATTTAACTGCCCAATGGAAATATTGTCTGATATCATTGAGGAGAATGTGATTGATTTAAGGAAATATAGAGAGTTGATACCATATACTTGTAATTTGAACACTGTTTTCCGATACCAGACTGACAGGAACAGGGACAGTAAGCAGTATAAGAAGGTAATTTCTATTGTACAGGAATATGACAGGGAAGTTAATAAGCTGGACATGTCAAAAAGTGATTATTCAAAGAATGTAGATAATTTATTTGATAACTGTATGATAAAGTTAAGAAATCTTACCATAAACAAGAGCACCATGTATTCATTAATTGCTTATGCGTTTGCTAATAATGGGGATGTACGGGACAGGATATTAACGGTGTTGTATGATAAAGATCCAAAAAAGTTCTTGTCATGTTTCAAAAAAACTGAAAAAAGTTCCGCAAAAGATACTGGAAGCGTTGATATTACTAAGGTTTCATAATTGCTATTAGAGGGAGGGGGTATGAACGAAACGTAAGTCTAGTAATACCCTTTCTCCCCAAAATATTCAAAACAAATTTTGGATATCATACTATTACGGCACAGGGGGAAGAACAGCATGTGGAAAAGGCTGTTTTGCATAGATTCCCCGTGCCAACGCAAAAACTGCTGCATATGGCAGTTCAATATAAATTCATTCCACTAATTCAATATTCAGGCTTTTATAGGTGTCACAGCTTATGGGAGCCATCGTGCATCAATTCCACGGGTGCACGTAAAAATCATTCAAAACAAATAACAGATGTAAAAAGCCCTGCTGCATATACTCCACTATATGTTTCAGGTCATCCAGGAGCGGAACTCCACAATCCGTTTCTGGATGGTACAAAAATTTTTTGTTTTTTAATGCACTTTTTTGTAAAGAATATTGCGGTAAAGCGAAGAAAGGAAACATAATGGAATTAAAAGAAAGAGTGAAAATGTTTATGAGTGACACAGGAGCAAAACTTAGTGTGTTTATTAGGAAAGTCCAAATAAGCCACACCTACTATTATGCATGGATGCGTGGGGAAGTGGAGCTTTCAGAAAATATGAGTAATCGTATTACGGCATACCTTGATGAAGTTTATGCAAAATAATTGCACTAACCAGATCCATAATTAAGCAGCCAAGTAAACCAAGCAAACATTTCTCAGGAATCCGGATTCTGAAAATGAAATTATAATTCTGAAAATCAAATAGTAACAGAAACCCAAAACAATAAAAATTATAGAAAACCAAAAAATAAGCAAAAAACAGTAAAAAATCATAAAAAAACGCTAAAAATTTGAAAAAATAAGCAAAAATTTTACGTTTTTTGGAAGAAGCGTAAAACATCAACATGATACAATACAATGAAAATTTAATATGGAACTAATGATAGCACAACAGTGGGATGGTGTAAAGAGAGAAAATATGTTTGCGTTTTGGATAGTGGAGAAGAATAGCAGGTAAAATGTGGAAATAATTATCAATACATATAGAAAAGAAAGGAAAATATATGGCAGAAAACTTTTTTCTTGATATTATAGCAGGTTTGCAGGAAGCGGCAAGCAAGGCGAAGCTGAACAGCGACATTAAGTCTATTCAGAAGCAGCTTGACAAATTGGCGCTGAGAGCGGAGATTGACCCAGATTCCATTTCAGGCATCCAGAAAAAGATGGAGAATATAAAAATCAAAGCCCAATTTGCTCCAGATGCCGTTGAGAACCTTGTAAAGCAGATAGAAGGGATTGAAAACACAAAAGTCATTCTTTCAAATATCGGCATAGACCAAGGGCAGACTGTGAAGGCAGGGAAGCGGATTGGAGAAGGGATAGACCGTGGGCTGTCTGCAAGCCTGAACAGCATAAAGCAGAGCATTTCAAATGTGATGAAAGAATTCAGCGGAAACAGGCTTAAAAGTTATGATTTATCCAAAATGTTCAATTTAAACAGGGCAGGGATTGACAGTTCTGTGTTGAAACAGGTGCGCGATATGACAAATGAGGTAAATTCATTGTCTATGGAAGTGCTGAAAACAGGATCGGATGCTTCCTGGGATGGGATCATACAGAAAATTAATTCGCTGTCAAAGGTGTTGAACCAGTTTGGGAAGAACAGGGATTTATCTTCATTCAAGGAATCGCTGGATGTATTAGATTATTTCCAAGGGAAAAAGATATTTGTTGGGAATAAGACAGAAGCATTGCAGAATACAGGCATGAGCGTTAAGGAACTGAATAACCAGTTTCGGAATTTAGGAGTTACACTGACGACAGTTTCAAACGGATCAACAAAACTTGATACGATTTGGACAGAATTATTCAATATATCCCCGGGATTACAGCAGTTTGAAACATTCGGCGATCAATTGAATGCCATTGTGAGCCATTTTAAGACAGCGAAAGAAGCCATGTATGGGCATGGGAATTTACAGCCGTTGAATGGGAATGAGGTTTCCGGCGCGTTAGCCGAATGGATGGGAAAATTAGACGAGGCGGCAAAAAAGATGGCTGTCTTAAAGGCAGAAGAAGCGGAAATTGAACAGCAGATTGCCAGGCAGTCTTCCAGTGCGGCGGAAAATGTTGTAAATAATGAGAAAAAGAAACAGGAAGCATACCAGCAGACGGCAAATGCGCAGAAGCAGACTGCAGACCAGACACGGCAGACAGGCGCGGCATACAAATCCATGGGAAATACGGCTTCCAATGCAATCAAGCGCGTTGAGACGGAACAGTCGAATATGGAAAAACAAAGCAAATCACTGTTTGCTTCTTTGAAAAATGGCATGTCCTTCTTGACTTATTGGACATCCCCAATGTTCCTGATGGTACAGGCGATTGCCAAAGTGAAACAGGCATTTGCCGAATTGAAAAGCGTGAACACTATCATGACAGAGATTTCAAAGGTTTCTGAAATGACTTCCCATGAATTGAAGAAACTAGGGGACAGCGCATTTGAAGCGGCAAGCAAATATGGCAAGAAAGCGTCCGATTACCTTACTGGCATCCAGGAATTTTCGAGGGCTGGCTTCCGTGGGCAAGACGCTGAAAACATGGCAGAGTTAAGTGTTCTTACCCAGGCGGCAGGGGATATAGACAATGATTTATCAGACCAATATTTAATAGCCACAAATGCGGCATATAAATTGAATGGAGAGGCAAATAAGCTCAATGAGATCCTTGACGGGCAGAATTATATCGCGAACAATAACGCAGCCAGTATGGAACACATGGCTCGCGCAACAAAAGTGGCCGCATCACAGGCGGCAAGTTCTGGAGTGGCAGTGGAGGAATTAAGTGCAGCCATAGGGACAATGGTCGCAGTAACACAGGATAGCGGGGATGTTGCTGGCCGTGCTTTTAAGGCGATTCTTATGAATCTCCAACAAGTGTCTGGAGAATTGGATGACGGAGAAGTTATTGACGAAGAATCCCTGACAAAATATGAGAAAGCATGTAATGATTTAGGGGTTTCACTGAAAGAAGTTAAGAATGGCGTGGTAAGCCTCCGTGAACCAATGCAGATACTCAAAGAGCTGTCAGAAGCATATACATCTCTGGATAAAATGGATGCGCGCAGGGCAAACCTTATCAGCGCAATCGGCGGCAAGCACCGTGGGAACCAGCTGAATGCTTTGCTGGAGAACTGGTCGACTTATGAGAAGATGCTTGTAGACTACTCGGATGGCTCCGGCAGCGCAATGAATGAAGCTATGAAATCCGCAAATAACTGGGAAGGATCTTTAAACAGGCTCCATAACACCTGGGTAAAGACAGTCCAAAATATAGCTGGTTCAGACGCAATCATTACTATTATTGTCTGTATAATGGGGTTAAAACCCTCGCCTTTAGGCGAAACCTTTAGGTA
>NZ_SRYA01000136.1 GCF_004793545.1 Petralouisia muris | reverse complement strand
ATGAATGGGTGTAAAGACATCCGGTATTGTTCTTTTCCTTAAGTTAATGACATTGTGATTTATGGGCTTCTTTCATAGCCTAAATGCGTAGAAAGGTGGTATCTTTTCCGCTGACGCTCGGCTTCTTTCCGGCGGCGCACTCTTGCAACGCAATCCGGGCAGTATTTCCCCCGGTTGGATTTGGGGAGAAAATACCCGCCGCACTCGGTACAGCGTTTCCTGTCTGCCCGGTGCAAAAGGGCGGCTTCCAGTTTCCCGTCCAGCGGCAGCACGGCGGCAATGAACCAGCGGCACATAAGGGAATAGCTGATACTCTGTACACATACGCAAGGCTCGCCGTTATCCAGCAAGATACAGTTGCCGTTATCGTAGTTGCAGCACTCATGCACAAGCCGACACGCCGCCCGGTACTGGCGGTAGTCCATTCTTGGTATCTTTGCGCCCATGCCCTCAACGCTCCCTTTCCGGCTTCCTGTCCGGGTACAGCTTCCCGGCAGCTACGGCGGCATGGCTCTTTATCTTGATTTCGCCCCGCCCCTCGCTGGCTCTTGCGTTCCTGTAGCCCTCATCAGAGAGAAAATAGCGGTGACGTTCCCCCGGAAATCCCACGGGGCTGTCGCTGGTCTTTACGTCAAGGACTATCATGTGGCGGGTTTCGGGGAGAAAACGCTCCATGCCCGTCAAGTCGTGTCCTTGCATGACTGGCTGCTGTGCCTTTGCTTCAGCAAGCCGCCGCCGGATAGAGTTCTCATGCCCCGCAAGGAAACGGGCTTTGTTGTCGGCGATAAACTGGCTGCATTCCGGCTCCGGTATCTTTTGCAGCTTCTCTATGGAGTTCTCCATGATTACCCTTGTCAACAGGTCTTTTATCACGGGTACGGTTTCTTTCATGCCGCCTATGGTTTCCGCTTTGGTGGGTGCGGCGTACTGGTAAATCATTTCAAGCTCGCTGTTCGTAAATCTCATGGCATTACCTCCTGTGGCTGTTTTGTTATCGTTCCTGTTCGTGTTTTTTCTGCTGGCTCGGTGCGCCCCTCAAAATCTGCCCGATATTGCCCTTGACGGTCTGCAATTCCCGGACGTTCTCTTTTTTCTCCCGGTACTCGTTGTAAAGGGCGTTTTTCTCTTTGGTAAGCTGCTCAATCTCGGTCTGTAATGCTTTGGACGCTGGCAGCTTGGAGATTCCCTGTGCCTTGAAATACCGGGCGGCGGATTCGGAAATGATAAACTCGCTTTCGTGCTGCTCCCGGTAGGCTCTCCGGGCTTTCTCTGTTTTCTGCACCCGCAATCCGTCACGGGCTGGCTTGGTCTTGATGTAGGCTAATAGCTGTTTCTGCAAGTCCTTTTTCTCCCGCAAGGTGCTTTCCACGGCTTTCAGTTTCCCGGTCACTTCATGCAGTCCGGCACTGGCGGCGGCAAGGGCGGTTTCCAGTTCCTCCGGGGAAGAAAAGCCGGATTCCTCGTAAATGCTCATGGTCGCCGCCATTTGCTTCAAGTTGTGCAAGGTCGCCCATTTCTCATAGCCTTTCCCCTTGCCCTCGGCTTTCTTGGCGGCTATGTCTACCATGCGCTGTACGCTGTCCTGTTTCGGGGCGTTTATAGCGGCTTTGTTGCGCTGTAAGCGGTCTTTTATGCTGCGGGGGTATTCCTGTTGGGGTAGGGGCGTTTCGGCGGCTCTGGCGGCGTTCTGTGCGTTTATGGTGAGTGCTTCCAGTACGGCGGCACGGTCAAAATCATCACCCAGTTTCCGGGCGGTGATTGGCTTCGTCCTGTCCGGTGTGAGATATGACAACCTCCCCCGGCTCTCCTTGACGGTCACGCCTTGCTGTAACAGCTTCCCGGAAAAGTCCTCAAAGGAAACGGCAGAGGACAAGGCGGTGCGGATCGTGCGTCGCAGCTTCTCCTTGTCGGTTTCAAACTTGGTCTGTTTCGGTGGCTCTCCTGCGGCGGCATGGGAAGCGTTCTCTTTATCCAGTGCGGCTTGTCCTTTCCGTTTCGCCCAATACTCACGCTCGGTAATTCGGTTCTTGCTCCCATGCAATAAGTCAATCTGATAGAGGTTTTCCCGGTGGCACATCTCCATGACTTCCGCTTTGAAATACTCCATAGCTGCGTCCGTACAGCGGTGCTTGCAGCCCTCCCTTGTGTCGGCTGGTCTTTCCATGTAGGGCAGCAAGGGTACTTCCTCAATCCGCAAAGAATTGATTACGATATGCACATGAATGTTGCCGCTGTGGTTATGCCCGTCCGGGTGGGTGCATACAAGGGCTTGGTGTCCGGGGAAATGCGTCTTGCAAAATTCCTCGCCCAATGCTTGCGCCCGGTCTACGGTCAAGCCGTTGTCGGGTGCGTCACGGGGGGCAAAGCTGATAATATAGTGGTGGCTCTTTACGTCCTCCCGTTTCTGGTTCTTGCCGTATTTGAGATTGGAGCGCATACACGCTATGGCGAAATCCTCGCCGCCGCAATTCAGAGAAGAAATGCGGTAATCGTCACGGGGGAGAAGCCGCCCATTTTTATCAAGGGTGGGCTTCATGGTAAACTCGTCATGCTCAAAGGTTAGGTACTGTTCGGCAGCTCCATAATCGGCATTTTTAGAGCTGATATGTTTGAACGTTGCCAACGGCTTCACCTACTTTCTGCAAGACTTCAAACTTCAAGGCAGCAAGCTCCGCTATGGCGGCTCGCACTTCTTGGGAGAGGGCGTTATAAGGTGCGCCGTACTCGTTCAGACAGCGGGCAATCTGATTCAAGTTGCCGCCGATTTTCCCGTACTCGGCTGTGAGTTTCCCAACGGCAGATAACAATTCATCATTGACCGGGGAAACGGTAATAACAGGCTGTATTCTTGACTTGGTAAGGGCTTGCCGGATAAACTCGGCTTGGCTCATTTTGCAGAGGTTGACACGCTCGGAAAACTCGGCGTATTCTTCCTCGGTCAAGCGTGTCTTGATTACCCGCTGGCGGTGGGGCGTGTTGTATCTTTTCATGGCTGTGAACCTCCTTTCGTGGGTGGATTTTTTCAAGCGGCGCAAGCCGCAAAAAGGCGGGCTTGGGGTGGCAACCCCAACAAGATTCCCATAGGACAAAATGAGCAATAAGCGAATTTTGGTACTGTGGTAGAATCTTGCTCTAAGAAAGTGGCGGTTTCCCCTGTGTGGGCTTCACTCAATACCTTTAGTGCTGCAAGCGGGGATTTTGCCAAAGTTGCGGCGATATTTCTCCCCCTACTACCTACAACACCACGCAAAGCAAAAATGACGGAGATTTACGGAAATTCCCCTCTATTCCTTACAAAACTGTACAAGCCGGAAAAGGCGGGAATTTTCAGAAATTTCTTTCTATCCCCCTTTGCACGGCATAATACTGGCGATTTTTAAAAATGCCAAAAATGGGCGCAAAAAAACAGGAAACCTTTTCTTGATTTCCTGTCTTGGTGTACTGTTTTATGTAACGGCGGTTATTCTGTTTTGGTATATGGCTGTTCATCAAAACGAAATTTGAACAATGCGGCAACAAGCCGTGATTTTATACTGTCCTCTGTATCCCTGTCGATATGCCCGTTTTCAATAGCGGCGATTCGGATTCGCTTGCTGTAATGCCGCAAAACCTCGTCCACGGCTTCCGGCTCTCCGCTGGTCGCCCGGACAATCGTTTCATAAGGCAAAAGGCTCGGATTCCCCATGTGAAAGCACCTCCATTTCTTTGTGCAGAAGCTGTAAAGTCCTGCGGATTTGATACCCGGTTGTACTCCGGCAGCGTCCGTACATTTCCCCGATTTCCCGCTGTGTGTAATCCCCGAAAAAGTAAAGGAAAATGATTTCCCGGTTCTTCTCCGGCAGAGATAACAGGGCGGTGGCAAGCTCCCCATTGGTGAGGATAACCGTCTGACCGCATATCGTAATGGGATATTCTTCATAAGGTGCTTCAAAATATTCGTCTGTTGTGCCTAAAGGGTAAAATTTTTCTTCTGTGAGGTATTCAAGGGATATTTCTTTTTGCCGCCGTCTACTCCTGTCACGCCATGCGGTTATAGCAGCAAAGCGTATGACGGTCTTGCAATAGCCATTGAAAGTATACATGATATGTTCTCTGTATGCTTCTGTGCAAGGCATAAATGATTCCCCCCTTTCTCCCACATAGGGCTGTGTGCATGTTTTACAGTTGCATTTTTCATAAATAATTCTTTGTGTTTTCCCAAAATTCTTCCATTACTTCATTAAACTTTTGTGGCATATCCATATTTACACAATGCCCAGCATTTTCAAAAATCGCAACTTTTAATTGGGGTTCTCTGCTTTTCCAATCTTCTACTGCTTGCAATTCCATTGGTATATCAAATTTTCCACACCCTATCAATAAAGGATACTTTCTTGATTTTGTTTGGAATACATTTACCATACTATTCAATGATGCCAAATACAAAAAAGATTTCTTTGGAAATTGAATATTCATATCATAAAAGTCATTTTGAGCCTGCGGGGAAAAGGCAGATATTTTTTTATTTGCTTTCGCAAACCATTTAATAGAAACAAAAGCCTTTAACATCATTCGTATCTGTGAGGTTCCATTTTCTTTCTGCATTTTCTTATCAAAATTATTAATATCATATCCACCAAAACAGGCAAGGGAATTTACTGCCTCGGGATACCGATTTGCAAAATCCTGTGCTAAAACAGCACCCAATGAAATACCGACAATATGTATTTTCTTGATTTTTTCAGCGTTCATAATATCGTATATCCATGCTGACATTTTCTCTACACAGTCACCCTTTTTTGTATCTGTTGATTTTCCATGACCGATAATATCAACCGCTAATATGTTATATTTGTTTTCAAAATATTTAATCTGTGGTTGAAACATTTTATAATTTACAAATGCAGCATGGAGAAACAATACCCATTCACTACAATCTTTTCCGCTAGTGTAATATACGATTGGCGAAAAATCCAATTTGAACTGTTGCATTATTTTTTATCCTCCATTTCATTGATTAGTTTTTTATACCATTCAATATTAAATTTCATAAAATCTCTTCCATAACGAGCCGCCGAAAACTGATAAAAAATTATATCCTTGTTTTCTTCCGTAATATTTACATTTTGTGATTCTTCACAAATGGCATTTAGCACATGATATTTCTCGGTTAAATGAGACAGATATTTTTCAATGTTATTCCTACGGCTTGTCTTATCTGAAAAACCCATAAAATATACCTTTACTAATTCCGGATTTTTGATATTTTGCACTTCAAATGGGCTGTTTACCCATTCAAAGAAACAACGTTTCCCGCTATCCGTTATAATATAGGTTTTCTTGTATTTTCCATTTTCCACACTTTCTTCATAACTGATATACCCATGATTTAGCAGTTTTTTAATGGCGGCTTGTATGCTACCCATACTGCTGCTATACATCAAATCCATTCCTTTTCTGATTCGTTCTCTTAACTGATAAATTGTCCTGCTATCCAAAAGCAAAAGACCAAGAATAATATTATCCATATTTCCCTCCAAGTATTACTATTAGTAACATTGCTATTATAAATCTATTTATTTTAAAAGTCAACAAGAATATCAATAGACTTTATTTTGTTCTTTGATATGAAAGATAAGAATGTAGTGTATTTCATAGTCGCAGGCATTCGTGGGAATGTGCATAACTGGCTATCTCATGGAATTGTGGGTAACTCTGTTTGCAGGACGTGGGAAAGCTGCACTTTAGCTTTTCCACGTCCTGTGAATAGAGTTATCCATGATTCCATAGCCTGTTATGCACATTTCCATAATGCTTGTCTTTTGGTCTTTGGCTTCTTTGGTTCGGAATAGTGTGGTGCTGGCGGTCTATCTCTTGTTTTTGGTTGCTTGCTTCTTTACCGTACATGAGCGTTCGCGCCAGGGTTGTCGTTGCCGTAGCCCTCAAGCAAGTTGATAACGCCCCACACGCCAAGGCCAGCGCCCAGCGCGATAACCAGTACCTTCAAAGTGTCGATTGCGCTCGTAAAAAATGCCATAAATTACCTCCATAAATTTGTTGTGATTGGTTGACAGGAACAAAAAAGCCCGCCGTTTGAACAGGTCAATCGGCAGGCGCATCAGACGCGGGCGGCGCTTCGAGTTCACAGCTTTCAAAAACGTCGTCCGGTCGGACGGTCAATCTCCGGCTCAGATATTTTGCAATATCAAAAGCGTTCTTTTTGCTGGAATCCAGCAGGTATTTATATTGCGGATGCCTGGTAATGTCAAATTTGTCGCTGAAGAACGGCCTTACGCCCTGCACCTGCAAGATGCACTTGCCGCCGTCCATCACCGCCAGTTCATCGGTTGACATGAGTTCCTTTCCGAGTTTCTGGTAATTTACCCCCATGCTGCGCTGGCTTCCCCGCGTGTCGGAGGTGTTGAAAAGGTCGATGGTTTCCTTTCCCAGCGTTTCCGAAATCTCTTTCAGGGTGCTGCGCTCCTTGCCGCCCAGGAACAGGACGCAGGAGCAGTTGCCGATGATGGTTTCCGCATGGTCTTTGTAGACCGCCTTTAACTGGCTCTGCGTCTGCACCACGATATGCGCGGAAATCTCGCGGCTCCGGATAACGGAGATCAGGTGCTGGAAGTTGGGGATCTTCTGGTTGTAGGCTAAGAATCCGGCGCCTTACTGTCTCACGACAGCAGGTTTCCGAACCCTCGCCCCGGAACCGCACGTGCACCTCTCGATGTATACGGCTCCCCACTATACATCCTCTACAATTATTTATGGAT
>NZ_SRYA01000135.1 GCF_004793545.1 Petralouisia muris | reverse complement strand
ATGGAACTATGTAATACGTGGGTTCAAATAGTACATTTTATTTTGCGACAGTTCCTAAGTGTAAAAATGATAAGATTCTCTGATGTTTGGCGCCTGGCGGCGCCATATAGTATATCTGGCCGTCAATAAGCTCTGCCTGTTGGCCGTCTGGCAAGGCGTAAATATCATCAATCGTGCAGATCCTTTCTTGAGATATTGCCTGATCCATAGCAACACTTACTTTCTGAACTTAATGATAGCTTACATTTCTGTATAATACAATAAATAATCTGCCCAAACTCGGCTTTTCCTTATTCCAGGCATTCAGACACGGACAAAACGACAAAGCGTTAAAACGCCCTTGGAATTGCTCCCATCAAAAACGGAGCCAGACACCATTTTTCCTTTTTTTCATATACTGTAGAGATAATATAAATTGGAGGAAGCATATGGCAAAACCATCCATTGCAATCCTCGGCGGAGATCTGCGGCAATGCTACACAGCAGAATACCTCCTTTCCTGCGGCTGGAATGTAACCTGCTTCCACACCCCGGATTTCCCATGCAGCTCTGGGATCATCCTGGAAGATGACCTGGCGCAGGCGCTGGAACATGCAGACATTGCCCTGCTGCCAACGCCTTTTTCCAAAGACGGCGTCCACTTATTTCAGGCAGACGAACAGCTCGCCCCATGCCCTTTCCATGAATTATGGAAATTCTTAAAACCCGGTCAGATTGTTGCCGCATACAGCCTGTCTTCGGATAACCTGCATAAATTAGAAGAAAAAGAATGCAAAGTCTTCCAGTTCTCCCAGACGTCTGCCTTCGCAGGGGAAAACGCCCTGCTTACTGCAGAAGGACTTTTATCCGAACTGATCCGTTATACGCCCTTTTCCCTGTCCTCAGCCCGGACGCTTCTTCTGGGATACGGCTGCTGCGGCTCTGCCATCGGCACGCTTTTGCATCCTCTGTGCCGCGGCATCTATCTGCTAGAACAGGATCAGGAAAAGCAGTTATTGGCAGAAAAGAAAGGAATCTGTCCCATCCAGAAAGAAGATTTTTCCACGGTGCTGCCTCGCTGCAATCTGGTTATCAACACCATCCCCGCTGCAGTGTTGGAACCTGAATGGATTCAGGAGCTTCCAGGCTCCTGCCATATTTTTGACATTGCATCCTCTCCCTATGGTTTTCCCGGAAATGTAACGGAGAATTATCTGCTGCCTTATTTCAGGCTTCCCGGTCTTCCGGGACGCTTTTCCCCGGTCACTGCCGGGCAGGCCACGGGAAAAATAATAGAAAGGATTACAGATTATGTCATATGATTTTCACGATAAATCCATCGGGATCGGTTTTACCGGTTCCTTCTGCACCTACGAAAAAATTTTCACCGCACTGGAAGAATTAAAGAAAACCGGAGCCAGCCTGCTGCCTGTATTTTCCCTGAACGCCTCCCATCTGGATTCCAGGTTCGGCACAAGCGCCTCTTTTCTGGAACGGGCAAAAAACCTTACCGGCAAGGAACCTATCACCACAATTCCGGGAGCAGAGCCCATCGGCCCCAAAGGATTGACGGATATTCTCGTTATCGCTCCCTGTACCGGAAATACCTTATCCAAACTGGCCAACGGCATTTCTGATACGCCGGTGCTGATGGCGGCCAAATCTCACCTGCGCAACAACCGGCCCCTGGTGCTTTCCTTATCCACCAACGACGCTCTGGGCATGAACCTGAAAAACATCGGCATCCTTTTAAACTCCAAGAACATCTATTTCGTTCCTTTCGGCCAGGATGACTATCAGGCAAAACCCAATTCCATGACTGCCTTCACAGAGCTTCTGCCGGAAACCATCGAATGCGCGCTGATGGGCAAACAGATTCAGCCGGTGATCCGAAGCCCCCACGGCGCGTTTTCCTGATACAATTTATGGCATATACGGGGTATTTTTGCGAAATATCCCATATATGCCACAAAAAAATTGAATTCATGGGGGATGTTATGTATAATAATAATATTGCATTCGGACAAGTCTGAAAAGGATAGGTTTTATGATCATGATAACATTAAAATCTCTCAACAAACCTGAACATAATGTTGCATAATATTACGATAAAAACCTCTCCTTTCATAGTATGGATGTCCATACAACGCGCCGAACAGTTCCTAAGCAAGCTGGAAAGGTATTATAAAATGAAAAAAAGCACAGCAAATGAACAATTACTTGCCTCTATGTTAAGACAGAATCAGGACCCAGGCCGAATACAGAAATTATCTGCCGTATGGCGCTTCAGCGTTCCGGCAATTTTAGCGCAGCTTACCTCCATTATGATGCAGTATATTGATACTGCAATGGTGGGAAATTTAGGCGCCGGCGCATCTGCAGCCATCGGCGTAGTCTCCACCAGCACATGGCTGTTAAACGGCTTGTGCAGTGCGGTATCTACCGGATTTGCCGTACAGGCTGCCCAGCGAATCGGAGCAGGACAAGACAAAGAAGCAAGGCAGATATTAAAACACGCATTGATATTTGCCCTGTGTTTCTCAGGAATCCTGATGACGGCAGGAATTATCATAAGCAAACCTCTTCCCATATGGCTTGGGGCGGGAACAGACATCCGGCAGAACGCTTCTGCCTATTTTCTGATCTATTCCTGCTCCCTTCCTGCTTTCCAACTCCAGAGCCTGGCCGGCTCCATGCTTCAATGCAGCGGAAATATGAGAACCCCGGCCATCCTGGATGCAGCCATGTGCGGCCTGGACGTAATTTTTAACATGCTGTTTATTCAATTCTGGGGCGTACCCGGCGCTGCTTTGGGCACTGCACTGGCTGCAGTGGCAATCTGTTTTGCCAAGCTCTGGGCTGTGTGCTTTCGCTCTCCCAGCCTTAAAATCAACCGCAAAGAACCATGCCCCTTTCGCAAAGACATTTTGTCCCGCATGATATCCATTGGGCTGCCTATGGGATTTGAACATATTGCCATCTGCGGCGCAATGATCCTTTCTACCCGCATCATTGCGCCTCTGGGCACAATTGCCATGGCGGCCAACTCCATTGCGGTTACGGCAGAAAGTATCTGCTATATGCCAGGCTACGGAATTGCCAACGCCGCAACTACACTGGTTGGCCAGAGCGTTGGGGCAGGCAGAAAAACACTGGCCAAAAGCTTTTCCAATCTGTCAACGCTGTTAGGCTGCCTGATTATGACACTTGCCGGGATTCTGATGTATTTTATATGTCCTTGGATTTTCAGGATGCTGACGCCAGACCCTCAGGTACAGTCCTTAGCGTCTGAGGCGCTGCGGATTGAATTATTTGCGGAACCCTTCTACGCCGCTTCTATTGTGGCTTCCGGAGCCCTTAGAGGCGCAGGCGACTCCCTGATTCCGTGTCTGTTAAACCTGGCCAGCATCTGGGGCGTCCGGTTGACTGTCTCGGTCTTACTGGTGGGACAGTGGGGACTTTTAGGCGTCTGGTTTGCCATGTGTCTGGAGCTGTGTGTAAGAGGCGCTTTGCTGGTATATCGGCAGCAGCGGTTTCAATGGTAAAAACAACTGTACCAATTTCTCTCACCTATTTTTCAGGGTATATTCCATCATTTCATAATGGAGCTGAGAGCCCTCTGCAATTTCCGGCGGCAGCAACGCCCTTGCCACACATTTCAGTTCTTCCGCCGGATGATCGGCCTGCTGCAAATATGCGTAATCGCCGTCAATCCGCGCCACTGTATATTCCATTGGTCCAAAATTCATAGTTTTTCTCCTTCCCCTTTCTTGCAGGACAACGCCATAATGTCACAAATTTCATCCACAGGAATCCGTGTGTAATCGCTTAATTCCTCCATTCCCGGGATGGTTCCGTTCTCCTCGGCCAGCGCCTTCTGTGCCTCATAGACCAGATTGACCTTCGCCAGGATGCTGCTTTCGCCGTGATCCGTCCCTTCCGTTTCCTGGCGGTACTGCTCCATGGCTTCCCGGACATAAGCCTCCAGTTTCCGCTCCATGGCGCCGCTGTCTAAGGCCAGCTCCCGGTACTGATCACCTGCTCCAAGCAGCTGTTCCATTCCCAGCAAAAGCCCCATATTTCCTTCCTGCACCAAATCCTCCACCAATGCCCGGCCCGTCACATAAGCCCCTGCAATCTCTGTAATCCTTTTCAGCCATTGGGTGGAAATCACGGAAACCGCCGAGGAGTCTCCCTCCAAAAGCTTCCGGTACACTTCCTCTTTCCCTTCCCGGGATAACTCGGAAATATGATTGATTTCATTGAGGTACATCTGATAATGTCTGGTATGATCCTTCCTGCCCCCTGAGGATTTTTTATTTTTTGTCTGTTGAGACGTCCGCCCGGTTTCTTCCGATATAGGTTTCTCCATGGGCTCCTGAAAATATTGATAAATCATCTCCTGCTGCTGGGGCGACAATTCCATATCCTTAAAATATTCCTGAATCTCCTCCCGGCCCATAGGCTCCTGAGAAGCCTTTGCTACCTCTTGGACAGCGCGCAGTGTTTCCATAAATAATGCTTTGTCTACCATAAACTCCTCCTGTTCTTTCCCTGACATTGTACCATGGGATATGGTTTTTGTCAGCTTTTTCTTAGCAGACAGATTCAAAACCGTAAACACTGCGGCCCACTGTTTCACTGCCGCTGATCGCTTTTACAAATTGACCGGCGGCCTGCAGCTTCCTTCTCTGCAGATATACAGAGTCGCCCGGTTATTAATCCTCTCATACTCCTCGCTTTCTTCCCACAGCGCTACAAGATCCGCTTCCTTTCCGTACATCTTCTGCAGTCGTTTCAAATCCTTCTCTTCCTTCAGCACTCCGACAATATGTTCCGGTGGATTCTGATATAAAAGAGCCGCCAGCAGGGAAAAACTTTGGCCTTCCGGATACTTTTCCGCAAAAAAGGAAAGGAAATTCAACTGCCTTACCGCCTGCTCCCTCCAGCCTTCCTTTCCGGTAATCTGCCACAGCTTCACCAAATTATAGGCCATTACAGAATTTCCGCTGGGAACTGCGCCGTCATACGTCTCCTTTTGGGATGCAATCAAAGATTCATTTTCCGTCCCGTAAAGGAAATACCCGCCTTTTTCCTGATCCGCAAACAATTCCCATGCCTTCTGGCAGTACCCCTCTGCCATTTCCAAGTATTTTGGCTCCAGGGAAGCGCCATAAAGTTCAATCAGCCCAAATCCATAGAAGGCATAGTCTTCCAGAAACCCTTTGCCCTGGCAGTGGCCTCTGCGGCAGCTTACAAACAGAGAATCTGCTTCCTTCCTCTGCTTTTCCAAAAACTCACAGGCTGCCTTTGCCTGACTCAGATAGCCGTCCTGTCCGAAAATCCGGTACATTCTGGCAAATGCCCCTATCATTAAGCCGTTCCAGGAAGTAAGGATCTTATCATCCAAAAACAACTGATAGCGCTGCTTCCGATATGCGTAAACCTTAGGCAGAAGCCGTTCCGGTTCTGTGTGGGAATACTCATCCTCCATGCCGCAGATCTGCAGCATTTCCTCCGTGCCAGTATCCTTCAGCCGATTGGGTATGCTATTCCCTTCAAAATTCCCTTCTTTGGTAATATTAAAATATTCATTAAATTTCCTTCCAGCAGAAGCCCCCAGCAGAGAAGTAAGCTCTTCGCAGGCAAAAACATAATATTTTCCTTCCTCTCCCTGGCTGTCCGCATCCTGGGCCGAATAAAAGCCGCCGTAGGGATCTGTCATTTCACGCTGGATATACTGAGCCGTTTTGCGAACGACCTCCCGGTAAATTTCTTTTCCGGTGATGGAATATGCCTGGGTGTACGCCATAAGGAGAAGGGCGTTGTCATACAGCATTTTCTCAAAATGAGGCACCAGAAAATATGGATCGGTGGAATATCTGGAAAAGCCGCCGCCGATATGGTCAAACAGCCCACCCCGGTACATCTGCACCAGAGTTTTTTCCGCCATTTCCAGGGCGCGCCTGTCCCGGTTCACCCGATAATATTCCATCAGAAACATTAGATTGTGGGCCATAGGAAATTTGGGAGCATCGCCAAATCCGCCATTCACTTCGTCAAAGCTGACTTTGAACCGCCGCACCGCCTGCAGGGATAAATGCTGCCAGGAAAGCTTTGATTTCTCTGTTTTTTGCTCTTTGTTAAGCTGCCCGCTTAGTTCTTCGGCAGACTCTATCAAGTTCTGCCTGTCCTGGCTCCAGCGTTTGCTTAAAGCCCGCAGCAAATCCAAAAATCCAATCTGTCCGTAAGCGCTTTCTTTTGGAAAATAAGTTCCGGCATAAAAAGGCTTCTGGTCCGGCGTCAGAAAAAGGCTGGCCGGCCATCCGCCGCTGCCGGTAAACATCACGCAGGCTGTCATGTAAATGCTGTCTATATCCGGCCGTTCCTCTCTGTCCACTTTAATAGAAATATAATTCTGATTCAGCTCTTTCGCCACCTCTTCATCTTCAAAATTCTCATGAGCCATCACATGGCACCAGTGGCAGGTGCTGTAGCCAATGCTTAAAAATATCGGCTTGTCTTCTTTTTTTGCCCGCTCAAATGCTTCCTCGCACCAGGGATACCATTCGATCGGATGCCTTGCATGCTGCAGCAAATAAGGGCTTGTTTGATTTTTCAAATGATTTCTCAGTTTTATCACCTCAGATTCAAATTGTCTCTGGTATAATATCTGCTATTTCACGGATTCCAAAACTGGGAAAATTTAGAAAATATATTTCAATAACGATTAATTATTGCATCTGCGCCAAGCGCGGCCAGCCGCCCCATTTCCGTAGAAATCTTCCATTCCCCCAAAGTCCCCGTCATTAATCGGGTATAAAAAAGTGTCTTCGACACTTCAGCCCCCTAGCCCCCATTCATGGGGGAATTA
>NZ_SRYA01000134.1 GCF_004793545.1 Petralouisia muris | reverse complement strand
AGTAACACAAAAGGGGAAAATACAAAATAAGCTTTTCCGGTTTATCCGGGTTAGGAATATGTGATAAGATAAAGACAAGGAGAAAATAGACGGATGAAAGTGGAAAATATACTTGCGAAAAACATTATAGCAGCCGGAGACCGGGCAAACTATGATGCGGCTTGTAAACGGCTGCTTGCAAATAAGATTATCCTTGCATGGATTATGAAAAGTTGTCTGGAGGAATTTCGGGATTTTGCGGTAGATGAAATTGCTGAGAAATATATAGAAGGCAGTCCGCGGATTGCACAAATGGCAGTAAATCCGGATGAAGTGAACGATTCCAAAGGAGAACAGATTGAAGGCAGTAAAACAGAAGACAGCACGATGAGAGAGGGAACGGTTACCTACGATATCCGTTTTTATGCCCTTGTTCCACAGTCGAAAGAAACCATAAAATTGATTCTCAATGTGGAAGCACAGAGCGATTTTTATCCTGGATACCCAATTATCAAGCGGGGCTTTATTATTGCAGCCGGATGATTTCATCCCAGTATGGGGTGGAATTTATGGATGGGCATTATGAGAAGATACGGAAAGCTATAAGCATCTGGATTTGTGCAGACCCGCCGAAGTACCGTGAAAACACGATTACAAGATATGCAGTCCGGGAAGAAAATATAGTGGGGGATACAACAGAAAAAAGAGAAAATTATGATTTAATAACAGCTGTGATCGTATGTCTTGGAAATGCGGGAGACGATAAGTATACAGGAATCTTAAAGCTTTTGGATGTTTTACTTTCGTCAGAGAGGAAACCTGACGAAAAGAAGAGGATCCTGCAGGATGATTTCAATATTAAAATGACAAGAGAGTTAGAAAGCGAGGTGCTCTTGATGTGTAATTTGAGTAAAGGAATAGAAGAAAAAGGGATTAAGGAAGGAATCAAAGAGGGGATTCTGGCATCTATCCAAAATCTGATGGAAAGCATGGGATGGAGTGCAGAGCAGGCAATGGCGGCACTTAAAATCCCGGAATCTGAACAGATTCAGTATGTCAATGGATTAAAGAAATAAACAGATATCGTTGAAGGAAAATTGGTTGCCAGGTGCGCATAATTGATGAAAAATCCTATATTATGCACATCCCTAAAAAGGGATGTAGCCTGGAAAAGCAACACGAATGAAAAAAGCATGGCAGTCTGAAAGGATTTCCATACTTTTTCTGTGTTTAGGAACTGTTAATCAAGCTCTTTTTCTTTGTCCTGCCTAACAGGTAATCTGTGGAGCAGCCATAATATTCAGCCAGTGCAATCAGGATATCAAGAGGAATTTTTCTGGTTCCGTTTTCATAATGGGAATATGCCCGCTGACTGATGCCAAGGGCATCAGCCAGTTCTTTCTGCTTGATATCAGAATCTTCCCGTAACCCTTTAATACGTGTAATATCTACCGTAGCCATATCCTTCGTCCTCCTGTAAAGAATTATATGCAGAACAGATTGGACTACTTTGTTTTGAAACAATATGGACTAAAGAAGGGAGATTATTTTTAAAAGCTACTGGAAGTTTTTTCTCGGCAGCCCATGTCTAATCATCTTTATTTGTAGATGGTATGTATTCTAATAAATCTTCAATACGGCAGTCAAGCGTAGAACAGATTCTTGCCAGAACAACAATATCAAGCCTTGAGATTTCGTTCCGGCAGTAGTGGTTGATCTGGGTTCTTTGCATTTCTGCCCGATGTGCCAGTTTGTTTTTGCTAAGCTTCCGTTGTTTTAGCAGTTCATCCAGTTTTACCCTTATGTACCCATAATCCTTTGTTTTCATGATATACCTCTTTTCAAAAAATATTTAATCTGTAACGATTTCAAAATATAATTAGCAAAATCCTGGCCTGAGGAAAATTTGAGGAATGGTATTGGCTTATGGAAATGCAAATCCAGTTAATTTTTTGACAGAAAGAATAAGGGCCTTTTAGGTCATGGCCGGGATTGGTGAAATAAAAAGCAATACGAAAAATCTGATTGGGGAAAGATGCAGGCATGGCAGCTGTAAGGGATTGCCATGCCTGTTCTATGCAGACGGAGGGGGGGTTGCGCTTTCCCTTTGTGCGTCCCAGCAGATAGTCCGTGGAACATCCGTAAAAATCTGCCAGTGCGACCAGGATATCAAGGGGAATTTTTCAGGTTCCATTTTCATAATGCGAGTATGAACGCTGGCTGAGGTTCAGAATCTTCGCCAGTTCTTTTTGGTTCAAATCGTGGTCTTCTCTTAAGTCTTTCATATGTCTTATATCTATTCCCAACATTTTATACCTCCATAAGTTTATTATATGCAGAACAAAATGGGCTATAATTTTCAATGTTCTCATGTGTAAGAAAACGATTGGAGGAACCAAGGCAATGAACAAATGGAAACGGCTCATGGAAGCTGCCCTGCTGATTTTAATGGTGGCAGGTATGATATGTTATGGCACGAAAGGCTCCGAGGAATGGGAAGAAAATCATACAGGAATCCCGGATGCGGTCAGCAGTATGTCCAGTGATAACTGGCAGTATTTAAAAGTGGTGGCAAATAGTGACCGGATTGAGGATAAGGAAGCCTTTGCCTGTGAGGTGGTCCGGATGTGCCGGGAAAATTCGTTCCATACCATCCGGTTTTCTACAGATATCAATGGTTATCCAAGAGGGCTAACGATTACGGTATATTTAAACCGCAGGGGTGTGGAGCGAAATGAGCCGGTCTGTGAGATTGACTTCCGTACCGAAGAGTATAGGGAAGACTGGGATATCAAAAATAATGTGGAGCATTTTCAACTGTATCTGGATGGGAAGGAAATTGATTTTTATGAATGAAGATTTAGGATTTTGATTTTCGGACGGAAAGTGCTGTGATGTCGGAAATACGAGCAGAAAGTCAGACGGGAATGGAGTGATACAATGGGAATACGGTTGCATTTTAAAAGAAGGAATCCTATAATAGAAGCTATAAATGGATAGGGAGAAGCAGGCAGATGTTTTTAATCATGGGAGTTACTCAGGGAAGAAAAGATTTTGACTATAATCAGATGATGGTTTGTGCGCGCTGCGGCTCTTATGGAAGATACCAGGTGTACATGACTTATATGTGTCTGTCGCTGTTTTTCATTCCCTGTTTGAAATGGAGCAGACAGTACTATGTACAAAGTACATGCTGCAATACGGTTTATTCTCTTGCGCCGGAGATTGGGAAGCAGATTGTAAGGGGAGAAAAGATAGAAATCCTGCCGGAACATCTGACACAGGTACAGGCGGGATACAAAAGCAGAGTCAAAAGATGCGTAAACTGTGGATATGAGACGCAGGAAGAGTTTGAATACTGCCCGAAATGTGGAAGGAGATTTTGATTATGGCTACATTAGTGATTTATTTTTCCCAGACAGGAACAACCAAAGCGGCCGCTGAGAAGATTTCGGAGTTAAAGAAGGCGGACTTAGTGGAAATTAAGCCCAAAAGACCCTATGAGATGTCCTATGGGAAGACGGTATTGACCTCTATGAAAGAGATTCTTACAAAAGCACGTCCAGAGCTTGCAATGGAGATCCCAGACGTACAAAAATATGCTCGTCTCTTGAGCGGGTTCCCTGTCTGGTGCGGAGCCGCACCAAATGTAGTTCTGACGCTGTTAGATGCCCTGGATTTAAACGGGAAGCATGCGGCTGTATTTACCACAAGTGGTGCCACAAAACCGGCGAAGCTTGCTGTAAAGCTAAAGAAGATGTATCCAGAGGCCAGATGGCATAAGCCGTTAAATGCAAATGGCATGACAGAGGAAGAAATCCGGAACTGGATGTAAGGCGCACAGGTTCCGGCAGATGCTTGATCTAAAAAGCGAAGAGAGGATGAGAAATCATGGTGAAACAGATTGTAAGAGATGTATTCTTTCTGGGGCAGAAATCAGAACCGGCAACCAGGGATGACCTGCAGGTAGGAAGAGATCTGCAGGATACCTTACATGCTAACCGTGACCGCTGTGTCGGCATGGCGGCCAATATGATCGGCGTGAAGAAAAATATCATCATTGTAAATATAGGAACCGTTGACATTGTGATGTTCAATCCGGTGCTGGTTCGGGGAGACGGGATTTATGAAACAGAGGAAGGCTGCCTGTCTCTTGACGGGGTTCGTAAAACAAGCCGTTACCAGGAGATAGAGGTAGAATATTTAGATTTCAACTGGAAAAAGCAGAAGATTAAGCTGAAAGACTGGCCGGCGCAGATTGCGCAGCATGAGATAGACCATCTTTCCGGGAGGGTGATATAGGTATCGTTTAGAGGGAACAAAGAGACACAATCTATTGATGAGTAGGACAGTCAAGAGATAAATTAGAAAATGGAGTATTTGATTTCGGAGATAAAAAAGGATAGTAAAAAAATTATTGTGGATTCTCTTGGAAACATTGTGACAGTCTGTGATGGTTTCATGGCTGGTTCAGCTGAATATATCAGGATTATATTGGTGGTAAGAATGAACTGTGTCGGAACAACAAGAAGTTTAGCATCCCAGGTATATAAAGAGCAATGAGAGAATTGACAGAACAGGGTGTAGTTATCAAAAATAGAATTACGAGAAAAGTGAAGCTGACCTGTGACAACAATGTTGACACAGATTTGTGAAAGGTGACGAATTTTTATGAAAAATGAATAACAGCAGTAGGAAACCTTATTCAGATAATTAGTCAATCAAGGCAGAATGCTTTGAAAAAGGTTAATGAAGAACTGATTCAAATGTATTGGAAAGTAGGAGAAAATCTGAGTAAAGAATCTACGAAAGCATTATTTGGAGATGCCTATATAGATACTGTCGCGGAAAAGATTCAAAATGCATTTCCTGGGATTAAGGGATTTAACAGGCGCGGCTTATATCGTATGAAGAAATTTTATGAAACTTATGCAGACGATGAATTTGTGACAACGCTGTTGTCACAAATTAGTGTGCGCCTTGCGGCGCACGTTTCTAATGGGTGAAACTCCCTAATCCGCCCTAGTAGTGGGAAGGATACAGCCGAACGCCAAGGGTGTCCATCGCGAGGTGGAATCTGAAGGAAGGCGCAGGCAAATCTCTGGTCTGACGAACAGAAATCACATCAGGCTATAGTTAGGGATAAGGTTGCACTACAAACTAAAGTCCAATAACTACTCGGAACTAACTATAGTGAATGTGGCAGATATATGGAGAGAAAGAAACGTGTGGCGCCAAGGGAGGTCTCGCATTACTGAAAAGAGCGGTGTCATTACAGACTGCTGGACGAACAATCTTTTGGATTTGATTCTACGGAAAGAAAACCTTAACAAGGCATATCGGCAGGTAAAATCAAACAAGGGAAGCGGTGGAATTGACGGAATGCAGGTGGATGAATTTCTGCCCTGCCTAAGAGAAAATCAGGAAACCTTAATCCAAAAGATAAGGGATGGCAAATATAAGCAAAACCCGGTCCGGAGGGTGGAAATACCCAAAGAAACAAAAGGCGAGTTTCGCAGGCTTGGAGTTCCTGCTGTAGTTGACCGGGTAATGCAACAGGCAATCACACAGGAACTCACGCCAATCTATAAGGAGCAATCCTCGGGAAACGGTTATGGTTTTCGCCCGAACCGAGGAGCGCATAATGCCCTCAGACAATGCCAAAAGAATGTAAATGACGGCTATGTATATGTGGTGGATATGGACTTGGAAAAGTTTTTTGACACAGTAAGCCAGAGTAAGCTGATAGAGGCGTTGTCAAGAACCATCAAGGATGGCGGAGTAATTTCGCTGATACACAAATGCCTGAATGCCGGAGTTATAGCAAAAGGGATGTTTGAGCGTACAGAAACAGGAACGCCGCAAGGTGGTCCGCTTAGTCCATTGCTAAGCAATGTCATGCTAAACGAACTGGACAAAGAATTAGAGAGCAGAGGACATAGATATGTTCGTTATGCAGATGACTGTGTGATTTTCTGCAAGAGCGGGAAAAGCGCAGAAAGAACCGGATGAATGGGCAAGACGCAGAATCAGGGCGGTCTACTGAAAACAATGGAAGAAAATCAAAACAAAGTGCCGAATGCTGAAAGCATTGGGAATGGAACATTGGAGGGCAAAAGAACTTGCATGTAGTGGAAAAGGTTACTGGCGCATGGCGCAAGTCCTAAACCAAATCTTTTCAAATAAAATAATAGCCAAGCTGGGATATACATCCATGCTTGACTATTATCTGGTAGTTTGTGAAAACTAAGGAACCGCCGTGTACGGAACCGTACGCACGGTGGTGTGAGAGGTCGGCTAATCAATTAATGGTTAGCCTCCTACTCGATTCCAATTCTTCCATTATTCAGCACCATGACCTTTCTCGAGCTCTTTTGCATGGTCTTCACCAAGATGATAGAGTTTATACATCCCCGCCTCTTTTACTGAAACGAAATAATTCTTTAAATTTTTTGCATTATTTAAGGCGGCCTTTAAATCAAAGGAAGTAGGCAAATCAGCAATCCTGAGTGCGGTAAAAATGATATCTCCATTAAATTCCGTAACCCCATATTGTGTAAGTTTATATGCTATTAAGACTACGTGTTCCATATTATTTATACCTTTAAATGATAACAAATTATTTCAGAAGTTCATCCATATGATTATACAGACAGGGCTTTGTTATGGGAGATGTTCCAGGAAGCCATTGAGGTTCAGGAGGAAGGACCAGAAGAAGTTGAGAGGATGGAGGAAAGGAAGAAAGAAAAAGTACAGACACCGATGGTGTACGATTACTCGGATGTAATAGAATTGACAGACATAAATGATTGGTTTGCAGAAGAGGGGTAGCCAGAAACTATCCCTCTTTTTTGCTTTATAGGAAATTGCGATTTTTGAGGAGAGAAAAAGAACAAGAGTTTACCGAAC
>NZ_SRYA01000133.1 GCF_004793545.1 Petralouisia muris | reverse complement strand
AAAAAGGAACCTTTTACAATTCAAATGTAAAAGATTCCTTAAGTTAATGACATTGTGATTTTACTGGGTTTTTTCTAACTTAGCCCTATTATAACACGGGCATCTATGTAGTCTGTCTTCAGCGCTGTAAGCTGGGCGTCTATGGAACGCCAGATCGTCTCCTTGTCCGTAGTCCATCCATATGCCCCACTCTCATAATTTGCGCCAAAATGTACCTGATAGTGCATATCCTTTCTGACAGATGAAAAGGCTTTCCCATAATAGGTAAAAGTCTTTGCGCCTGCAGTGGCAAGGTCGGCATAATTGATTCCCTTCTCATGGGCAAATTCCAGAGCCCCAACCGCCTCCTTTTCCTCCGTTTCTGCAATGTAGCTTGTTCCCAGGCCGATCACGCTGATGCGGTCACCCGTCCTTCTGTTTGTCCTGTACTCCATTTTTTCCCTCCATTCAGAAAAATTATATAAAATTCACCACCAAACCGGTCAGAAAAGAGAATATCATTACATATGCCAGATATAGTACAAACCGCTTGATCCCCAATACAATCTTTACTGCTCCCAGATTCGTAATTTTCGTAGCCGGCCCGGTGATCATAAAAGCTGCGGCGCTGCCAAGGCTCATGCCGTCCATCAGCCACGTCTGCAATAACGGTATCGTTCCGCCGCCGCAGGCATAGAGGGGAACTCCGACAGTTGCCGCCATCAGGACCCCGAACGCTTCATTGCCGCCAAACAGGTTAGTCATCACATTCCCGGACACATATCTCTGAAACAGTGCGGATAAAGCAATACCGGCCAGAAAATACCATCCCGTAGCTTTTACATTCCGGCCCAGATTCTTAAGAAATCGTAACAGCAGATTAGCGTCTGTATCACGGCTTTTAGATTCTTCAAACCCTTTAAAATTGAAAAAGGGACGATTGCGGTAAAAAAGCCATATAAACACTCCGGCAAAAATGCCGCATAAAAAGCAGGATATGATACGCACAGCCAAAGCAGGAATCCCAAGAGCCGCGCTGTAAATAATCAGCTGTGGGTTCAGCAGGATCGAACTCATCATAAAAGCTGCCAGCCAGTCATCCCTGCGAGACTCATCCGCCGTTATGCTGCTTTTGGAAAATGAGGCGGCAATGGGGATGGTTCCATACATACAAAGAGGCGAGGCAATCCCTAACGCACTGGCACTGACAATACCCAGAATCCCCAGCCGTTTCTTTCCCATGGATCGGAATGCTTTATGAATATGTTCTTTCAGGAACACGGAAATCAGACTCCCCAGCACCATTCCCAATACCCAGTATTTAAAAATCTGTTCCAGCTGGACACTGAAATAGTACCAGAGGTAAACGGCTTCACGGTGTAATATATCAGTCATCTATACTCACCAGCTCATATTCCCGGCTTCCCAGGCCGATTTTTTCTGCCTGCTCCAGCGTATGCAGACCGTTTCTGGATTCAATCCTTTCAATCATGGACTGCCCATCCTCTGCCCCATAAACCAGATCCACACAGGCCTGGTCAAGCGCCACCGGATCATAGGAAGCAAGAATCCCGATATCGTGCATATCCGGCTCTGCCGGACTTCCGTCACAGTCACAGTCCACCGACAGGCGGTTCATCACATTGATATACAGGATATTTCCATTCAGATAGTCTGCAACAGATTTTCCAGCCTCAGCCATAGATTCCAGAAAAGCATCCTGGCTTCCTCCCCACATACTTCCGCCTGTTCCGCCGCTGTGGATATGGGATTTTCCTTCCGAAGAGGCGATGCCAATGGAAATATTTTTGATCGCCCCTCCAAAACCTGCCATGGAATGTCCTTTAAAATGGGACAAAATCACATAATAATCGTAATCCGCAAAATGCGCGCCCACATAATTTTCCGTCAGATTGTCCCCTCCCTCCACCAGCAATGTCATAGAGCCGTCTTCATCCATAATATCCACATCCGCAATGGCTGTATAACCATGCTCTTCCGCCACCTGATAGTGCATGGCTGTATTTGCCCTGGAACCTCCATAGGCGGTATTGCATTCCACAATGGTTCCCTCCAGAGACTGCACCAGCTCCCCGATCAGATCTGTCCGAAGATAGTTGCTGCCCGGTTCGCCGGTAGAAAGCTTTACGGCAATTTTGCCGGAGGGGGATGCTGACAGTGCCTGATAAATGTTCATAAGACCCTGTGAACTGATATCCGTTGTCATATACACAACCGGCGTATCGGCTTTTTGCTCCTGCCCCTCTGTAGCTGACGCCATGTCATTAGCTGCCATATCTTCCGAGGTAATTTCGGCTGCAGACTGTCCTTCTGCTCTTGATGCTTCTGCCACATTATCCTCCGTTCCCGGAATCACTTCCTCCTGGATCTCCTGTACAGTTTCTGCCCTGTTCTCATCTGTTCCCAGATTTTCAGAGGCGGAGTCCTGTGGTTTTTGTCCGCAGCCGGAAAGAACTGCCAGCAACGCTAAGATAAACGGAAATAAACATTTCTTTTTCATCAAATTAACCTCTCTTTTTCCATCTGACAATTTATGTCGTTTTGTCCTAATCAATCCGAAACCGATAACCTGCTCCCCATACGGTTTCAATAAACTGGTTTTCCGAATCATTCTTTCCCAGCTTATCCCTCAGCCTGTTGATATGGACGGTCACAGTTGCCGCATCTCCCAGAGAATCCATCCCCCACACCCGGTCAAACAGGGTATCCTTTGAAAACACCAGATTAGGGTTCTCTGCCAGAAACAGCAACAGTTCAAATTCTTTATTAACCAGTACCACTTCCTTTTTATCCAGATAGACCCTTCTTGACTTTGGCAGGATGGTCAGATTCCGGTAACTGATCTCTGTCTCCTGCTGCTCCTCTTCCTCTGAGGATGAAAGCAGATTATGGATATAAATGTGGGATTTCACCCTGGCTACCAGTTCTGTAGGGCTGAAAGGTTTTACCAGATAATCATCTGCCCCCAGTCCCAATCCCCGGATCTTGTCGATATCTTCCTTTTTGGCCGTTACCATGATGATAGGCAGCCATAGGTTTTTACGCAGTTCCCGGCATACATCAAACCCTGTCTTGCCGGGGAGCATCACATCCAGCAGGATGGCATCATACTTTTCTGTTTTTGCTTTTTGTTCTCCGGTAATCCCGTCAAAGGCCAGGTCGGTTTCGTATCCGTTTGCCTCCAGATAATCCCTCTCCAGTTCCGCAATCAGCTCATCGTCCTCTATGATCAGTATCTTCTCCATTGCGACCAATTCCTTTCCTTCATTTGACCGTGTTTTGAGGGCATTATGGAAGACCCATATGGCGTTTCCGTATATTTCTCATTTCAATCCATGACCGGAATACGGATAATCACAGCTAACCCTCCCCGGTTTTCTGCCCTTATTGTTCCTCCATGGCCGATGATGATTTCCTTCACCACTGCCAGTCCGATACCGCTTCCCTTCTCTGCACTGTTTCTGGAATCATCTACTCTATAAAAGCTGTCAAATATCTGTTCCAGGCTTTCCTTCGGTACTCCCGGGCCGTCATCCTGGAATACCAGTTCCAGACTGCTTCCCTCCAGTGTCCGTTTTAGAGAGATTATGACTCTCGAATTTTCTTTTCTCCGGTACCGCACCGTGTTTGCAAACAGATTATTAAAGATCCGTTTGAACTCTTCTCTGTCCAGCCTGACCGGAAATTTTCCTTTCCCGCAGAAATATTCGATTTCCACCTGTTGGTTTTCCATATCCGGGCGCACAAGCTCCAGATACTTTTCCACATAATCCTTAAAATCCGTTTCCTCCATGTGATACCGGAAGCCGGCGTCCAGTCTGCTGTACTCAGAAAGGCTGTCTACAAGGCTGACCAGATTTCCGGTTCTTGTCTTTATGGCCTGCAGGTAACGGAGCCTCTTTTCCGGTGTGTCTGCAATACCGTCTAAAAGTCCGTCCAGATATCCCATGATGGTTGTCAAAGGCGTCCGCAGGTCATGAGAAATCCCGGTGACCAGATCCCGTCTGCGCTTTTCATCCTTCAGCCGCTGCTGTACAGATTCCCGCAGGTATGCACGCATTTCATCAAAATCCCTGCATACCTGGCCAAACTCATCTTTTTTCTCATACTGCATGGGTGTATCCAGATTCCCCTCCCGGATTTCTTTTGTGCCAAGGCTCAATCTCCCAAGAGGCTTTAAAATACTGCCGGAAATCCACCAGGAGAGAACACCGTTAATACACACGGTCAAAGCCACAAAAATAATCAATATGACAGCCAGATAACGCCGAATGCAGTTTTTCAGATAATTTACCATGGTTCCATCTGTTTCCTGGGGGTGGACAGCCGTAATGCAAAAGATGCTTTCCCCATGCCAAAAGGTGCTTTTAATTACAGAGACCTCATACCGGCTGGCTGTCAGCATCTTCGCATAATCAATGGCATCTCCCGCCACAGACCTTGCTGTTTCCAAGTCAGTTTCAGACAGGTTGGAATAGATGCTTTCTCCGTCCTTTGTGATCATAAAACGGTATCCCAGTCCGGACAGTTTATTTTCCAGATGGGTCATCTCATCACTGTGCCGGATTTCTGCCTGGCAATCGTCCATCTGCGGACAATCCCCCCAGTTGTTTTCCCACAGCTCCTGCTGATAGTTATAAATCATACTCTGGGCGAACTGCACTCCATTCTCATCACTGTACATGGATACAAAGGTATGCCAGTAGCTGCCCAGAGAGGTATTCAGATACACAATGAGCACAACCGTTGTAACTAAAATCGGTATCAGAACCATCATAATATTGGACAGCCTGATTTTCTTCTTAATGGTCACTTTCCATATTCTCCTTTTCCTGCCATGTGTTTATGTACATTTCCAATGTCTGCGGCAAAATACCCTTTCGCTTTTCTGTTTACGAAAGCAGAAATCTTATAGCCTGTGTTCAGATTAACATGGGAGGATAAAAGAATTCACAAAGATATCTAAACAATTTCTAAACTTTTTCCAAAGGCTTTCAGCTCTGCCAGCATATCCGAATTGCTCTCTTTTCTCAGACTGGTCGAAATCACTAATATTTTCTTACTCATCTTCACTTTCCTTCTTTCTCTTAGATTTCATCCTACCTCTTTCCTGTCGGTTTTCCCTGAATCTGATAAATCAGATAATCCAGGCAGGAAATCCTTTTTTCATCCTTGTGTACCCTGCCAAGCAGATATTCCCTCTGGTGTTCCAGCAGTTCCAACTGTTTCGCCTGTTGTCCCTTGTCAAACCATCCCATAAAATCCTGAATCATTTCGTTTTCACATCCCGCATCCTCCAGATTCTGTATTACAGATTCCCTGCTTCCTGTGGCTATCATACCTGCACCCCCTGACGTTTTTAATAATTTTACTATAAGGCTATCTATAGCAAATATTTAGATATAATTCGTTTGTATAGTTGAAAACTATGGAAAACTATGATAGAATTTTTTTAAGTCAACCTGTCCTGCCGATTGGTTCCTATCCCCTGAAATGCATATGACATTCTTTCAACGTGCGACAGACAATAAACAGACAACAAGGAGCAGATATATGGAAATACGGGTACTTCAATACTTTCTTGCCATTGCAAGAGAACAAAGCATTATACGGGCCGCCGAGTCCCTTCATCTCTCTCAGCCTACTCTTTCCACACAGATTAAAAATATGGAGGAGGAACTGGGGAAGCAGCTGCTGATCCGCGGCACAAAGGGTTCCCGCAAGGTTACGCTGACAGAAGAGGGAATGATCCTCCGAAAAAGAGCGGAAGAAATTCTGGATCTGGTAAAGAAAACGGAAAACGAAATTATACTTTCTGACAATGTGATTATCGGAGATGTATACATTGGAGCCGGAGAAACAGATGGCGTCCGCCTGCTGGCAAAGGCTGCCGGAAAACTGAAAAAGCTGTATCCCGGAATCCATTACCACATTTCCAGCGGAAATGCTGTATTTGTCAGGGAGCAGCTGGATAAAGGATTGATTGATTTCGGAATTATATTTGGAACGCCTGATCTGACCAAATACGAAGCATTAAAACTTCCGGCAAAGGATGTCTGGGGCGTTCTGATGCCAAAGGATTCTCCCCTGGCAGAAAAAGAATTCATTTCACCCGAAGACCTGTGGGGGCAGCCACTGCTGATATCCCAACAGGAAGCAGCTGGCGGAGAACTTGTCCAGTGGATGAAACGCAGTATATCGGAACTGGATATTGTTATGACTTACAATCTGCTGTTCAATGCATCACTTCTTGTGGAAGAGGGACTGGGGTACGCAATCTGCTTTGACAGGATTATCAATACTTCCGGTGACAGCAGACTCTGTTTCCGCCCCCTTTATCCTACCATTGAGATTGAAATGTATATAATCTGGAAGAAGTATCAGGTTTTTTCCAAACCTGCTGAAAAATTCTTGTTGATGATGCAGGAGGATATAAATCCAGAGCAAAAATAATCTTGCTAAACTTAGACATTTTTGCATATAACAGAAAATGAACATGAATATTTTTACCATAAAAGAAACACGGATGAATTTCGATTATAAGGTGCACGCCGTCCTGGCCTACAGGCATTGTATCCGGATATAAGCCGGCATCGGTCTTCATTTGGAATTCCACACCTGCCCAGTTTCCACAGCGTCTTCCTATGCTTTATTTCTGCGGGTGCCAGAAATACCATATTCGTGTTAATAACCATGATATAAACTATAGTTCCAGAACACTTGTCTTAGTAAAAAGTAAGTGCTCTGGAACTTTCTCTTTCTCTATGATAATGTCATTATATCGGTTAATCTTGTGACAATCAATCAGATTTATTTTAAGTCAGAATAAATGAACAGCAACATCAATGCCCCAGCATATTTTCAATAAAAATCCCATATCCTTTGGAAGCGTCCTGGACAAACACAT
>NZ_SRYA01000132.1 GCF_004793545.1 Petralouisia muris | reverse complement strand
CAGGCATCTTAAAGATTTCGTGAAGAAAAAGTGTAAAGGGATATTGACAATATCATCCCCATGGAGCGTCATCTTTTCTGCACATAAAAGTCTGTCAACACATTTTTGAAAAGAGCGAAGGGACTTAAGCGCCCCTTCCTCCGCTCCGTTCAAAGCATACACTACCGCTGTCTGATTATGGAACTGCGCCGCCACATTCGGATGAAGCTGTTCCAATCGGTATTGTTCTATTACATTTCCAATCCTGTATATGGTCTTCTGGCATCTCTTGAAATCATCCTGATATAAAGCCAGGGATATCATGGCATCACTCACCAGATTCAGCAGATCCAGATATTCTCTCGTCTGGATATAGCCTCTGGCTTTCTCAGGTTCCCCTGCCATCTGGTAAGCCTGAACCAACAGTCCCCCATCCTGCCCTGCAAGGCGTGTAGGATCTGACACCGGCTCCAGCATAGCAATCGTTTCTTTTGCTTTCCCCAGTTGGAGGCTTAAGCCTGCTTTCAAAACCAGGGCATCACTGCACACGCCTACGTCGCTGCAGTTCTCTAAGATATGGTCGCACCACGAGACTGCCTCCTCCAAAAGCTTCGCCTGTTCCTCTTTTGACTCTGCCAGCATGTAATGGTTCCAGTACAATATGATAAGCTGGAGAAGGAAAGGATGGCAGGAATAGTACCGTCGGGCCAGGTTACGGGTTTTTTCTATCGTTTCACGAAAGGGCCGTTTTACAAAATCTCCTACGAGTTCCGCATAGAAACGGCGGATCTGTTCTCTGGAGAGCTGGGCTTTATACCCGATCAGCTCGTCTATCGTCATATCAAAAAAAAGCGGAAAGCTGGAGCAGAAGCATCAGATCCGGTGTACTCTGGGCATTCTCCCACTTGGATATGGATGCCTTGGTCACTCCCAGAAAATCCGCCAGTTCCTCCTGCGTGATCTTCCGCTCATGCCTGAGCCGGATAATATTGTCCGATAATTTTAGTCTGCCCATGTTATTGTTCTCCTTATCATCTCTTGTATTACATCTTTTCTTCATTATAATAAATAAAGGATTTCCTATCAATCGAGCAGCATTCCACTTTTTCGCCAAAAAGTCAACCGTAGAGAAACTTCTGTAAGCGATGAATCTCAAGATGGATCCATAAATATAGGAACATAAGATATACTATTCCATGAATTACGTCCTGCAGAAGAAGGGGGCTCTGGATAGTAAAATCTAAGAAGGAAATAATAAACGCTGAATATTCGCAATGAAGAACCCTTATGTTTGTGCCTGCTTTTCCCCTTCATACTTTCCTCCTTGATGACCAGTTCACACGAACAACCTGAAATCTTCCTTTCGTTCCGTTATGCCTTATATCTTACATCTGTAGTATTTAAAAGTCGCCTGACGGCGAGGGGTTGAATACCTGCAACCGCTATTTTAAGTGAAAAGCACTTCCCGTATTCTAAATGTGCGCCATAAAGGACGTAAATATTGACATCATTCTCAAAAAGTGATAGTATTACTATCATAAAATAAGAAAGACAGGAGATGTTCCTTATGGGCGAATCCAAGATTCGGAAACAGCAGATGGAGCAACGTACACAGCAGATACTCCATACTGCCCTGAAGCTATTCTGCGAAAAAGGGATTGAAGATACATCCGTGGAGGAGATTGCCAAAGCAGTCGGTGTCGGCCCTGCCACAATCTACCGCTATTTTGAAACCAAAGCAGAGCTTGCGATCTCGGCAGGAATTGCCTACTGGCAGATGGTCGCCGGAAAATATCTGGATTCCCTGTCCCAGGAAGCATATCAGAAGCTGAACGGCATTCGGCAGATAAAATATATTTTCCAGATCTTTACAAAGATTTTTCGGGAAGAATTCTTGTTTCTAAAATTTCTCCAGGAATTCGATATCTTTGTCCAAAGATATCATATTTCAAAGGAACGGCTGGAAGAATATGAAGAATATATCCTGAATCTGAAACCTTATATGACAAATGCTCTGGAAAAAGGCCTTAAGGACAAAAGTCTGGCCTTTTCATACACCATAGATGAAGTATACTTTTCCGTAACACACACACTTCTGAGTCTGATGCAGAAACTGGCCTGCAATGGACACATTCTTTCATCAGACGAACGAGTCGGTCTGGCCTTACAGGTAGAGATTGCAGGCGATCTCCTCCTTAACGGGCTTAACAGCAAAGAATCAAAAAGAGCATAACAGAAAAGAAACAGCAAGGAGGATGCATATGAAATCACTATCTACAGGTAAAATATGGCTATTCGCGGCCGGACAGTTCGGATGGTCCTTATTGTCAGGTCTGATTTCTAACTGGCTCGTATACTTTTATCAGCCGGATGAAGCCTCTGTCGCACAGGGGCAGACACTGTTTATTCCCCAGGGACTGGTTATTCTCGGAATCTTTACGGTCATCGGCGGCATTACCGCCTTCGGACGGCTTTTTGACGCGTTCACAGATCCCTTAATTGCATCCCTGTCGGACCGCTGTACCTCTGAAAATGGCCGGCGTATCCCGTTTTTAAAATGGGCCGCCCTGCCCCTTTCTCTGTCTACCGTGCTTATATTCTGGTCTCCGGTCAATCAGAACAGTTGGATCAATGCCGTTTTCCTGTTCGTGATGGTAATGGTATACTATTTGTCAATCACGGCTTACTGTACGCCCTATAATGCCCTGATTCCGGAATTAGGGCACAACCAGCAGGAACGCCTGAATATTTCCACAATCATTTCTTTTACTTTTATTGCCGGAACCGCAGTTGCCTATCTGGCGCCGGTAATCTGGGGAGCTTTCATCCCGGTATTGGGTCGTGTAGGCGCAATCCGCGCGACGTTCACGGTTATGGCTGTCATCGCATTTTTCTGTATGCAGGTGCCGGTCTGGTCAATCCGTGAAAAAGAATATGTGGATACTGTTCCCTCGCAGGATACCGCGTTTTCCTCCCTCGCTTCCACATTCCGGAATCGGGAATTCCTGAAATTCGTCGGGTCGGACATCCTGTACTGGATTGCCATTACGATGTTCCAGACAGGTCTTCCGTTCTTCGTCACCAGCTTGCTGAAACTTCCGGAAACGATGACCACACTTTATTTTGTCGGTATGACCGCTTTGTCACTGGTATTTTATATTCCGCTCAATAAGCTGGCGCCGAAACTTGGCAAGAAAAAGCTGATATTAACGGCCTTCGTGATTTTTTCGTTCTCATATCTCTATACCGGCTTTCTTGGAAGGATCTCTGTAATCTCTGCAAATGTACAGGGTCTGATTCTTATGGTTACGGCTTCCTTACCTATGGCGGTCTTTGGGATCCTTCCTCAGGCAGTGGTTGCCGATATTGCCCAGAGCGATGCGAAGCGCACCGGAAGCAACCGTGAAGGGATGTTCTATGCTGCAAGGACTTTTGCCTTTAAGCTGGGCCAGAGCCTCTCCATGCTCCTGTTTACAGCGGTTTCCACAGTTGGGGATTCCTCGGGAACGGGTTACCGCATTGCAGCGTTTACGGCGGCATGCTTCTGCTTTTTAGGCGGGATTATCTTCCTGTTTTATGACGAACACAAAATCAGCCGGGATATACGGTAGAAGCTTGCCATACATGATCATGACTGTTGTAACCTGTATGGACCGCCATGTCCCGTCAAGGAAATGAAAGGAGAACCCTTACATGGACAGAAGAACCATTCACAATCTGATCATACCGGCAGAAGGATATGCGGAAATAATGGAGTCGGCCGTTCTGCCTTATCTTGCAGAGAGGAAAACGGAAAAATACTGTGAGCGGGAACAAGGAAAAAAGATCTTCTATCTGCGCTGCCTTGCAGACCAGCCTCAGGGCATTGTCATCCTGTCCCACGGTTATACGGAAACAGCCGACAAGCATCTGGAAAATATCTATTATTTTCTTCGCGGGGGATACCATGTCTTCATGCCGGAACACTGCGGACACGGCCGCAGCTACAGGCTGTGCAGTGATACCGGGGATCTCTCTCTGGTACATATTGATGATTATCAAAGATATGTAGATGACTTGCTGTTTGTAAGCCGCCTTGCGGCACAGGAATTCCCGGAGCTTCCCATATGCCTGTATGGCCATTCTATGGGCGGCGGGATTGCGGCCTGTGCAGCGGCACAAGAGCCCCGGATCTATTCGAGGCTGATCCTCTCCTCCCCAATGATACGCCCAAACAGCGCCCCCCTTCCCTGGCCGCTGGCATATCTCGTTGCAAAGACTTTCTGCATAGCAGGCGGGGAAGAACACTATCTGCCGGGAAACCATCCCTATGACGGAATGGAACAATATGCCGACAGTGCTTCTGCTTCCGAATGTCGATTCCTATATTATCAGGATAAACGCTGCAAAGAGCCCTTATTCCAGATGAACGCCGCCTCCTATGGATGGTTTTGGCAGACGTATCGGTTAAACCATGCTCTCCAAAAGAAAGCGTGGCGCCAGATTTCCTGTCCTACCCGGATCTTCCAGGCAGAATACGAAACATATGTTTCCAAAAGGGAACAGGAACGATTTGTGAAGAAATTATGCAGGAGGAAAAATATAGACGCAAAGCTTATCCGGGTAAAAGGGAGTAAACACGAAATCTTCAATTCCGATAATAAAATATTAGAATCCTATTGGCAAAAAATCTTATCATAGAGCAAAGCATAACAAGCCGCCCCGTTTTTGCAGAATGAGGGGCGGTTTTTACATGGCATTTCTAATTTCTCTTTGATAAAATAACTGTAAATAGAATCTGTCAGCAAAGTCATATTGGAGGAATACGAATATGGCAATTATTACACCGAATTTCAATTTTGATGGGAAATGTGAAGAAGCAATATATCTTTACCAAAAAGCATTCGACGCAGAAATCAACTGCCTGCTTCGGTACAGCGATGCAAAATGGGAAGATTTTCATAGAGAACTGTCAGAAGAACAGAAAGAATATATCTATCATGCGGAACTCCTTATCGGAAATCAACGGATCATGATGGCGGATAATCTGGATATCCCTTTTAAACCAAGCACTGCCCTTTCACTGACTGTCACACTGGAAACAAAAGAGGATGTTAAGCGGGTCTTTGAGATTATGCAGGACGGAAGCGAGATCATTTATCCGGTACACAGCACTACATACAGTTCCTGCAGTGTCAGTTTTATAGATAAATTCGGCTTTCGATGGGTCATTATGACAGATCAGACAGAGCACTAATTTCGCTTCTATACGCTTATTTGTTTCCGTTTTATACATCATTCTTATAGATTTTTTAATTTATTGTCCGATTGCAAAGAAAAAGCAATTATCTCTTTTTCTTACGGAGCTTTAAGTCGATATTTTCCGCTGTATCCTGCAGTAGTCCAGCAACAAAAGCACTTTTTTCTTTGAGCGTCAGTGTTTCCATATCAGATTGACGCTCAATTTCACTGAGTACTGTTTGCAGCTCTTGCAGTTCCAAAAGGTTGACGGCTGCACAAAAGAGCGTCTTTTTTCGGCCGTCATTAAAACCGGACAGAAGAATGTCCAGTATTTTAGCCTTTTCCGTCTGCTCCACATTATAAGCTTCTATCCCGAATCGCCTTGCTTTTTCCATATCGGCTCTTCGGCTCCGGTGTGTTATGAAAGAATCAAAATCATCAATATAATCGTATTTTTCACAAGGGTATTCACTGCATTGGAAACAATATTGGACACCGTCATGCTCCATACTGCACTTTGCGATTTTACATGACTGATTTCCTTCACCACCGCCGCAGCCAGGGCAGTATTTATTCAAATGCATAGGGCAAAGCCCGCAATTCAAACCGCAGAGAGAAAATAATTGATTTTCTCGGTTAAATCCTTTCATGCTGTCTCTCCCTTCCTAAAACAGTTTACCTGCAAACACTCAAACTAAGATAAACTTTGTAATACTTACCCCAACAAATCAAGGAATTTTATAGTTAAAACTCATATCTTGTGTCATGAGAGAACAACAAACCGTCTGTTAATTCCACACGCAGAATAATAGTGTTTTCATCATCGAAATCAGTATGGCCATTATCGATCCATTCAGTAAAGACTTTTTTCAGTTTTTCTGCAATCATACCATTTTCTATCTTTCCGAAATAGCCCAGGCTAATGCCTTTTCCATGTGCTGTAAACCACTCACCGGCGATTGCAACAACAGGATCAGCTTTTATATGTTGCATTTTATTTGAGAGCGCGTGTGTAATGATATAAAAGGCGCCATTTTCATAATAGGCATTTACATATCGTACATAGGGCATCTCATTTTCCGTTGTTGCCAATGCTATAATAGTATCTCTTCCAAAACGTTCAATCATTATCTGCTCCGCTTCTTTACATAAATTATCCATTAAATTATTTTCCTCTCTAAATCATGGTTGTAAATTATACAAACTCAGCTATCACTATCTCGTTTCCATCAATATCGTTTAAGCGGACTTCATAAAACTGGGTTTGTTATTTTCGGTTCGTTTTTCTTTTAATAGCCAGCAATTTCATATAGTCATCAAATTCAGTTGTATCAGTCGGTTCAAACATTACCCATTTTCCATCATGATAGGTTTGGGCTTCATCATATTTCCCACAAACGGCATTAGAAAGAGTATCCCTTATAGCTTCAAATTTTACTCTTTCATCTTTCCCAAAAATAATCATGAAACCAACGCAATTTCTTTTTGCGTATTATACTCGTAAGTCCATTTCTTACCGCCAGTATTCCATAACTGTTCCATATCGTATTTTTCATCAATAGCCGAACATAATGCTTGCCATACATGATACAAGGATTGTCCAAGTAATTCAGTCATAATTGATTGAGATGGTTTATTTTCAAGCATAATATCACCTCCGCAAATTCTTATTTATTTTCTGTTGCATTACTCTCTGGCCTGAAACTGTCAGTGAATCACCCCATAACGTAATCTAGTACATCGAATAATTAATAACTGGCCTAATTAGCATTTGATTTTATGCCAGC
>NZ_SRYA01000131.1 GCF_004793545.1 Petralouisia muris | reverse complement strand
TTGCAGGATTTTTCCCACGCAGAGTTTATATGCGACAACGTGTCGCTACACGATGGAATTCATCGATATAGAACCAGGTCGTCTTATGCTTCGAGCGGTTGGCGGTAACACGGTTCCACACGGCATCCTGCATAATGAGAAGCCCGATCTCTTTCAGGGCCTTGCCCAGAGATTTGAGCTGGAAGCAGAGTACCCGGTGGTTGTTCATGTCAATGTTGGACCTATGGTTGAACACATTCAGGGAGCCATTGACGTAGATTTCCAGCGCCGTGGCGATATTCTGTGCCTCCGGCTCCGCCTGTTTCAAAAGCAGCTCATACAGGTCGCCCAGGACCGGCATATTCTCCGGGCGGGGGTCCTGCAAATAATCCCGGTACACAAGCCTTGTGCAGCGGTCAATGATGGTCCTCTCAATCGGGGAAAGCCCCTCCTTGCCGCCGATAATCAGGTCGCACAGCGACAGGATAAAATCGCTTTTCAGTGTGATGGGGTTTTCATCATCCGAATAGTCCAGGTTAATGTCCATCGGATTGATATAGTTGGTGGAAGTCGGGGAAATGTCAATGACCTGCCCCTGGGCGCCGAACTGCTGTACCAGAGGCCCGTAGTCGGCTAAGTCGGGGCGGTTACCCGCCCTTTCTCGCCTAAGAACCGTACATGAGCGTTTCCACTCATACGGCTCAAGCATTTCATCACTCTTTCGAGCGGCTCTCAAGATAGATTCGTTGGCAGTCAGCATGAACATATGCCATGTTAGCCACTTCCTCCTTGCCACCGCTGGACTTTGGTACTTTAAAGAAAATTTCCCTCTCGTCCGAAATGTCCAGTGGCATTCCACAGTGATAGCAACAGCCGTTTTGATTCTTCCAGATTAGTTTGAATCTTCCTGAAAGTTTCTTCATTCCCTGATTAAACTTACGCTGTCTGAAATATTCCGTATCAAGGAACGGATTGGCTGCTTCCCTTACTTTTGTGTGTCGGACAATTGGTGTATGGTCTACCCGTATCAGCTCCTTTGTGTCCGTAGCGAACACCCAGTTTCGGTTTTCCCTGCGATGCCAATACCTCGTGGAAATCCACCATTGCCCTTTCTTCGGATGCCGTCTTTTCGCCCATCTCCACAGTAACTCATAGAGGATATAGTCCAAATGTGCAAACGCTTCTGCCGCACACACAGACTGGTGGTAATTCGTCCATCCTCGGATTTGTTGGTTCAGTTTCATAATCAGCACATCCTGATTCCATGCTTTCCCACGTTTCAGTATCGTGTCAGATAAATTCCTCACGATTGCCTGTATGGATTTCTTTGACGGCTTCACAATCAGCTTTCCTTTAAATTTTCGGAATGTCCAGCCTAACATATCGAATCCGTCGTTGATGTGGGTGACTACCGTTTTCTCGTCAGATAATTCCAAGCCCCTTGTTTTCAGGAAGTCTTTTATCAATTCCTTTGCTTCCAAGGCGATTTCCTCCGTTGCCGCTGTTACTACAAAATCATCAGCGTAGCGCACCAGATTGACTTTGTGGGCGTTTTTGAACCGATAGTCCACCTTTCCGAGCCTGTTGGTGTGGAATTTGTCTGACAATACTTTCTGCATACCGTCCAGCGCCATGTTTGCAAGAATCGGCGAGATAACGCCGCCCTGCGGAGTGCCGTCCTCTGTCGGGAACAGCTCCCCTTTGAAGATAAATCCCGCTTTCAGGAACTGTTTCAGAATAGATTTGTCCATAGGGATATTTTCCACTAACCATTCATGGCTGATGTTATCAAAACAGCCTTTGATGTCACCCTCTAAAACCCATTCGGGCGATACCTTGCGCGACAATGCCGTGAAAATATATTCGCACGCGTCCTGACAGCAACGCCCCTTTCTGAAACCAAACGATTTCGTGTCGGCGGTTGTTTCTGCCACTGGCTCTAATGCAAGGGCGTACAACGCCTGCATTGCCCTGTCATACATGGTTGGAATCCCTAACGGACGTTTCTTTTTCTTGTCCTTCTTCTCGATATAGACACGTCTTAACGGTTTTGCTTTATAGCCTTTGTCTGTCAATGACATGACAGCCCTCATCTTCATTGCAGGCGTTGACCAGATTTCCCCGTCCACCCCTGCGGTTTTCTTTCCTTTGTTTGTGGTCACACGCCTTACGGCGAGTGCTTTTGCATAGAACGAGTGCGTCAGTAGATACTGAAGCCGCTTCACTGTGTTCCATTTCCTTTCCTGAGTTGCCTTGACAATCCTGACTTGCAGCCTATTAACTTCCTGCTCCGCTTTCTTCCAGTCGATAGTTTTCCACTGAATGGAAAGCCGCTTGCCGTCCGATAATCTCTCAGAAACTGGTGTTTCCGTCGTTGAATTATTACCGTTCATAGGTTTACCTCCATTCTTTGTCATGAAATACCGTGGGATAAGTCTGCACCCTTTCGGGTCAGGGCAAATCTTGAACCCCTATGCCCCGCCATTACAGCAGAGCCATTCGCTTTTTATCCCGTTCCTCTACCCTCTGTGCCATTTCTCTGCCTTGCGGCTTCAATACCTTAAAAAAAAATATATATAAGGAACACATAGGGCTTACCAAGTTCCGCATAATAAATAATTGTGAATGCCTTAGACGCCATCTTTGAGCCGGGAGGAATCATGTCCATTTGTTACGGCGTTGCGAAAGCCGCCGCAACCACCTCCGCACCCTTTGGTGTAAGTGTATCAGCCTTATTTCACTTATTCCCTGTAACGACTCTTACAATGGTTCACTTTACATTCGTCATAGCACTCTTATCCTAACAGTACGCCCGACTTAGGCTGTCAGGTTTCCCATATTGTCCCACAAGCTTCCCACCTGAACGTTGCCATTCACGCAGATTGTGGTAGGATTACCCCAAATGGATAGGGTAGCTGACGACCAGCAATTTATTATGCGACTTCTTGTCGCACCTCATTTTCCGGGTCTGCAATGATGATGTCATCCTCCGTTAAAAGGAACACGTTGACGATCTCACGCTTGGCAGAGAAGGACTTGCCGCTGCCGGGCGTTCCCAGGAACAGGCCGTTTGGATTCTTTAAGTTCTTGCGGTTCGCCATAATCAGGTTGTTGCTTAGAGCATTCAGACCATAATAAAGCGCCTCTCCCTCCTGGAACAGCTCGCAGGTCGTAAACGGCACAAAAATGGCGGTGCTGCTGGTCGTAAGCCCACGCTCAATTTCAATCTGGTTCAACCCTAAGGCAAGAGAGGACATAAGTCCCTGTTCCTGCTGGTAGTCCAGACGTTTCAGGGCACAGTTATACTTCTGCGCAATACCGGAGGCAGACAGAATATCATTAAACAGCTTTTGCCGTTTGGAAGCGATATTCTCCACCAGCACCGTCACAAGAAACATGCGCTCATTCCGGCTCTGCAAATCCTGTAGGAGATTCTTTGCTTCTTCGCCGTAGGTGGCAAGGTCGGTAGGTATGATGTCCATGTCATACCCGGCACGGACCGCTTTTTTCTGTTCTTCAATGGTCATTTTCTGCAAATCGGACATCTTGCGTTTGATGTTCTTGATCGCCTGGGCCTGGTCGATGGACTGGATATGCAGGTTCACCGTCACGGCGTCGTCCAGGTCCAAAAGCTCCGCCAGCAGCCGGTCCGTCAGCTCCGGCGCTAGAATCTGCAAAAAGGACACCGCCCCGGAATGGTCGGCCACCCGGAAGGTCTTTCCGTCATTTGAGAACGACAGGCCGGAGGGCGCAATAAAATCCTTTGTAGAAAGCCCGGTTTTCGGCAGGTCCGCCCAGGTAAAATGAAACTTTTCCTGCCCGTCCGGGTGGAGCTGGCTGTGAAGGAGCTCCAGGCGTTCCAACCCGTCTAACGGCTTTGCCTGGGCTCCCAGGGCCTTGAAATTCGCCAGCACGTCGGCCTCGATCCGCTCCAGGCGCATCTTCGCGGTGCGAAGGTCGTCAGCCTCAATTCCAAAAGTGATATATTTCCGTTTGGTAAGGCCGTTGTTGCCTTTTTGGAGCTGACCTTTCAGCATATCCCCATACTCCCTGCGGATTCCGTCATATTCGTCGCCGCGGATGGGGATGTCGATACTGCGGGCGAAATCCTGCATATTGGCCCGCTGGTTAATGAAAGTAAGCTGCACATGGATCGAAGCGTCAAAATAATTGAGGAAATCACAGTAACCCTCAAAAATCTGCGCTTTGTCATCCGCCTGTGCAAGCTGGTAGTTAATATCAAAAAACTGCACCGTCTTGGTGTAGAGTTTGTCGGTCAGCCGGCAGATTCCATCCCGGTACATTTCCTTATAGGGAATACTCTGCTGGACCGTCTGCGGGGCGTCCGTTTTCAGCCCGGCAAAAAAGCCGCCCTTTTTAGGCGGCCTAGTGCGGACAGTCTTATTTCCGCTTGTCTTTGCATCGGCCCTGGCCTTTTTTGCCTGCCTGATGTTTCTTTGCAGACGTTTTTCCTGGGCCTCCTGCTGTTTGGTTTTTGGCAATCCTCGTAACCTCCTTCTTTGACATGGATTTATACAGGTTTTCCGTCCGGTATGGCCGTTTCTTCGGCCAGAGCTTATAGCGGAGCCTGTTTTTCAGAAGTTTCTCCGCCGGCTGTCCGTCCCGCTCATACATGGCGAAAAAGAAAAAGGGCATCATAATCCCGATCATCATCAGCACCGCCGCCGAGTTGCCGATAGCGCCGCGGGTAAGGAAATATACCGGCAGTCCCACCAGTGCGGCCAGACTGAAACAAATAAGCTGGCGCTTCGTCAGGTTAAACGCCAGCTTGGTCTTGACTTTCGTTAAGTCTTTGGGTACGGGTACATAAGGCATTGTTTTCACCTCCAATCGTGATATACCGTCAATATTTATCTGATTCCCTTGTGTCCGTCTTTCCGGGCATCGTGATACTTGAATCCACTTCATTGCCCCACACATCCCAGCCGGGGGCCTGTTGTCTTGCAAACAGTTCCACCCTGGGGAGGTCGCCCATAAGTTTCACAATCTTATCCCGCACCTCGTCCGGCTTCTTGCTGTGCTGTTCGATATGGGAGATCACAAACTGGTGGATTCCCGCACACTGACGTTTGGGGCGCCCCTTGGTCGCCAGTAAGCACACCTCCGCGTTTGAGCGGGTCCAGAACCCCATCCCATAAAACCAGCTATCTGCTTTCCGGTTCTGTTTCAGCCAGAGGAAGGCCAGCGTCTTATATTTGAAGCCCCATGCCTCCATAACACGGAACGCCTCATTAAGCTGTGGGAAGGTGGCCCATAGAAAAAGCGCACTGTCTCTAGCCGCAAGGTCTGCAACCGGTAGCGCGCATATTTCTTCTATGCTCATGGTTGGGTAATGGTTTTCCGCCACCCCGTTGCCGCGTTTCATATCATAACGCCAGGGCGGGTCCGCATACACGATGCTATATTTTCCAGCCTCCGGCATTATCGGGCCTGCTCATTCTTGGTGGGAGCGGATTTTGCCGGAGGCGTCTTAACCTTACCGGCATTTTCTTTCAGGGCGCCGGTTAGGGATGGTCTCTCCGCCGCTCCCTTTGTCGCTTCAAGGGTGGCCTGCAAATTTTCAATCGCCTGGCCGTACCCTTCAATCAGGGCGTCGTTAAGCTGCCTGCGGAAATCCGCCGTCACCGGCCAGCAGACATCCCTCCATTTTCCCTGCTTATCCTGGGTAGAGGGCATGTTGACATACAGCCCCTTTTCGCCGGAGCAGATACGGAAGCCGTCAATCTTGAAGCTGTCGCCGATGGTCACATTGGCGTAAGCCAGCAGGTTTCCCATCGGGGCAATCGGGCGTACAGTTACATCCAGCTTTAAGCCTCCGCCCGCCTGAGCCTCCGGTGCCTGTACCTCCGGCTGCACGGGTTCGTTGTTTGTCTTACTCATATAGAAAAGTCCTCCTTCTTGTTAAGATGTAAGTTGGTTACACGCTAATGCGAGTTAAAAATGCTTTTGGATAGCGAGCCTGTCTTAAACAGGGCAAAGGCCAGCAGGACCGTATAGCCTGCCGTGCCCCAGATCGCGCCGTGAATGTCGCCGGAAGAAGGGATCGACTGGACCAGCACCGCATAAATCGCGACACAGACCAGGATCAAAAACCCCTGAAAACCTAAAGCAAACAGGGAACGCAGGTAATTTGTCCCCATCTGCCCCCATTCACGGTTTGCCATTGTGGAAAAGGGTATGGGTGCCAGGCTGACCGTAAGATATATCTCGATCATACGGCCATACACAATGACAAAAATCACGATGGACAACACCCACATGCACAGGTTGATGATGTTGGTCTCCAGCCACAGACCGATCAGCTCCCACATCCCCATTGCTTCAAGCTGCGTTTCCAGGTCGGCCAGCGCAGCGGTAACATCCATGTTCCCGTTTATCACGCCGGCGCTTTGGCTCACCACATTCTGGGCGACGTCAAACACCGCCATGACGATAGTAAAGCAGTTGGTGAGCAGGTAGGTGGCAACAAAGGTTTTGAAAATCCACTTGAAGATGTTGAATGTATCAAAATCGTGCATGTTGTTCTTTTCAAGAATCATTTGAATCAGTTCATAGACAAGAACAAAAGTCAGGATGATTCCCGCAATGGGAATGACGACGGTTTCAGAAAGATTCTGGATCATGCTGAACACGCCGCCATTCCACCCCTGCGGCGTCTGGCCTACCTGCGAGGCCACATCCGAGACCTGGCTGTTGACGGATTCAAAGATACCGGTGTATTGTCCTGTGATCGCTTCGATTAAGCCCTCTTTAATCCAGTCTGTTATCCTTTCAAACAGACTGCCCATCGGCTATTAACCGAACAGGCCGGAGAGCAGCGGGATCAGCGTGGCACCCACCAGCGCAATACCGCCGCCAGCCATAAGCTGTTTCATGCCCTGGGATTTTGCCCCAGGGTTGTCATTGCCATAACCTTCCAGAAGGTTGATGACGCCCCATGCGCCGAGGCCGGCGCCCAGAGCAATAACCAGGATTTTCAGGGTATCAATCGCACTTGCAAAAAAAG
>NZ_SRYA01000130.1 GCF_004793545.1 Petralouisia muris | reverse complement strand
ATTTCCTGTTCTCCCGTCCGTTGTTGTATGCCATTCTTTTTTCCTCCAATCTGAAATTTTTGAAAATGCTAAAAACCAGATTGGATAGGAGGCGAACGGCAGCCAACAGCAGAAACAGCCCTGCGGCACATTCCGATAAAAAACGACAAAAGAAAAACCGCAAAGGCTCGGTGACCTCTACGGTTATAGGAGATACATATTCTGTTAAGTGGAGATTATACTTCTGGTTGCATGGCAAGAAGTAGCGTTGCATGGGCAGGGATTTTTTTAACTGGCTTCCTGCTATTCCCCGATATGCTATGTACGGATAAATTCTGTGTTGCATGAGCAGATAGATTACCGCCCGAAAAAAGAACATAAAAAACCCTCCAAACTTCAAAAACAGGTCTGGAGAGTGTCTGTTAAGTTTTTTAGGGCATAGCAATACCGCCCACCACACGCCGTTTTTTTATATGGTGAACATCCATGCTATGAATGAAATGCAGGCAATAAGCAATAGCTATCCATCTTCTTTTTATCCTCAACACAAATTTGTTTTTTTGCAGATAGCTGTTGCTTAAATTGCCACATTAATTTTTTATCCATTGATTCAAGTTTGGTAAAATTCTTTATCCTAGATTATTCACGGCATAGCCGTGAAAATGGCTGAAAGCCGCATAGTTACCGTGTTTTAACTGAATATTGCTTTTCACTTATCAAGTGAATGAAAAAAGAGCATCCAAATGTGGTAAAATTAAGGTGTTCAAGACTTAATAAAAACCAACAAAGGAGCCCTTTATGAGTATTGTAAACACCTTATCATTACAAAGCAATAGCCAGATTAAAATAAATTTTGATGGAGGAGATTTGTCCTCCGATGCAGGCTTACTTCTCATCAAAGAATTCGTAAGCAAACTTGATATTGATAAGCTTTTAGGCAAAGCTTTCAAGACTAATGATCCTGCATTATTCAGATATCATACGGATCAGAAAAACCTGCTCCAGATGATATATATGATCATTGCCGGTTATTTCGAAGATGATGCTTCCGATGAACTGACAAACGATCCTGTATTCAAGTCTGTACTTGAAAAAGATGCCCTTGCATCACAGCCTACGGTATCAAGATTCTTTAACCGCATGGATGAAAATACCTTAAACCAGTTCCTTGCGATTGGAAGAATACTTCGTAAGAAAGTTTACAGTATACAGTTGCCACAAGCTGTAATTCTGGATCTTGATTCCACGCTCCTTGATGCATACGGCAAACAGGAAGGCAGAGCCTTTAACTTTCATTATCAAAGTAATGGTTATCATCCACTTGTCTGTTATGATGGAATGGCCGGGGATCTGATAAAAATCCAGCTTCGTGATGGAACACAGTATTCCTGTACCGGAGTGGCTGACTTCCTGCAGCCGATACTTGATGAATACCTGAATGATTATCCGACAATCCGTATTCTGCTTCGTGGTGACAGCGGTTTTGCCACGCCTGACCTTTATAAGCAGTGCGAGGAAAATGGCACAAGCTATGTAATCCGGCTGAAAGAAAATGGCATTCTCCGTGAAAAAGCATCCCATCTTGTGGATGAGCTTGATGAGGCCACCATGAATAATAAAGTTGATTATGCGGCAGTTTATGGTGAATTCATGTACAAAGCGGGTTCATGGCCTTATAAAAGGCGCGTGGTATGCAAGGTTGAAAAACCGGAGAACCAAATGGTTTACATGTACACATTTATTGTCACAAACATGGATTCCCCACCGGAGTATCTCATCAGATTTTACTGCAAGAGAGGGCAGATGGAAAACTTCATCAAAGAAAGCAAATCCGGTTTTGATTTCGCGTCCGTAAGCAGCCATACCAGAATGGTAAATGCCAACAGACTTCAGGTACACGCTCTTGCGTATAATATATTTAATTGGTTTAGACGATTGGCGTTATCAGCAAACATGCGAAAGCAACGCATTGATACCGTCCGTTTAAAACTGCTGAAGATTGCTGCAAAAGCAGTTCGTTCAGCAAGATATATCACATTCAAGCTGTGTAGCGGCTGCCTTTATAAGAATGAATTCTATGAGACACTTTCAAATATCAGCAGGCTGAATGTACAGCTGGAATAGCAGATATTAACGAACCTTGACAGCTTAATAACTGCTCTGAACTCTGCTATAGGGATTTTATACCCTTTTAACAGGTTAATTGAGTGATGTTATGGCTGTATGGATCAATTTTTAGATTTATGGCGCAGTTATCAGTTCAAATACTATTCCGTGAATAATGCAGGTTTATGTATATTTTTATTGTTTTTCTTTTTTGCTGACATGATAAAAATAAATTGCGCGGATTAATAGCCCTCCAAACCAGCCGATTGGAGCGGCTATCCAAATTCCATTATAACCAAGCTTTGTGCCAGACAAAATAATAGCGACAGGCACTTGAAGACAGCACAGGGAACATATGGAAGCAATCATCGGCACAAATGATTTTCCATACCCCAAAAGCAATCCGTTTAATACCTGCATGGCTGCAAAGATAATATAAAAAGCAGGCACAATCTTCAGATAGCTGTTGCCAATATCTAAAACAGACGTATCCCTATTGAATATTGATATAAATACAGACGGAAACAATACAATGACAACAGAAATACACGCTGATACTGCAATCCCCATAACCAATGCGTATTTCCCGCCTTTCAATACCCTGTCTTTCCTTTTTGCCCCTAAATTCTGGGCAGTAAAATTAGTCATAGCCTGCCCTAAGTTCAAGGCGGGCATTTCTGCAAAAGCATCTACCTTAGATGCGGCAGTATATGCCGCCATGCAATCCGTGCCAAACCCATTAATCAGAAACTGCAATGACATAAATCCCACACTCACAAATACTTGCTGTATCATGGCGGGCGTACCTATCTTCAAGCTCTTTTTTAATTCTGCCTTGTCAAACTGTAAATGCAATACATTAATAAACAAGCTGCGATAATGTATTTTCATATATACCATACAAACGATAAATGACAAAAGCTGCGATAACACAGTCGCAAATGCCGCCCCTGCCACACCCATTCCGAATGCCTTAATGAACAATATATCAAGCACAATATTCAGAAGCGCTGCCACTATCAGAATATATGTAGGTGTTTTTGAATCCCCCATCCCGCGAAGAATATTTGTAAGCGCGTTATATGCAAACGTGGGGATAACGCCGATAAACATAATTTTAAGATATATGTCAGCCGCTTCAAGCAAAGCGGACGGCACTCGGAAGACAAGCAGAATCTGATAGGAAAAACATATGCCCAAAGCAGCAATTATCAAACTGAGGCAAAAGCAGAAAGCAAATCCCGTATCCATAACTTTTTTCGCAGATTCCATGTCCTTACTGCCAAAATAACGTGAAACCAATATGCTTGCCCCCATTGAAATGCCCATAGAAAGGGCAATCAGCAGATAGTGTATCTGAAAACTGAACCCTACCGCCGCCAGACATTCTTTCCCCAAAAAATTACCTACAATAACCGTATCCGCAAGATTATATAGTTGCTGGAATAGATTGCCGACCAAAATTGGCAGTGAAAATAAAAATATTGTCTTTAACTCATGTTCTCTCGTTAAATCCTTCATTTCGTAACCTCTTTCCTACTAAAATAAAATTTATTCCTTTTTGTTGCATGGTATTGTTTGCACACAATACATACAATATAGATTATATTCTTGACTTTGTATGTTTTCAATGCTAATATTGTATGTAAGACAATTTTGAGCAGGGAGGGAAAAAGCTTGCCAGTTAATTCTTTTGAAAATTACCCAATGCCATGGATACCCGATAAAGAAAAATTAAAATCACCAATTTATATATCTATTGCGGAACTTTTGGAACAGGATATCCAAAGCGGCAAACTGGCTGGAAATACAAAACTGCCGCCCCAAAGGGAATTAGCAGACTTTCTTGATTTGAACCTAAGCACAATAACCCGTGCATTCAAGATTTGTGAAAATAAGGGGCTAATCTATGCCAATATAGGGCAAGGCACATTTGTATCCCCAAATGCCGCCATCCCTTTTTTACATAAGGCAAATAACGGGTGCGTAGAACTGGGCATAATCAGACCTTTTTACCAGTATAATAAGATTGTCGCTGATATTGCGCAAAAAACCATACAACGCAATACTTCCCAGTATCTTTTTGAATTTGACAGCATATCGGAATCTTACAAGCACAAACAGACCGCCATAAAATGGCTGAAATCTTTCCATATAGAAACAGAGCCTGAAAACATCATGCTGACGGCAGGAACTCAAAATGCCCTGACGATTGTATTTTTGGCTCTTTTCCACTCTGGAGATAAAATCCTAACTGATTCTTACACTTATTCCAATTTTATCGGCTTAGCCAGACAGTTAAATGTCCAGTTGATATCAGTAGCCGCAGATGAGGATGGAATGATACCCGACCTAGTGGAAAAGCAGTGCAGGATAATGGATATAAAAGGAATCTTCCTAATGCCGTCCTGCAATAATCCGACAGGAACTGTCATGTCAATGGAACGAAAAAGGAAAATTGCCAGCCTCATACAGCAATACCATCTGATTTTAATGGAAGATGACGCTTATGGATTTATTGCAAATGATACAGGAGAACCGATTCAGACATTGATACCAGATAATACCATTTACCTGCACAGCCTGTCAAAATCACTTTCAGCAGGCTTAAGATGCGCATATATGGTTATCCCTGATTGCTTAAGACAAACCTTTCTTGAAACGGCTAATAATGTAAATTTGAAAATACCGCTGCTTAACGCAGAAATTATAAGCGAATTAATTGCAAGCGGCAATGCAGGCAGAATCATAGGGCAGAAAAAAAGACAGGCAAAAGAACGGAACAGGATATATAAAAAATACTTTCCAGACAGCATCTGCCCGAATGAATACAGCTTCTTCCAATGGCTGCCCCTGCCTGCCCATTATAACGGTTATCAGTTGGAAATGCAGGCAACAGACAATGGCATTCATATCTTCTGTTCTGACCGTTTTACCGTTGGCAAAGCTGAATCCACAGCTATAAGAATTGCAACCTGTTCCCCTGATTCCTTACAACAATTGGAAACAGGACTGAAAACCCTAAAACATTTGCTGGATAAGAATCAGCAATATATTTCACAAGCTAATTTCATAATATAGTTACTCCATTTGAAAGGCGGCAAAGAATTATATTCCCTGCCGCCAATTCTGATTATATAAAAATAATTTCTCCGTTCACAATTTCCCTCGCACAAGCCCTTATATTATTTATTTTGCCTGTCCACTCTATGGCATTTTCTTCCTTTAGCCGTTCCGTTATGTCCTGTGCCTGTTTCATGCTCTCTATAAGCCTTTCAAAGCGTTCCTGCGCCTGCCTGTCAATGACGGCTAGATAGGAGTTCAGTCTGCCACTTGTGAGAAGATTGGTGTATGTAACCTTGTGTTACTGTTTCAGATAATCCTGATGCCGCTGTCCCCATGTGCCTATCGGCTGTTCTTCTTCGTTGGGTAATATTAAATCTGGAATAAGATACCCATTTTCTTCGTGATATGTGCCGCCTAACTGTTCAAATATTGACTTCATATGCAAAAACTCCTTTTCTGTATGGTTTGGTTTCTGCGGGGCATCTGCAAGCAATGTGTCAGCAGGCTGTATGTATATACTATCTTTAAGTTAAGTAATCCCCGCTTTACTTTAAGGATAATCCTTCGGGGAACTGCCGCAAATGGCACATTCCCCATAGTTTCTATTTTTCAATCAATCTTCCCGACAAAACGGTAATAAATCTCAATATCCCATACTTTCTTACCGTTCTCGTCCTTCCTCCACTGATGGACTGCGATTTTCTCAATCAGTTCATTCAAAAGTGGGGCGGTAAGCTCGTCAATGGCACTGTATTTCTGGATTAGGTCTACCCACCTTTTTGCATCGTCCGTTTCCTCTTTGACATCCTCAAGCCTTGCGGATACGGTCTTCATTGTTTCATCAAGCTGTTGCTGCTCCGTGCGGTATTTGACGGACAGCATGGAATAGTTTTCTTCGTCAAGAAGCCCTTTTACCCTGTCCTCGTACATCTTCGCAAAGAGGTTGTTTAATTCCTGTCTGCGTTTCTGCGCCCTTTTCAGCTCTTTTTCGTCACGGGCATTCTCTGTCCTCCGCTGTTTCTTGCTACTCTGCAGCAGCCGTTCCAGAATGGCGTCCTCATTCTCCTTTACCGCCATCAGCCAGTATTGTAACCGTCCGAGGACAAAAGCATAGAGCAGATTGTAGGTGATGAAATGCAGGGAACACGCTTCTTTCCCATGTGCGGAATACTGCGTGCAGCGGTAATACCTCGACTTGTTCTTTGTGTTTGCCGCCGACAAGCTCCATCCGCACTCGCCGCATTTGAGCAGCCCTGCGAATATCTGCGGCTCATCGCCCTCTCGGCTGCGTTTGCGGGAATTGATATGCCCCTGCACTAAATCCCATGTTTCACGGTCAACTAATGGCTCATGGGTGTTTTCAATCCGCATCCAGTCCTCTTTCGGTCGTTTAACGTTCTTCTTTGACTTGTAGGAGAGTTTCTGTATCTGGTAATGTACGGTGTTGCCCAGATAGATTTCATTCTGAAGGATTTTGCTCACGGTAACGATATTCCAGAGGTATTTCTTCCCCTCTGGCTGACCTTCAAAAATGTTCGCCTTGTAGCCGTTTTTCTGCGACGCCCACCATGCTGGTATCGGGACTTTCTCAGCGGCAAGGGTGCGGCAGATTTTATTCGCCCTGTATCCGTGCGCCGCAAGTGCAAAAATCTTCTCCACAATCCACTTGGTTTCCTCGTCAACGACAAGCCTGTTCTTCTCGGCAGGGTTGATTTTATAGCCGATTGGCACGACAGGGGCGATGTATTCCCCGTTCTTAAACTTGGCTTTCATCGCATTTTTTACCTTGCGACTCGTTTCCTTTGCCTGCCATTCGTTGACGATATTCTTGAATGGGACGATGTCGTTGTCCTCCCTTATCGTGTCAACGCCGTCATGGATTGCGATGTACCT